>CACPLE010000001.1 GCA_902634695.1 uncultured Pelagibacteraceae bacterium
TATATTAGGTATGATGCCCCATCCTGAAAGAATGATAGAAAAATATTTATCTGGTGATGATGGTAGTATTTTTTTTGAAAATTTATTGAATAATATTAAATAATGATAGTTAATGAAAAAATTGCAGTAGATCACGGATTGAAAAAAACTGAGTTTAAAGAAATTTGTAATTTGCTAAAAAGGGTTCCAAATATAACTGAACTAGGTTTATTTTCTGCAATGTGGAATGAACATTGTTCCTATAAATCTTCAAAAGTTCATTTAAAAAAACTTCCAACCTCAGGAAAAAAAGTAATACAAGGGCCTGGTGAAAATGCAGGTATTGTTGATATTGATGATGAAGATGCAATAGTTTTCAAAATTGAAAGTCATAATCATCCTTCTTTTATTGAGCCTTATCAAGGCGCAGCTACTGGGGTTGGAGGAATAATGAGAGATGTTTTCACAATGGGTGCTCGTCCTATAGCTAATTTAAATTCTATACACTTTGGTTCACCACAGCATAAGAAAACTAAAAATTTACTAAGAGGTGTTGTGCATGGAATTGGTGGTTATGGAAATTGCATGGGGATTCCAACTATAGCGGGTCAAACTAGTTTCGATGAATCTTATAATGGAAACATATTGGTTAACGCCATGACACTAGGATTGGTTAAAAAAAATAAGATTTTTTATTCTAAAGCCGCCGGATTAAACAAACCAGTAATTTATGTTGGATCAAAGACGGGAAGAGATGGAATACATGGTGCAAGTATGGCATCAGCGGTTTTTGATGATCAGATTGAAGAAAAAAAACCTACCGTACAAGTTGGTGATCCTTTTACTGAAAAACTTTTATTGGAAGCTTGTTTGGAATTAATGTCTGATGATTCTATAATTTCTATTCAAGACATGGGTGCAGCTGGTCTGACTTCTTCAAGCATTGAAATGGCCTCAAAAGGAAAATTGGGAATAGAACTAAATTTAGATAAAGTTCCTTGTAGAGAATCTAATATGAGCCCATACGAAATTATGCTTTCGGAAAGTCAAGAAAGAATGCTTATAATTTTAGAAAATGGAAAGGAAAATAAAGCAAAAAAAATTTTTGACAAATGGAATTTGGATTTTGCAATTATTGGAAAAACAACAAAATCAAATAAAATAGAATTATATTTTGAAAAAAATAAAGTTGCAGATATACCAATTGATCTATTAGCTGAAAGAGCTCCCGAATATAATCGGAAATGGAAAAAAACTAAACTACCAATAAAAAATAAATACAGTAGAGATTTATATAAAAATTTAAAAATCCAAGATGTATTAAAAAAAATTTTATCAAGCCCAAATGTTTGCAACAAAGAATGGATATGGCAACAATACGATCATACTGTAATGGGTGACACTATACAAAAACCTGGTGGTGATGCAGGTGTTGTTAGAATTCATGGAACTAACAAAGCAGTGGCAGCATCAGTAGATTCTTCGGCTAATTATTGTTTTGCACATCCTGTAACTGGAGGGAAACAAGTTGTTTGTGAAAGCTGGAGAAATATGATCTCTGTTGGAGCTAAACCACTAGCTATAACAAATTGTTTAAATTTTGGTAATCCTGAAAAAGAAAAAAATATGGGAGAATTCGTTGAGTGTCTTGAAGGTATTGGTGAAGCTTGTAAATATTTAGATTATCCAATTGTTTCTGGCAATGTTTCTTTTTATAATGAGACTAAAGACAAAGGAATTAAACCTACTCCTTCTATAGGTGGTGTAGGACTCATCAAAAATTATAAAAAAGTAATATCAATGGGCTTGAAAAAAGTTGATAATTTGGTTTTGCTTATTGGAAAAACTGAAGGACATATAGATCAAACCATTTTTGCAAAGGAAATACTTAATCAAAAAAAAGGTCCTCCACCTGAAATAAATTTGTTCAATGAAAAAAATATTGGAGAAACAATATTAAAATTAATAAATGAAGACTATATTAAATCGGCACACGATCTATCAATAGGCGGTGTTTTAATAGCTATATCCAAAATGTGTATTGCAGGTAAAAAAGGTATTAAAATCAATAATCCAAAAAATTTAATAAATTATTTTGAATATTTTTTTGGAGAAGATCAAGGAAGATACTTAATTGAGATAGAAAAAAAAGATTTACCAAAAATAAAATCTATTCTAGAAAAAAATGCTGTTTACTTTGATGAATTTGGTATAATCCAAGAAAAAAACATAGTTATTAAAGATAAATTAAATATTACTATTGAAGAATTAACTGAATCAAATAAAAATTGGTTAAAAGAATACATGAGAAACTAATGGCAATGGATTTAAAAGAAATAGAGAAATTACTCAAACAATCAATTCCCGATGCTTTGGTTGAAATACAAGATTTAGCTGGCGATGGAAACCATTATTCTGCTACAGTTACGTCTTCAAAATTTAATGGTAAAACTAAAATTGAACAACATAAAATGGTATATACTGCTTTAAAAGGTAAAATGGGAAATGAATTGCATGCGTTAGCAATAAAAACAAAGGAGAAAGATGGATCAAAAAACTAAAGAAATAATAGACAATGAATTAAATAATAATGAAATATGCCTTTTTATGAAAGGAACACCTGACGCTCCACAGTGTGGTTTTTCAATGGCTGTATCAAACATTCTTAAACTTTTAGAAGTAAATTTTAAAGGAATTAATGTTTTAGAAAGTAGTGAGCTTAGACAAGGAATAAAAGAATATAGTGATTGGCCGACAATTCCACAGCTTTATATTAAAAAAGAATTTGTTGGTGGATGTGATATTGTTAAAGAAATGTATGAAAATGGTGATTTAAAAAAAACACTAAAAGAAAAAAATTTATCTTTTAAAGAATAATAGTGAAACAATTTATTTATAAAATGATAGTTGTGGTTATATCAATTATATTGGTATACGAATTTACAATTGGAAAAAAAATATCACAATTTGGCGGAAAGATTGAAGCGATATCTTCTAAAGAAGGTAGAAAAGAAAGCGTTAATAAATTACGTGAAGAAATAAAAAAAGCAGTAAAAAAAGAAAGATACCTCTCTAAAGAAGACGCAAAATTAATTAATGAATTTATTAAAAAAATCCAAAAAGAATTAAGAGAAACAGAAAATTAGTTACAAAACCAAGCTGTTCCTACACTTATTTTTTTATCATAAAAACTATATTTATAAGTTTCGTTCCAAATAAGTTCACAATCTTTTGGGTTAGATCTTTTTACTTGTCTCATATTTTTGTAAACAAAAAGTGGTCTATCTTTTGCAGCATCTAGTTGATTGTATCTTTTAAAACATGAAAATTTCTTATTAGTAATTAATTCTTTAGCAAAAATGTCACCATAGAGACAAATATTTTCATCAACTAAATTATTATTTGAATAATCTACAATTTTTTTAGATAAATTTTTGTTACTTACACCCCAATAATCAATCTCAAAATTCTTCTCTATATCAGTAAATTTGGCAAAAGAATTAAGCCAAGTGTATTGATAAGGGTTAAGAGAAATATTTTCCATTATAAAAAAAAATATGACCGCAATTCCTAAAGTATTAAATATTTTAATATTAAAATAATACAAATTTACAAGGCCTAACAAAAAAATAATTGGAACTAAAAACAAAACATGTCTTAATTCATCATAGACCGCTACATTTTTTAAAATGAAAATAAATAAAATTACAAAAAATGATATTAATAAAGTTGAATAATAAATACATCTTGACTTATCATTAAATATTTTTTTTTCCACAAATGGAAAAAGGGAAATCCCTAAAATAACAATTATAGGTAATTTGAAAAATAACCATATAAAATAGTAACTTGAAGGTAAGTTTAAAGATCTCATGCAAGTACCAAGAGTTAATGTGCAAATATCATTATAATATTTACTCATCCAATTTATTGAGTTAACAATTTCTAATGGATTGTGCCAAAAAATAGGATTCAATATAAATATAAATAATAAAAGCGATATAATAAAAAGAAATGAGATAGATAAATTTTTAATAATAAAATTTTTTATTTCAATTTTTTTAATATTAAACAAAACTATTATTCCTATAACATATTGTAAAAGAATAATTACACCAACTATTCTTATACTTATTAAAAATGCTGTTAAGAAAGATAAAGTTAATAACTTGTATTTATTTATTTTTTCACCTTTAAATAAGCTTTCAATTATTGTTAATGAAATATAAGAATTAATTAACCAAAATGATAAAAAAGGAATATCTTTGGGGTTAAATTGTGCGTGCCCTAATAAATAAGGATATAGTAAGTAAAGTATTGTGGAAATTAACGAAAAATTTTTATTAGCTGTTAATTTAAAAGATAATAAATAAAAAAATACTCCTGAAATCGTAAAAATTAAAAAAACAGCCAAATGTTTGGAAACTAAATATCCACCAAATTTGCTAAGTCCATTAATTTTAGAAACTAGATCGTGAAGCAAAAATTGTATTGGTTGACTAATATAATGAAATGCAATTCCGTGATATCTATCACCATAATTTAACAAATTCTCATAACTACCACTTTTTAAAAAACTAATTATTGCAGAAATATTGATTTGCCAATTTTGTTGTTCGGCAAACTCATCACTAGTTATTCCATTTGTGATACTGAAAAATCCACCTATTAAAAAATAAAAAAATAAAAAAATAAAAAATTGATAATTTTTTTTTAATGGTTTCAACAACTATCTAGAATAATATTCTATTACAAGGTTTGGTTCCATTGTTACTGGGTACGGAACTTCATCAAATTTTGGTATTCTTACAAACTTAATTTTTTTATTTTTTTCATCAAGCTGCAAATACTCGGGTACTTCTCTTTCTTTATTTGCTAGAGCTATATCAATTAAAGCAAGCTTTTTTGATTTTTCTCTAACTTCTATAGTTTCTTCTTCTTTTAGTTGATAACTAGAAATATTTACTTTTTTTCCATTTACATGAACATGTCCATGGTTAATAAGCTGTCTAGCTGCAAATATTGTTGTTGAAAGTTTAGCTCTATACACAACAGCATCTAATCTTCTTTCAAGTAGTCCAATAAGATTTTCGGCTGAGTCTCCCTTTTTCATTATTGCTTTTTTGTAAATATTTCTAAACTGTCTTTCATTGATGTTTCCATAATAAGATTTTAATTTTTGTTTAGCTTGCAACTGTATACCGTAATCTGATGGTTTAGCTGATTTGCTTTGTCCATGTTGGCCAGGAGGATATGCTCTTGAGTTGAATGGGCTCTTAGGTCTGCCCCATAGATTTACTTTAAGTCTTCTATCTACTTTGTGTTTAGAGTTTAATCTTTTTGTCATTCAGTACGAGGGTTTATAAACATCTTGATAATTATGTCAATCTACCTTTTTTTTGCAAGACAAGCAAATACACTTGATAAAATGCGAGTTTCTTTTTCAGATAAATCCATTTTATAAAATATAGTTCTTAAATTTTCCAACATTATAGGTTTCTTTTCTGCTGGCTTAAAAAAATTTCTATCTTCAAGGTGATTAATACATAAATTTACCATTGAATGAATATCTTTTTTGGTAGCATTTTTTATTTTATTTGATTTTATATATTTTGTTTTTTTTAATTCAATCAAGCTTGAAACTAATTGAGCTACAATTATAACGCTATGAGATAAGTTTAAAGATTTATAATTAGGATTGGCAGGAATTTGCATCGTACAATTTGCATAACTAATTTCATTGTTTGACAAACCAGATGCTTCTGAACCAAATAAAAATCCAATTTTTTTATTATAATCAATTTTTTTTAAATCATTTAATTTAATATGTTTAATATTTTTATTTCTAGGTCTTGATGTTGTTGCTATCAAGTAGTCAATTTTTCTTATTGCTGGTTCTAAACTATTTAATACTGCTGTATTTTTAATTATTTCTTTTGCACCAACTGAGGTTGCAAAAATTTTATCATTAGGAAATGATGGCTTAGGATTAACTACTATTAATTTTTTAAAATTAAAATTCCTTAATGCTCTTGCGCATGCTCCTATATTTTCAGAAAGTTGAGGTTTGTGCAAAATAAATGAAATATTAGAAAAGGACATTAATTACTAGCAGGAGCATTATCTTTAAAAAGTTTATAATCCAAGCTGTCAATAAGTGCTTTGAACGATGCTTCTATAATGTTTGAAGAAACACCAATCGTAAACCAATTTTTTCCTTTAGAGTCTGTGCTTTCAATTGATACTCTTGTTACTGCTTCAGTTCCTGTATTTAATATTCTTACTTTGTAATCTACTAATTTTAAATCTTTTAAATATTTTGAGTATTTTGAAAGTTTATCAACATTATTTCTAATTGCATTGTCTAAAGCATGAACGGGTCCGTTTCCTTCTCCTTCGCATACAACAACTTTATTATCAACTTTCAATTGAGCTTTTGCTGAAGAAATAATTTTACCAGATTTATCTTTTTTAACACTAACATCATATTCGTTAATTGAAATATATCTTGGTATTTCTCCCATAACTCTTCTTGCTAATAATTCAAATGATGCGTCAGCTCCATCATAACTATATCCAATAAACTCTCTATCTTTTACTTCTTCCAATAATTTTTTTATTTTAGGATCAGTTTCTTTAAAACTCACTCCAATAGATTTTAATCTAGATATTATGTTAGATTTACCAGCTTGGTCAGAAACAACTATATTTCTTACATTGCCAACTAATTCAGGTTTTATGTGCTCATAAGTTTTTGGATTTTTTTGAACAGCTGAAACATGTAGTCCACCTTTATGAGAAAAAGCAGCTGCGCCGACATAAGGCAAGTGTTGATTGGGCTTCCTGTTTAATATTTCATCTAGTAGCCTAGAACATTGTGTAAGTTTTTTAATGCTTTCATTATTTATATCAGTTGTAAATTTTTTTGAAAAAGAATCTTTTAAATGTAAAGTTGGGATTAGAGACATTAAGTTTGCATTACCACATCTTTCACCTAATCCATTTATTGTTCCTTGAATTTGTCGTACTCCTGCTGTAACAGCTGCCAAAGAATTTGCCACAGCATTTCCAGTATCATTATGCGCGTGTATACCAAGATTTTTTCCTGGAACATGTTTGATTACGTCTTCAACAATTTCTTTAACTTCCGTTGGTAATGTTCCGCCATTTGTATCGCATAAAACTATCCATCTTGCTCCATTTTCATAGGCTGATTTAATACATGATATAGCGTATTCTTTATTATTTTTATAACCATCAAAAAAGTGCTCAGCGTCAAACATGAATTCTTTATTTTTTTTAACAAAATGTTTTGTGCTTTCTTTAATATTTTCTAGGTTTTCATCATTTGTAATTCCTAGAGCTACATCAACATGAAAATCCCATGATTTTCCTACTAAACAAATAGCTGGTGCTTTAGAATTTAGCAAAGCTGACAAACCTGGATCATTATCTGCACTTCTTCCAGATTTTTTTGTCATCCCAAAAGCAGTTAAAATTGATTTTTTAATATTAATTTTTTTTTGAAAAAATTCTGTGTCTGTTGGATTGGCACCTGGCCAACCTCCTTCGATATAATCAACTCCTAAACTACCTAAAGATTCTGCTATTTTTATTTTATCATCTATTGAAAAATCCACTCCCTGTGTTTGAGCTCCATCTCTCAATGTAGTATCAAATATAAATATTTTTTCTTTGCTCATTTCAACTTCCAAGTAGTTCTACCATCAGTGTCTTCTATTAAAACACCTTTGTTTAACAATTCCTTTCTTATGTCGTCTGCTAATTTATAATTTTTGTCTTCCCTGGCCTTATTTCTTTGACTTATTTTTAATAATATTTCCTTTTCAGATATGAGGGATTTACTTTTTTTACTATCTAGCCATTCTTTTTTAGTATCTGTCAGTAAACCAATAAAGTTACACGCCGAAACAAAAACTTCTTTATCTTTTAAATCTCCCTTTAAAGATTTATCAAATAACATATGTAAGTTCGCAATATAACCAGGTGTATTTAAATCATCATAAAGTGGTTTTAAAAAATCTTCAGGAATTAAAACTTGTTTTTTTATCTCTATAAAATTTTCGTACCATTTGTTTAAAGTGTTTTGACATTGATTGATTAATTTGTCGTTCCAGTCTAGTGGTTGTTTATAATGAGCGCTCATAAGTGCTAACCTTAATACTTGCCCATTTATATTTTTTTTGAATTCATTTATTTTTAAAATATTGCCTTGTGATTTTGCCATTTTTTCATTTGACATTGTTATAAAACCATTATGAACCCAATAGTTTGCGAATACTTCATTTTGATTAGCGCATCTTGATTGAGCAATTTCATTCTCGTGATGAGGAAAAATTAAATCTCTTCCTCCACCATGTATATCAAATTTATTTCCTAAATATTTTTTTGACATTACCGAACATTCTAAATGCCATCCAGGTCTACCCTTGCCCCAAGGTGATTCCCAAAAAGGTTCTTCTTTTTTTGAAGGTTTCCATAAAACAAAATCTTCAGGATTTTTTTTATTTTCCGAAACTTCAACTCTAGAGCCTGCGATAAGTTCATCAATATTTTTATTAGATAATTTTCCATAATCTTTGAACTTTTTAACTTCAAAATAAACATGATCATTTTTTAAATATGCATAACCATTATCAATTAATTGATTAATCATTTCGATCATCAAAGGTATATTCTCTGTAGCTTTAGGTTCAAATGTAGGTTTTTGACAACCTAAATAAACACAATCTTCATGAAAGTTTTTTGTAATTTTATCTGTTAGTTCTTTAGTTGAAATTTTCTTTTCAACAGAAGATAGAATAATTTTATCATCAATATCAGTAATATTTCTAACATAAGTAACTTTCTTTTCACCAAACTTACATTTTAAAACTCTAAATAGAATATCGAATACTACTAATGGTCTTGCGTTTCCTATGTGGGGGTCGTCATAAACTGTGGGACCACAAACATACATACCAAGGTTATCTTTATTTATTGGAACAAATTTTTCTTTTTTGTTGCCCAAACTATTTGATAGAAAAATATCTTTATTCATAATTATTTTGGAATTTTACAAACTGGTATTTGTTGCATTTTGTGCAAACTTGTTTTTCTGATTTTTAAATATTTATCTCTATTAATAGATTTCTCATTTTCCATCGCTTCTTCAAGTTCTTTATATGTTAAACCTAATTGACTTTCATCAGTTCTTCCATCATCCCATAATCCATCAGTAGGAGGCGCATCGATAATTTCTTTTAATAAATTTAATTCTTTTCCTAGTTCCCAAACTTCAGATTTATTACAATCAGCAATTGGTGATATATCAACACCACCATCTCCATATTTTGTATAAAAACCAACACCAAAGTCTTCGATTTTATTTCCAGTCCCAACAACTATTCCATTATTAGATGATGCTACTTGATACAAGGTTGTCATTCTTAGTCTGGCTCTTGAATTTGCCATACCATGATCGTTATCAAAATTAGATAATGATGATTTAAATTCACTAAACAATTTGTCTAGTTCAATAATATGAGATTCGACATTGTTATAATTTTTTTTTAGCCAGTCTTGATGTTTTAAACTTAAATTATGTTGTATATCTTTTTGTTTAATTGGCATGCTTAAAACAATTGTTTTTATTCCTGTCATTGCACATAATGTGCTTGTTACTGAAGAATCTATTCCACCAGATATTCCTATAACTAATGATTCTGCTTTTTTTGGCATTGAATTTACATAATTCAATATCCAATCTTTTATAAAAACAATTTTTTTAGTTACTTCCATAATTCAAATATACGTTAAAGGATTTCTTTTATAAACGCTTAAGAAGCCGCTCTAATTCCACTTCTTGCATAAATGGAATTCTTTTTAATTTCATCAGAAATTAAAAAGGCTAATTCTAAAGCTTGGTTTGCATTCAATCTAGGGTCACAATGAGTATGATATCTGCTAGATAAATCACGATCAGAAATTTTTTGAGCTCCTCCCGTACATTCTGTAACATCTTGACCTGTCATTTCAATGTGTAATCCACCAGCATAAGATCCCTCGCTCTGATGAACTGCAAAAACATTTTTGACCTCACTAAGTACACTGTTAAAAGGTCTTGTTTTAAAACCAGTTGCTGATTTAATTGTATTTCCATGCATTGGGTCGCATGACCAAATTACATTTAAACCTTCTTTCTTAATTGATCTAATCAATTTTGGTAAAAATTTTTCTACATTTTGATGTCCAAATCTAGAAATTAATGTAATTTTTCCTTTTTCATTATTTGGATTTAAAGTATTAATTATTTTTACAATTTCATCTGGTTTGGAAGTCGGACCACATTTAATTCCTATTGGATTTTCTAAACCTCTACAAAACTCAACGTGACCACCATCTAACTGTCTAGTTCTATCCCCTATCCAAACAAAATGGGCTGATGTATCGTGATATTCACCAGTAGTAGAATCAACTCTTGTCATGCTTTCTTCAAAAGGTAATAGTAATGCTTCATGGGATGTCCAAAAATTTACTGTCTTAAGTCTTCTGTTAAAATCTGAATTTATTCCACATGCATCCATAAATGCTAAAGCGTCAGCAATTTTATCTTCTAATTCTTTAAATTTTTTTGCTTGTGGGCTTTTTTTAATATAACCCAAATTCCATAGGTGAACTTTTTTAAGATCTGCAAATCCACCATGGCAAAAGGCTCTTAATAAATTCAAAGTCGATGCTGCTTGCGAATATGCTTTGAATAATCTTTTTGGATCTGGTCTTCTAGCTTTTTCAGTAAATTCTATTCCATTTATATTGTCACCTAAGTAACTTGGTAATTCTTTATTTCCTTGTTTTTCAGTTGGCGAGCTTCTTGGTTTAGAAAATTGACCTGCTATCCTTCCTAATTTAACCACAGGTAATGATGCAGAGTAAGTTAACACTAAAGACATTTGTAAAATAACTTTAAAATAATCTCTTATTTTATCAGGATTAAATTCTGCAAAACTTTCAGCGCAATCTCCTCCTTGCAATAAAAAGGCTTTGCCGTCTGCAACATCTGCAAGTTGTTCTTTTAGGTGTCTGGTTTCTCCTGCAAAGACTAAGGGAGGAAAGTTTTTAATCTTTCCAAGAACCATGTTTAATTCTTTTTCATTCACATATTTAGGTATGTGTTTTACAGGATAGTTTCTCCAACTATTTAATTTCCACTTTTTCATAATACAACTCTAAGATGTATATATAGATTAGATATTATAAAAGTAAATTTATTTTTTACTAAAGGTTATTTACTCAACAGTTACTGATTTTGCTAAGTTTCTAGGTTTATCGATATCACAATTTTTTAATAATGCGACGTGATAAGCTAAAAATTGTATAGGAATAGTAAGAAGAAAAGAATTAAGTGTAGAGTTTGTTTTGGGTATTTTGAATTTAAATCTAATATTTTCATTCATAGTTTCAGATTCATCATCTGTAATCATTATCACTTTTCCACCTCTAGCTATAACTTCTTGCATATTGGATATGGTTTTTTCGAAATATCTATCTTTTGGTGAAAGAACAATTACTGGCATTCCATCTTCTATTAATGCAAGTGGTCCGTGTTTCATCTCTCCAGCGGCATAACCTTCCGCATGTATATAAGATAATTCTTTTAATTTAAGGGCACCTTCCAATGCGATAGGATACGAGTAGCCTCTTCCTAAATACATAGTTCCTTTTGCATTTATAAAATCTCTAGCAATAACCTGTATATCATTTTGTTTAGAAAGCGTTTGTTTAATGTAATCAGGTAATTTTTTTAGGTCTAATACTAATTTTTTATATTCATCTAAATTGATATCACTTCTATCTTTAGCTATTTTTAATGTTAACAAGTAAAGTACAAGCATTTGTCCTAAAAATGCTTT
Organism: uncultured Pelagibacteraceae bacterium; assembly: GCA_902634695.1. Classification (GTDB taxonomy): domain Bacteria; phylum Pseudomonadota; class Alphaproteobacteria; order Pelagibacterales; family Pelagibacteraceae; genus Pelagibacter. The sequence continues at coordinate 11,892 of CACPLE010000001.1, forward strand.
AGTAGAAGCAACTCCTATTTCAGGTCCAGCATGAATAGGTAATACAAAATCAGCTGATCTTGCAATAGAACTTTCCACAACATTTACTATACCGCATGATTTAATATTGTTTTTTTTACACTTTTCTAATGCAGCGTAAGTATCGGCAGTTTCACCTGATTGTGATACAAAAATATACAGATCATTTGGATTTAATTTTACATTTCTGTATCTAAATTCGGAAGCTATATCTGCCTCGACATCCAGGGATGTAAATTCTTCTATCCAATATTTTGTCATTAAACACGAATGGTAGGCAGTTCCACATGCAATAAGTCTAATTTTATTAATTTTTTTAGGGTCAATTGGTAAATTATAAATATTTATTTCATTTCGAGATTTATCTAGATATTCATTAATACATTTTTTTGTTGTAACGGATTGTTCGTCGATTTCTTTTGACATAAAATCCTTAAAATCACCTTTGTCAGCAATATTATCTTCATTTGAAAGTTCAAAAATTTCTTTATTAATTTTATTTTTCTCTGAATTATAAAATTCTACTTTTTCCTTATAAAGTAAGCAAAAATCTCCGTCATCTAAATATGAAATTTTATTTGTCATTGTTTTAAGTGCATAAGAATCAGAACCTATAAAATTTTCATTATGACCATATCCTACTGCTAGAGGACTACCTCTTCTTGCTCCAACTACAACATTATTAAAATCTTTAAAAATTACACCCAAAGCAAAACTTCCTTCCAGTTTTTCTAAAGTTTTATGGATACAATTAATTAAATTTTCTGATTTCAAAAAATCAGTCAGCATTACAGTTATAACTTCAGTATCTGTTTGAGATTTAAAAGAATAACCTTTTTTTAAATATTCTTTTCTTAATTTATCAGAATTTTCAATAATCCCATTATGCACAACTGATACAACTTCGGAAGAATGAGGGTGAGCGTTAACTTGGTTTGGAATTCCGTGTGTTGCCCATCTAACATGACCTATTCCCAAATCACCAGTGGAAGGATTTTCAAATAGAATTTTTTCTAAATTATCAACTCTTCCGGAACATTTTTGTTCATTAATTTCACCTTTGGTAATAGTAGAAATGCCAGCGGAATCATATCCTCGGTATTCTAATTTTTTTAATGCACCAACTATACTTGATGACACAGATTTATTACTAACTATTCCTACTATTCCACACATTTTTATTTTCTTTTATAATTTTTAATTTCCACTTGAGACGATCTTGTTAAAACTAAAGATTTTTTTCTAACATTTTTTGTTATAACAGATCCAGCTCCTACAACACTTCTTTCGTTTATAGTTACAGGTGCCACTAAAGATGAGTTAGAACCAATAAAAACTTTGTCTTTGATATTTGTTTTGCTTTTTTTAATTCCATCATAATTACATGTGATTGTCCCAGCTCCAATATTTACATTTTTACCTAAGGTAGAATCTCCAATATATGACAAATGATTAACTTTTGATTTTTTTCCTATTGTGCTTTTTTTAACTTCTACAAAGTTTCCAATTTTTGAACCTGATTTTAATTTAGTACCAGGTCGTATCCTTGCGTAAGGTCCTATGGTTACATTATTTTCAATATTTGCATTTTCTAAGTGTGAAAAAGAAAAAATTTTAACATTGTTTTGAATTCTTACTTTATCTTTAATTACTACATAAGGATCTATTGTAACGTTTTTTCCTATTATAGTATCTCTTGAAAAAAAAACAGTATTTGGAGCTATCATCTTAACTCCTTTTTTCATAAATTTTTTTCTTAAATTATCTTGTAAATTTGTTTGTTTCATTTAATAACATTTCTTATAGTTGACTAATTATGTTCTTTAATTCACAAATTATTTCTTATTAATACTTTTAAATGACTCAAAAACTAACGATAATATTTGATCTTGATGGAACTTTAGTAGATACGGCACCTGATCTTCTAAGTGCACATAACCACGTAATGAAAAAATTCGGTTTTTTTTCTAAAAATCTTGATGAAATAAAAAACTTAGCTGGCAAAGGTGCCGCTGTAATGATTGGAAGATCTATTTGGGAATCTGCAAAAAAAGAATTTACTTCAATAGAAGACAAAAAGATTAAAGATGAAATGGTAAAAGAATTTATTAATTACTACGGAAAAAATATTATTGTAAAAAGCAAACTTATAAATGGTGTTTATGAATTTTTAAAATGGGCAAAATCAAAAAATATATCTATGGGTGTATGCACTAATAAACAAGAACATTTAGCTGTAGATTTATTAAAAAAAATAAATATTTATGATTTTTTTGAATATGTCGCAGGTAGAAATACTTTTGAATATTGCAAACCAGATCCACGTCATCTTACAAGTATAATTGAAATTATGAATGGCAACGTAAAAAAAAGTTTAATGATTGGTGATAGTGAAAATGACGCAGATACTGCTAAATCGGCTGGCGTTCCAATGATACTTTTAGAAGGTGGCTATACAGATAAAAATACAAATCAAATTTATCATGACCATTTGATTAAAGATTTTACCAATATTAATAAAATAATTATCAATTACTTAGATGATTGATTTAAATCTTTTTATAGCACTAGTTAGTTTTTATTTTGTTATGTACGTAACTCCTGGACCTAACAATGCAATGGTACTTGCTTCAGGTTTAAAATTTGGTTTTTTAAAAACTATCCCTCATATGTCAGGAATTACAATCGGTCATATCACTCAATTAATTTTAGTTTGCTTTGGTTTGGGAAAAATATTTCAAATATTTCCACAAATTCAAGATATTTTAAAAATAATTTGTGCAATATATTTATTGTATCTTGGTTATAAAATTATTGGCTCATTTAGTAAAATTAAACAAGACAACTCAAAACCTCTAAAATTTTACGAAGCAGCTTTATTTCAAATTGTTAATCCTAAAGCATGGACAATTTCTAGTATGGCAGCATCAGGTTTCTTACCCAATGAAGGAAATTTGATTTTATCAATAATCTTTATAGCAACTGTTGCTTTAGTAGTATGTCCAATATCAATATCTCCCTGGGCAGCTTTTGGTTCTGGTATACGAAATTTTGTAAAGAATAATAAAATAAAAGCTTTAATAGAGTATTTCCTTGCTTTTTTACTTTTGATTACTTCCATTTTGATTGTAATACAAAAATAATTTATTATTACTATTATCAAAAAATTAAGGAGAAGTTTTGATTTTACATAAAGTAAGAGTTTACCCTTCAAAAACAAAATTGCCTAAAAAAAAGCAGCTTGCCTGGAAGATTGCTGAAATTTCAAGCGATAATGCAAAGTTAAACAAACACTCAGTTGAAATGGCTATAAACAGAATTATAGATAATGCTTCTGTTGCTACTGCATCTCTAAATAGAAAATCGGTAATTGCTTCAAGGGAAATGGCTTTAAAACATCCTAGGAAAAATGGTGCAAATATTTTTGGTTTAAATTATAAAAAAAAATTTGATTGCGAATGGGCTGCATGGACAAATGGAACAGCTGTTCGAGAGTTAGATTTTCACGATACTTTTTTAGCTGCTGATTATAGCCATCCTGGAGATAATATTCCTCCATTACTAGCAGTTGCACAACAAAAAAGAATAAATGGTATAGACCTTTTAAAAGGAATAATTACAGCATATGAAATCCAAGTTAATTTGGTAAAAGGAATTTGTTTACATAAACACAAGGTTGACCATATAGCTCATTTGGGACCAAGTGTTGCTGGTGGAATTGGTGCTATGTTGAAGTTAAATACAGAAGTGATTTACCAAGCGATTCAACAATCTTTACATACAACGATTTCAACAAGGCAATCAAGAAAAGGTGAGATTTCAAGTTGGAAAGCTTATGCGCCTGCTCATGCTGGCAAACTTGCTATAGAAGCCGTTGACCGTGCTATGAGAGGTGAAGGTTCTCCCAGTCCAATCTATGAAGGTGAAGATAGTGTTATAGCTAGAATACTAGATGGAAAAAAAGCGTTATACAAAATACCTCTACCCAAAAAAAAAGAAGAAAAAAAAGCAATATTAGAAACTTACACAAAAGAATATTCTGCTGAATACCAAGCACAAGCATTAATAGATATAGCAAAAAAAATTAATAAAAAAATTATTGATTTAAAAAAAATAAAAAAAATAGACATATATACTAGTCATCACACACATAATGTTATTGGAACTGGTGCAAATGATCCTCAAAAAATGAATCCAAATGCTAGCAGAGAAACTCTGGATCACTCAATAATGTATATTTTTGCTGTAGCGCTCGAAGATGCAGATTGGCATCACATAAAATCATATAGCAAAACTAGATCAAATAAAAAAAGCACTATTAAAATTTGGAATTCAATTAAAACCTATGAAAATAAAAAATGGACTAAAAAATATCATGATCCTAATCCAAAAAATAAATCATTTGGAGCTAAAGTAGTAGTTACAATGAATAATGGACAAAAAATTTACGAGCAACTTAATAGAGCAGATGCACATCCTTACGGTTCAAGACCATTTAAAAGAAAAAATTATATTAAAAAATTTAATACACTAACAAATAATATTATTTCAAAAAAAGAGAGTTTTAGATTTTTAAAAGCTGTTCAAAACTTAAAAAAATTAAAATCTGGAGAACTATACAAATTAAATTTAGAAGTTCAAAAAAATAAGTTAAAGAAAAATAAAAAAATTGGAATTTTTTAATGCATTTCGTTGATAAAAAACCTGAAGATAAAAGAATAGATTTTAATAAAAAATTAAATTCAAATAAAATATTAAGAATACCAGGCGCATACAATCCTCTAACTGCAAAACTTATAGAAGAAATTGGCTATGATGCGATCTACGTTTCTGGAGGTGTAATGTCTAATGATCTTGGATATCCTGATATAGGGTTAACAACATTAGAAGATGTGAGCAATAGATCAAAACAAATAGCTAGAGTTACAAATCTTCCAACTGTCGTTGATATAGATACCGGTTTTAAAGACTGCGAAGAAACAATAGAAAGATTTGAAAAATTTGGAATCTCAAGTGTGCATATAGAAGACCAGGTAGAAAGAAAGAGATGTGGTCACTTAGATAACAAAGAATTAATTGATAAAAAAGAAATGGAAAAAAAAATTAAGAAATGTGTAAAAGCACGAAAAGATAAAAACTTTAAAATAATAGCTCGTTCTGATGCTAATAGTGTAGAAGGTATCGATAAAATGATTGATAGATGTAAAGCTTATATTGACTCAGGTGCAGAAATTATTTTTCCAGAAGCTCTAAAAGATGAAAATGAATTTGAAATAGTAAGAAAATCTCTAGATTGCCACTTATTAGCAAACATGACTGAATTTGGAAAGTCAAAGATTTTAAATTACAAAGATTTAGAAAATCTTGGGTATAACATTGTAATTTATCCTGTCACAACACAACGATTAGCAATGAAAAGTGTAGAAGATGGATTGCGTGCTATTTTTGCAGATGGACACCAAAACAATATTATTGATAAAATGCAAACTAGAAAAAGACTGTATGATTTAGTTGATTATGAAAAATACAACTCTCTAGATGAGAAAATTTACAACTTTAATACAGAAGGACATGAATAATGAGTGATGATATAAAAAAAGGTTTGCTAGGAATTGTTGTTGACGAAACAAACGTTTCTCAAGTAATGCCTGATATAAATTCATTAACTTATAGAGGCTATGCAGTTCAAGATTTGTGTGAAAAATGTAACTTTGAAGAGGTTGCTTATCTTGTTCTAAATGGAGAGCTTCCAAACAAAAAACAATTAAAGAAATTTATTAAAGATGAAAGATTAAATAGAAAACTTTCAAAACAAGTTTTAAACGATATTCAAAAAATGCCAAAAAAAGCACATCCAATGGATGTTGTTAGAACTGCTGTTAGCTTGATGGCTTTGGAAGATAAAGATACTAAAGATAATTCTCCTAAAGCAAATATGAGAAAAGCTATAAGGATATTTTCAAAAACTCCAACGGCTCTAGCAGCTTTTTTTAGAAGTAGAAAAGGTAAAAAAATTATACATCCAAAAAAAAATTTATCTTTTTCTGAAAATTTTTTTAATATGTGTTTTGGCAAAGTTCCTGAAAAAGAAATTATAAAAGCATTTGATGTTTCTTTAATTCTTTATGCTGAGCATAGTTTTAATGTTTCAACCTTCACCGCAAGAACAATTACTAGCAGTTTATCAGATATACATGGCGCTATTACAGGCGCTATAGCAAGTTTAAAAGGTCCTTTGCATGGAGGTGCAAATGAAGAAGTTATGCATATGATGAGCAAAATTAAAAAACCTGAAAAAGCTTTTAATTGGATTAATAATGCTCTTGATAAAAAAGAAGTTGTAATGGGTTTTGGACATAGGGTTTATAAAAAAGGCGATTCAAGAGTCCCTACAATGGAAAAATATTTTAAAAAAGTTTCTAAAATTAAAAAAGATAAAAAATTTATCAAAATTTACGAAATAGTTAAAAATGTTATGATTAATAGAAAAAACATTCATCCTAATGTTGATTATCCGACGGGTCCCACTTATCATTTAATGGGCTTTGACACAGATATTTTTACACCAATTTTTGTTATTTCAAGAATTACTGGTTGGTCGGCTCATATTATGGAACAACATGCAGCAAATAAATTAATTAGACCTCTTTCTAAATATAGTGGTGCAAAGCATCGTAAAGTAATGCTGTTAAATCAAAGATAATTTAAAACTCTATCTTAGCAAACCTTTCTAGTATTATCTGATGTTTGCAATTATTTGCAGCAACAAACTCATCTATAGCTTTTTTAACACCAGGAGCATAGGTTAAATCGTAGTCATCACATAAAATAACGCCATCTTTTGACAAGAATTTTTTACTACACTCAAGGTCATTTTTAACAGTGTTGTAATCGTGACCACCATCTATAAATATATAATCTACATCAGATAAATTTAAATCTTTTAAAACTGTATTTGTATTTCCTTTTATAATGTTAATATTTTTTTTATATTTCTTTAATAAATCTTCCACAGCTTTAACGCTGTATGGGTTTAATCTTTTGAAATACTTAAAGTAAATAGTCTTTAATGGATTGTTAAATTTATAAGATGGTACAACTTCATTTTTTACTTCAACGCCTTCATCAAAAATATCTATTCCAGTATACTGAAATTCAAATCCATGATTTTTATACATCAAATCACACACATTTCTTGCAGTAACACCATGAAATATTCCAATTTCTAAAAATTTTTTTGGGTTTTTTTTTTGAATTTCTTCTAAAAAAAGGTTTCCAATTACTTTTTTTTTAATACTAGTTTTTCTAAAATATTTTTTGTATTTCAAAATTTAGCTAAATGCTTCTGCCCAAGTTCCTCTAGTCGAAGCTTTTGAATATTCAGTTGCACGACCCTCAAAAAAGTTCATGTGTTCAACTGCATTAAGCATTGTATCAAGCCATGTTAGAGGATTTTTATCAACTTTATAAATTGGTTCCAAGCCAAGTTGAATAAGTCTTCTGTTACCTATCCATCTAATATAATCTTTAATTTCTTGAGCAGTAAGACCTTCGATTGGCCCTTGTTGGAAAGCTAAATCAATAAATGCATCTTCGTGTGAAATTATTGTTCTGCAAGCTTCATAAATTTCTTTTTTTAGTTGTGGTGTCCATATTTCAGGTTGCTCGTTAACAAAAGTTTTAAAAAGTTTAATCATCGAGTTACAATGAAGTGTTTCATCTCTAACAGACCAAGTTACTATTTGTCCCATACCTTTCATTTTATTTTGTCTTGGAAAGTTTAATAAAATTGCAAAACTTGCAAACAACTGAAGGCCTTCTGTGAATGCACTAAAAACTGCAATTGTTTTAGCAATGTCATGATGTGACTTCACATCAAAGCCTTGCATATAATCATACTTATCTTTCATTTCTTTATATTTTAAAAAAGCTGAATATTCTGCTTCTGGCATTCCAATAGTGTCTAGTAAATGAGAGTATGCTGCAATATGAACAGTTTCCATAGCTGCAAATGATGACATCATCATTAAAACTTCGGTAGGTTTAAAAACATTCATATAATGTCTTATATAACAGTTGCTCACCTCAACATCTGCTTGAGTAAAAAATCTAAATATTTGAGTTAATAAATTTTTTTCTTCCGGTTTTAAATTTTTTTGCCAATCTCTTACATCATCACCTAAGGGTACTTCTTCTGGTAGCCAATGAATTCTCTGTTGTGTTAACCAAGCATCATAACACCAAGGGTATCTGAATGGTTTATAAACAGGGTTGCCTATTAGAAGCCCCATTTTTTTAGGTTCATTTTGAATTATCTCGACTTTTTTTAATTTCTCTATTGGCATGATAAACACTCTTCATATTCGGGATCTTGGTTTTCTTTATTTTGATAGACGTTTGAATCTACGTCAGTAGAAGAGCCACTATTGATATTTTCAGCTCTCTGAATAGATTTAGATCTACAATAATAAAGGCTTTTTAAACCTTTTTTCCATGCCTGAAAATGTATTTCGTGTAATTCTTTTTTATGAACATCGGCTGGTAAAAATAGATTTATAGATTGAGCTTGCGAAATATAAGGCGTTCTATCTGCACCAAGTTCTACTATCCACTTTTGATTCAGTTCAAAAGCTGTCTTGAAAACATCTTTTTCTTCTTTTGTTAAAAAATCTAAATGCATGACCGAACCCTGATTAGTTGTTATGCTTGACCAAATTTCATCTGTATTTTTATTATATTTTTCTAAAACTTTTTCTAGATGTTTGTTTCTAACATTGAATGAACCAGATAAAGTTTTATGAGTGTAGCTATTGGCAGCAATAGGTTCTACACCTGGCGAAGTTCCACCACAAATTATCGATATTGATGCTGTTGGTGCAATCGCTGTTTTATTGGAAAATCTTTCATTAATACCATAATCTGCTGCATCAGGGCACGCTCCTCTTTCTTCAGCTAGTTTTTTGGATGAATCATCTACTTTCTCTTGAATTTTTTTGAATATTTTATTATTCCAAACTTTGCTCATCACTGACTCGAGTGGAATATTTTTCTTCTGGAAATAAGAATGTAAACCCATAACACCTAACCCAACACTTCTTTCTCTCATGGCTGAATAAGTTGCATCACTAAATTGTCCAGGAGCATTTTCTATAAAATCAGTCAAAACATTATCTAAAAATCTCATTACGTCTCCAATAAAATTTTCATCGTTTTCCCACTCATCATATTTTTCAATATTTAATGAAGATAAACAGCATACAGCTGTACGATCTTTACCGTCTTTGTCTATTCCAGTAGGAAGTGTAATTTCACTACAAAGGTTTGACGTTTTTACATTTAGCCCAGCTAGTTTATGATGTTGAGGTATTAACCTATTAACAGTGTCTATAAAAATCATGTAAGGTTCTCCAGTTTCTATTCTCGCTGTTAATAATCTAATCCATAAATTTCGTGCTGAAACGGTAGATTGAACAACACCATCTTTTGGGCTTTTTAAAGCCCATTGATCATCTGTTTCTACTGCTCTCATAAACGCATCTGATATCAAAACACCATGATGTAAATTTAAAGCCTTTCTATTTGGATCTCCGCCTGTTGGTCTTCTCATTTCTATAAATTCTTCAATTTCAGGATGATCAATTGGAATATAACATGCAGCAGAACCTCTTCTTAAAGAACCTTGGCTTATTGCCATTGTTAAAGAATCCATAACTTTAATAAAAGGAATAATCCCAGATGTTTTTCCTACTCTTCCAATTTTCTCACCGATAGATCTTAAGTTTCCCCAGTAGCTACCAATTCCACCTCCTCTAGCAGCAAGCCAAACATTCTCACTCCATAGATCTAAAATTCCATCTAAGCTATCACTTGCTTCATTTAAAAAACAAGAAATAGGTAAACCTCTTTTGGTTCCACCATTTGATAAAACTGGTGTTGCTGGCATAAACCATAAATTGCTAATGTAATTATAAATTCTTTGTGCGTGTAAGTTATTGTCTGCATAATGGCTTGCAACTCTAGCAAACAAATCTTGAAAAGATTCATTTGCCCCCAAATATCTATCGCTTAAAGTTGCTTTTCCAAATTCAGTAAGTTTGTTGTCTCTCGATCTGTCAATTTTAATTGTTATGCCTCTATCATTTTGAAAAAGCTCAGTTTCATTGCTTAAAGAAAATAAATCTGGCCTTTTATCAGCAGTATTTTCAATGCTTTTTGGGTTATATTCAGAGACAGCTTTTCTAATTGCTTGTGATAAAACCTTATTCATGCTCCCTTTTTTACGTTTTTATTAAAAAACAACTATATGTTGTGTGTAATAATGTTAATTATACTATATAAACATCTAAATCAACAGAACATTTATAGAACATTAAAATAAATAATCAATCAAAAAATTAACTAAATAAATAGATAAAAAACTATAAAAACAAATAAATGAAGGCCAATATAAAAATAAATTCGAGTGGTTTTAGAGAGTATGACGCCAGATGGTTGTACAAAAAAGATATAAACTTATTTGGTCTAGAAAATTTAGGCAAGGGTCTGGGAACACAAATAATAAAAAATACTAAAAAGAAAAACCCAAGAGTTGTAGTAGGACACGATTATAGATCATATAGTGAAGAAATAAAATCTGCGTTAAAAAAAGGATTAATTTCTACAGGATGCAACATAGAAGACATAGGATTGTCATTGTCACCAACCGTATATTTTGCTCAATTTAATTTAAATGCTGATGCTGTTGCAATGGTTACAGCTAGTCATAATGAAAATGGTTGGACTGGAGTTAAAATGGGTATCAAAAAAGGATTAACTCATGCACCTGAAGAAATGGAAGAATTGAAAAATATAACACTAAATGAAAATTTTTGTGAAGGTAAAGGAAGTGAAAAAATTATAGATGGATTTCAACAAATATATAAAGATGATTTAATAAAAAAAAATAAAATTAACAAAAAAATTAAAGCTGTTGTTGCTTGTGGAAATGGAACGGCAGGAGTATTTGCACCCGATATATTAAGAGGAATTGGTTGTGAGGTAATAGAACTAGATTGTAATTTAGATTATACTTTTCCAAAATACAACCCAAATCCTGAAGATTTAAAAATGCTTCATGCTATCAGCCAAACTGTAAAAAATAGTAATGCAGATATAGGTTTTGGATTTGATGGTGATGGAGATCGTGTAGGTGTAATTGATAATAAAGGAAATGAAATATTCTCAGATAAAATTGGATTGTTAATTGCTAGGAATTTATCTTTTAAAAATAAAGAAAGTAAATTTATAGTTGATGTAAAATCAACTGGTCTTTATTCAAAAGACAAAATTCTTTTAGAAAATAAATGTGAAACAATATATTGGAAAACCGGACATTCACATATTAAAAGAAAAGTTAATATTGAAAATGCTTTAGCTGGATTTGAAAAAAGTGGTCATTTCTTTTTTAATCAACCGCTAGGATATGGCTATGATGATGGAATTAATTCAGCAATTCAAGTTTGTCACTTGTTAAATAACCAAAATAAAAGTATGAATGAAATTGTTAATGAATTACCTAAAACATACCAAACCCCTACAATGGCTCCTTTTTGCAAAGATGAAGAAAAATACCAAGTTGTTAAAGATATAGTTGTAAAAATTAATAAAATAAAAGAAGAAAAAACCAAAATTGATGGACAAATAATTACTGAAATACTTACTGTAAATGGTGTTAGGTTTTCATTTGAAGATGGATCTTGGGGTTTAATTAGAGCTTCATCAAATAAGCCTTCTTTAGTTGTTGTAACTGAAAGTCCTACATCTGATAAAAGAAAAAAAGAAATATTTTACTTTATAGATAATCTATTACAAAAAACTAAAAAAATTGGTGAATACGATCAAAAAATTTAATAATTTAAATATTCAAAAAACAAAATAATTGAAACAATTACATTTAATAACCCAAACAATCTTGTAATTATTTTTTTATCGACGTTATGAACTGTTTTTGCTCCAATCTTTGCCATAAAAATAGTTATCGGAGCAAATATAAATAATGCTGGTATATTAATAAAACCAATTGTTAATGGCTCATCTGCTCCCTTATAACCACCAATTAGTAGAAATCCAATTACACCTGTTATAGATATTAAAAAACCAATGGCCGCAGCACTTCCAATAGCTCTATTAATGTTGTACCCAAAGAATTTTAAAACTGGGACATTCATTACAGCACCTCCTAAACCCATTTGTCCAGATATAAAGCCTGTAATTAAACCAAAAATAATTTTGTATTGAAGTTTAAATTCAGAAAATGACTCAATTTCGTTATTTTTTAAAAAAATTAAATAGAGGCCTAAAAAAAATATTATTACAGAAAAAAATAGAACTAATTGTTGTGTTTTAAGTGTTGAAGCAAAAAGCGCTCCAAATATAACACCTATAACTACAAACAAACCAAAACTTTTTACTACATTAAAATCAACTGCTCCAAATTTATTATGAGTAAGTACAGAAGATATAGATGTTGGCACAATTATTGAAAAAGAAGTACCCACAGCAATGTGCATAAGATAATTATCATTAAATCCTGCGGCCCCAAAAACATAATAAAGTACTGGAACAGAAACTAAACCGCCTCCAATTCCAAAAAGTCCAGCTAGGAAACCTGCTGGCAAAGCAGCAAAAATCATTAAAACAGCAAAAATAAAATATTGATTAGAAAAAAAATTTATATCCAATTTAACCTACGGTTCTATTCAATTGATTAAATGATATTTTATCCATTATATGATCTATTTTTTTTACATCAGCATCTCTTACACACATATTTTCACTTAAATATCTTCTCCAAAAAGCTGATCCTGTCTGGCCATGAAAAAGGCCAATTGTATGTCTCATTATTTGATTCAATCTTGTTCCATTTTTTATTTCATTTTTTACATATGGAATTAGATTTTGTATTATTTCTTGTCTAGAAAAAACATCTTCATTTTTAAATATTTCTTTTTCAATTTCAGCTAAAAGATATGGTGAGTGGTATACAGATCTACCAATCATAACACCGTCTACTTTTTTTAAATGATTTTTAATCTGATCAGTGGATGTAATTCCTCCATTTATTATAATTTCTAAATCTTTAAAATCTTCTTTAAGTTTGTATACCATTTCATATTTTAATGGTGGAATATTTAAATTTTGTTTAGGAGTAAATTTTCCAAGCATTGCTTTTCTCGAATGTATTACAAAAGTTTTAACTCCTGTCTCTTTTAAAATTTTAATAAAATTGAATAAACTTTCATAATCTTCTACATCATCATAACCAATTCTAGTTTTTACAGTAACAGGTAACTTTGTTTTTGATTGCATTTCGCTCAAACAATCAGCAACTAAATTTGGTTCTTTAATTAAACATGCTCCAAATTTATTTTTTTGAACTTTTTTACTTGGACAGCCTAAATTTAAATTAATCTCATCATACCCAAACTCTTCACCTATTTTGGATGCATTAGCTAATAATTTTGGAGAAGACCCTCCTAACTGAAGAGCAACTGGTTTTTCTTTTATATTAAAAGATAGTAATTTTTTTTTGTCTCCTCTGTCTATCGCTTCAGACACAATCATTTCTGTGTAAAGCAAAACATTTTTGCTTATTAATCTTAGGAAAAAACGTTCATGACGGTCTGTACAATCCATCATTGGTGCAACACAAACTTTTCTGTTCATGGTATGATTTTATAATATATTTTTAGCTATTTGTAGCTTCAGTATCTTCTTTTGTATCAGTGTTTTCTTGAGCTTCTTCTTCTTTTAAACCTTCTAATGAAACATCTGATGGTTCAGATTCTGTAGGTTCGTCTATGGTTTCAGGTTTACTTGAACCTTTTAATTCATCCAAATCTTCTTTTGATACTTGAAGTTTTTCTGGAATTTTTCTAGCTCTTTTTGAAGGTAGTATTGGCGCTCCACTTTTAGATATCTCGCCTTTATATAAGTTTTCAAAATCATCACCTATATCTTCATCTTCTTCGGAAGTATCGTCCACTTGTTCAACGTGTTTTCTTAATTTGTAAACTGCACTTACTTCTAAATCTGAAACTTTTATATTCTCATTAGCTATTTCTCTAAGCGCTATAACTGTATTTTTATCATTATCTCTATCTACAGTTGGTTCAATACCTGAATTAAGTTGTGTAGCTCTTTCTTTTGCAACCAAAACTAATTCATAAGGGCTGTCTACTTTATCTATACAGTCTTCTACGGTTACTCTTGCCATGACGATTATCTATACTTCAAATTTAATAAAATCAAGGTATTTTTATATTAATGTCGGGTTTAGCTTATTCCTAACAATAAAAAGTAGAATTAAAGAAATAGAAATATATGTAGCTGAAACTAAAGATATTTGCTCAATTGAAAAACCAAAATCTATCAAAAAACCAAATAAAGCAGTTCCAAAAGCGGTTGCAAAAACCATCAGCGCTGTTGTGAGTGCTTTAATCGATCCTATGTGTTTAACACCATATATCTCAGCCCAAGTTGAAGATCCTAAAACATTGGCAAAGCCGTTTGTTATTCCTATTAAACCTAAGAATACAAATGATGAAAATGGATTATTAAAATAAAATAATACAGCAGCAGCTAATAATAGTGGAATGTTCATATAAATCAGTAACTTTCTACTAGTAAATTTATCAATCAAAAAACCTGATAAAAATAAAGTGATAACTGAAAGTATTGAATAAGCCATGAAAGATTGAGCAATAATATAAGGACCCCAATTTTTTGATTCCAGTATAAAGGATTGGTAAACAAAAACTCCTGTAGCTATCCAGGGCATAGCTAACATGTTTGCTCCGATAATATAAAATCTATAATCTTTTAAAACTTCTATTCTTTTCCATTGTTTAATATTTTCATCTTTGTATTTGCTATCAGTCGTAATTTCTCTTGAATCTAAATTAAGGTTTTTAACTAATAGATAAGAAACAATTGGTAGAAAAATTATTACCAATATTGAAATCGATATCCAAATATTTTTCCATTCATAAATGGATAAAAGATATATTATTAATACAGGTAAAATAAATTCTGCAGCTGATAGTCCAAACCATCCTGTGCTTAACGCTTTACCTCTTGATTTGCTAAAGTACCTAGAAATTGTTGTGGTTGCAGTATGAGACATCATTCCTTGACCAGAAAATCTCATAAGAAATATTGCAATAAAAAGAATTATTACTGAAGAAATTTTAGAAAAAAAGAAACATGAAAATGATAATAATAAAATAACAAAAAATGCAAATTTAAAAATATTTATGTCATCAATCTTTTTACCTATCCAAATTAAAAAAAAGCTACTTAGCAAAGTAGCTGAGGCATAAATTGTACCAAATTCTCCATGAGTGATGGATAGTTCATTTCTAATACTTGAGTTAAATAATCCTAAAAAATAACTCTGTCCAAAACTTGAAAAAAATGTAAATATAAATCCAAAAATAATTACTTTTAAACTTAAACTTTTAAACATAATTTATTATGACTTGTAATGTTGCTTTCATTGGTCTTGGTGTCATGGGTTATCCAATGGCTGGTTATATATCAAAAGCTGGACATAATGTAACTGTTTATAATCGTACAACATCTAAAGCTGACAAGTGGTTAGCAGAATACAAAGGTTCTAAAGCAGAAACACCAAGTAAGGCTGCTGAAAATGCAGATTTTATATTTACATGCGTTGGTAATGATAACGATCTAAAAGAAGTAACTTTTGGAGATAATGGAATTTTTAAAACAATTAAAAAAGGAACTGTCTATATTGACAACACAACAGCATCGGCAACAATAGCAAGAGAAATATATGACTACGCAAAAAAAAATGGTTTTGGTTCTCTAGATGCCCCAGTATCAGGAGGTCAAGCTGGTGCAGAAAATGGAGCGTTAACTGTAATGATTGGTGGCGATCAAGAAGATTTTGATAAAGCTAAAGATAAAATTGATTGCTACAGCAAAAAAATGAAATTACTTGGTAAAGCTGGCAATGGACAATTAGCTAAAATGGTTAATCAAATTTGCATTGGTGGTCTTGTGCAAGCGTTATCAGAAGGTATTAATTTTGGTTTAAAAGCCGGATTAAATATGGAAGATGTTATTGAAGTAATATCAAAAGGGGCAGCTCAATCATGGCAAATGGATAATAGATATAAAACAATGATTGATGATAAGTTTGAATTTGGATTTGCTGTTGATTGGATGAGAAAAGATTTAAAAATTGCACTTGATGAAGCAAAAAAAAATAATTCTTTGTTACCCATAACTGAAATTGTTGACCAATATTATGGTGATGTTCAAAAACTAGGTGGAAATAGATGGGATACATCGAGTTTAATTAGAAGGTTAAGGAAATAAAACTGTATGCAACCAGCATACTACGAAGATTTTAAAGAAATCAAAAAAAAAATTTGGTCTATGCTAGATGATGCTGTGACTAACAGAAGCTCAACATTTAGAATTCCTGTATTTGTTTGTGGAGACCAAAAAGATTTTGATGGAAGGATTGTGGTTCTTAGAAAATCTGATCAATCAAATAATCTAGTTCAATTTCACAGCGATATTAGATCTGGTAAAATTCCTAAATTAAAAAACAATAAAAATGCTTCTATGCTCTTTTATGATAAGGAAGAAAAAATTCAAGTTAGATTGAAAGTCGAATGCACTATTAATCATAATAATGAAATAACAAAAGAATCTTGGTCAAAAACAGGGCATATAAGTAGAAAATGTTATTTGGTCAATAATGGACCTGGAACAGAGTCTCCTACTCCAACTTCTGGATTAAAACCTGAATTTGATAATTATGAATTTACAATGGAGCAAAGTGAAGAAGGTTATAAAAACTTTACTGTAATCCAATGTAAAATAAAAACTATCGAATGGCTTTATTTAGCAGCTAAAGGTCATAGAAGAGCTAGATTTGAAATAGATAATAATAAAGAATACTGGTTAGTCCCTTAAGTATGGTGAAATTTATTTTTTATTTATCCTTAATAATTTTTGGAATGTTTGCTATGAGGTTTGGCATAATTCAAATAAGAAAATACAAGCGAGGAGAAACTAAGGTTAAAAAGAAATCACTAGAACAAATTGCTTTTGGAATTTTTTTTATAATAATTTTAGGATTAATTATTTATTCAATTAAAGACTTAGAGTATTTTTTCCAATTATCTTGATAGCGAATTGCATTTTCTTTAACCGCTTTAATTTCATCTTCTGTAAGCTTTCTAATAACTCTACCAGGCGATCCAACAACTAAAGAATTATCTGGAATTTCTTTATTTTCAGTTATTAAAGATTTTGCACCTATTACACAATTATTTCCGATCTTTGCATTGTTAAGAATTACAGCTCCTATTCCAATTAGACTATTATCTCCAATTGTGCAGCCATGAAGCATAACCATATGACCAACTGTAACATTTTTTCCTATCTTTAATGGGTATCCTGGATCAGTGTGTAAAACACTTCCATCTTGAACATTGGATCCCTCTCCAACATAAATATTTTCAATATCTCCTCTTAGGGTTGCATTAAACCAAATACTTGTATTTATTTCTAATGTAACGTCGCCAATTACAGTGGCATTTGGTGCGACCCAATTTTCGCCTGAATTTTTTGGTTTTTTATTTTCCAAATCGTAAAACATACTTTATATAATACTTTACATGGCATTAACAAAAACTCCAATATGCGATTTCGGAAAAAAAGCTGAAAACTTCAAATTAAATTCAACTGAAAATAAAGTTATTTCACTCAATGATATTAAAGGTGAAAATGGTACATTGATAATGTTTATATGCAATCACTGCCCTTATGTTAAAGCAGTTATAGAAAATATTGTTCAAGATTGTAAGAAGTTAGAAACAAACGGCATTAAATCTGTAGCAATTTGTTCCAATGATGTAAAAAATTACCCTGAAGACTCTTTTGATAACATGATTAAATTTTCTCAAAATCATAATTTTAATTTTCCTTATCTTTTTGACGAAACTCAAGAAATTGCAAAAAGTTATGGCGCTGTGTGTACTCCAGATTTTTTTGGTTATAATAAAAATTTAGAGTTACAATATCGAGGAAGAATAAGAGAATTGAAAGATTTAAAGCCTGTTGGAAGTGGTGATGGTGATTTATATATGGCAATGAAACAAATTGCAGATACTGGGAACGGACCAAAAGAGCAAATTCCAAGTATGGGCTGCAATATAAAGTGGTTTAACAATTAATGCATTTAGTTGTTACAAGATCTTTTCCTCCAGAATTAGGTGGAATGCAAAATTTAATGTGGGGCCTAACAAACTCTATTTCAAAATATAATTTAACAAAAGTATTTGCTGATTATCAAGAAAACCATAAGGAAATTGATAATAGTGTTTCATTTTCTGTTGAAAGAATTGGTGGAACAAAATTGTTAAGAAAATATAGAAAAGCATATTTGGTTAATGAATTTATAAAAAAAAATAACAAAGTAGAATGTATAATTGCCGATCATTGGAAAAGTTTAGAATTAATTAAATCAAATAAAAAAAAAATTTGTTTAATTCATTCAAAAGAAATTAATCACGATAAAGGTACAAGATCCAATAAAAGAGTTTTGAATGTTTTAAATAATGTTGACTATGTTATTGCTAATTCCGAATTTACAAAAAATCTTGCTATACAAAATGGAGTAATTTCTAGTAAAATTAAAGTAATAAATCCTGGTGTATATCCTGTGAATACATTTGATAAAAAAATATTAAATGAGGCAGAAAATTTACTTAAGGGTAAAAATCCTAGATTAATAACTGTCTCAAGGCTTGATAAACGTAAAAATCATGAAAAAGTAATCATGGCTTTAAGAAATTTAAAAGAAATTTATCCAAATATTGTTTATACTTGTGTTGGTTTTGGTGAGGAAGAAGCAAACATAAAAAAATTAGTTAAAGAGCTAAAACTAGAAAATCATATTCTGTTTTTAAAAAACATTTCTCAAGACTTAAAAAATGCATTGGTTTCTAAGTCTAATTTGTTTGTTATGCCATCAATTATTCATAAAAAATCAGTTGAAGGCTTTGGAATTGCTTATGTTGAAGCTGCACAGTATGGAATTCCTTCTATAGGCGGAATAGATGGTGGTGCATCAGATGCAATTAAAGATAAAGAAACTGGAATTATTTGTGATGGTAATAGTTTAGATGAAATTTATTCTAGTATAGATTTAGTTTTAAAAAATAATTCATACGTAGAAATGGGAAAAAAAGCTAAAGATTATTCAACTAAATTTGATTGGAATAATATTGTTAAAGATTATTTAAAAATCTTGTGATATTATAAATATTATGATCGATAAATTTAATGGAATTATATATTTTATAATTTTCATAGTACATTTTGGTGCTTACGCTGTTTATGCGTTTAGATGTTTATTCGCAACTAAAGCATTTGTTGACCAATACGGTATGGGAGATGGTGCAGCAATTATGACAAGGTTCTTTGGTTCTATATTTGTAGGATCTGTAATAATGGCAATTTATGTTGGCTTTATAAGAGCTGGTGGATTAGAAAATACTTGGGCTTTTTTTAATTTAATTTTCTTACAAAACGCTGCTGCATTTGTTTTTGCCATTTGGTCTCATAAAAAAGGAAACTTGGGAACAAATGAAAAAACCTCAGTTGAAGGAATAATCGCTCCTGGAGTTCTTACAGTATTAAGTGCAATTCTTTGTTACGGTTTAGCAGACAAAATTTATATTTAATTAATTTTTTCTTCAAACTTTTCAAAAACTTTATTTGCACTTAATTTATTTAAGTCGGAAACTTGTATGGCTTTGAAGTTTTCTCTTTCAATGCTCACTTTATGAGCTGTTGTATGTGAACCAAATAATGTTATTCCTTTTGCATTTAAATGGGCTGCCATATGTGCTGGCCCAGTATCATTTGCAATTACGAAGGAACTTTCTTTAATTAAAGAGGATAACTCAGATATATCTAGTGCTTTTTCATTATTTAATACACAAGTAGCTTTTATTTCCTTTGAATTTTTTATTTCAGATGGTCCAGGAGCAATAACAACTTTAAACTGATTAGCAAATTTATTTTCAATTAAATCTATTAGTTCATTATAATAAGGCCATTTTTTAATAGTCAAATGTGGTGAGCAAAATGGAAATAAAACTATATATTTATCTAGATTATATTTTTGCTTAATATGTTTTATATCTGAGCATGACCAAGAAAAATCAGGGAACATTGTATTATTTGTAGCAAGTCCAGATGATTTTAGCTGATGTTCAAACCTATCAAGAACTGGGTTTTTATCAAACTCTTCTTTAGTTTTATCTTTAGGTAAAGTTGTTTCAGAACTTGACCATTGATTCAAATTAGATTTTGGAAAAAGAACTTTTTTATAAAATTTTGTCCTTGATGAATTTTGAAAGTCATAAACTTTTTGAAAGTCTAATTTTTTAATTGTTCTCATTAAATAATATAAATAGATCAAATTAAATCTGGATAATCTTTTATCTAATATTGTGTCAGTAATAAATGGGTTTTTCTTAAAAAGATCTATGTAAGGTTTGGTAGTTAATAAGTATATTTTATCTTTTTTATGATTCTCAAAAATATCTTGAATAGCACCACAAGCTTGGGCTATATCTCCTAGTGAACCATGTTTAATTATTAATATATTAGACATATTTTAAACAACTTATCACACTATAAATTTTTATGAATAAAATTTTAGTAGAAATATCAGTAGGAGAACTTTTAGATAAGATTTCTATTTTAGAGATTAAAAAAGAAAAGATTAAAGATTCTGGAAAACTTAAATTTATTGAAGATGAATATAATGTTTTAAAGGAACAATTAGATCAAAATGTTAAATCTGACCAAAAAATAAATGATCTTTTTAAATCACTAAAAGAGATAAATTCAAAATTATGGGTTATTGAAGATTCGAAAAGAATGTGTGAAAAAAATTCAGATTTTGGTGAAAAATTTATTAAACTTTCTAGAGATGTTCATTTTCTTAATGATGATAGGGCTAAAATAAAACTAGAGATAAATAATCATTCTGGATCAAAAATAAAAGAAATTAAAGAATACACTAGCTATTAATTCAATTCGACTTTACTCCCGATATCAATTTGACCATCTTCTATTGCAGTCAAATATACGCCCATATCAAAATGGTTGAAATTTTCTTTTAGAGATTTTAGTAAATTAAAATTAATATTATCAGTCTTCGGTTTAAGATTTATTGTAACACATCTGGGAATATTTTTTTCAACTTTAAAAGATACATTATTAATTTTTACAATTTTATTTATCCATTTTCTTTCTTCCCAAGGTTCAACACCATCTACGTAAAAATTTCCTCTAAATCTTTGAAATTCAACTTTATCATTAATTTTTTTTTCAAAATCTTTAATGCTATTAATGTTTATTAAAGACATAGAATTAAAAATTTTATTTGAACTAGAAGTGTCGTAAAATGGAAAATCATTATTTTTTAAAAGAAAAATTGGCCCTTGTAATGATTTTTCTAGTTCTAACAATTTATTAGTTAGCAAAGAACTTTCATTTGAATTGCTTGTTGAAATTGAAATTAATTCTTTTTGGTCATTGGTTAATGTTAGTGTGCTTCCATCATAAATAAAATTATATTTATTTAAAACAGGTGAATTTTTTAATATTAATAAATTATTTAATTTTCTTTCTTTTGGGTTTTTTTCAATAAATTTTGCTTTATCAAGATCAAGACCTCTAGAAAAAGCAAATACTCTATCATTTAACATTCCTAAATTTTTTTTAATATTGCATGATTTTAAACTTTGAAAAGATAATGATTTTACAGGACAAAAATATATAGATTGAACTAAACAATTCATTTTTTAAAATTTTCCTATTTTTTCCGATCCGTTATAAAAAATTTTTGACAACTCTTCATTTGCTTTATTTCTTGTTAAAATATCTTTTTTGTTCATCAGTTCTACTGGTCTTTTCGTGTGTTCGTGATAATTATATAAATCTTTTCCTCTTGCTAGTTGAACATATATTTTACCTAAAACTTGCTCTACATTAGTTCCTATATAACTTTGAATAACAAATCCAATCCTCCTATTTTTGCTTTTATTCAATCCAGACCCATGAACAACAGCTGGATGATGTAATGACATTTGTCCTGCTTTTAAAACAACTGGTACAGTTTTTTCAATAGGTACATTTTCTATTGTTTGTCCTCTGGTTAATAAATTATTTTCATCAAATTTTTGATTGTGATATCTAAGTTTGTCTTTTTGTGAACCAGGCCACATTCTCATACAACCATTTTCTTCATGAGAATCTGTTATAGCTATCCAGGCAGTTACCCAATTATATGGCTCAAGACCAATATACTTTGCGTCTTGGTGAAAACTAACAAAGCCTTGTTCTTGTGGATTTTTGATAAATAAAGTTGTTCCACAAACAAGAATGTTTTTGCCAATAATGCTTTCAACTGCATCTAAGATTTTTGAGTTATGACAAACTTTATCAAAAACAGGGGAAATCATGTGAATATAGTTTCTTCCCAATCCTTCCAGTTCGTTCGGCCATTTGTTTTCAATATATTCTATCTCTTTTTTAATTTCGTTGGCTTCATCCTTTGAAAAAATATTGACAGGACTAATGAATCCATCATCATTGTATTTTAGAATTTGGCTTGGAGACAAACTAGACACTGTTAATAACTATATTTTTTTTCAAGATATTTTATAATATTATGAACAACAAACGTTATAAATAGATAAATACTTCCAGCTACTATAAATACTTCAATTGGTTTAAACGTAGTTGAAATAATATATTTTGCAACGCCAGTTAAATCCATTAATGTCACTGTGCTTGCTAAAGATGTGCCTTTGAGCATTAATATTATCTCATTACCATAAGCTGGAAGAGATTGTCTGATAGCTATAGGAATTTGAATTTTGTAGAAAATAATTTTACTAGGTATTCCTAAACTTTTTCCTGCTTCAATAAACCCTGGTTTGATTGTTTGAAACGCTGATCTAAGTATTTCTGAAGTATATGCCCCAGTGTTTAAGGCAAATGCTATAATTGCACACCAGTAAGGTTCTTTAAAAATAACCCATAAAAAAGTTGATCTAAAGTATTCTATTTGCCCTAAACCAAAATAGATAATAAATATTTGGACAAGTAATGGTGTGCCTCTAAACACATAAGAATATCCATAAGCAAATTTATTTATAAATATATTTTTGTTTAACCTAAGAATGGCAAAAAGCAGCCCAATGAATAAACCAAAAAATAAAGATAAAGATAATAATTTTAAGGTTATAACAGTAGCACTTAACAACTTTGGAAAACTAGTTATCATTAAATTAATATCCATTAAAAACCTCTACTATATTTAATTTCTAATCTATTAATTAACTTCATGCTTAAAAATGTAAGTGACAAATATAAAACTGCAGCAAATGAATAAAAGAAAAGTGGGTCTCTAGTTGAGCCAGCAGCAATATATGATTGTCTCATTATTTCAACTAAACCTGTGACTGATATTAAAGATGTATCTTTTAAAGTAATTTGCCAAACATTACTAAGATTAGGTATAGCCAACCTTAACATTTGGGGCATTATAACTCTAAAAAAATAAACAAATCTTTTTAGTCCTAAAACTTGTGAAGCTTCAAATTGACCTTTGTCTATAGATTGAATTGCTCCTCTAAAAACTTCAGTGGAATATGCGCCAGAAATAATTCCAATAGCGCAAGAGCCAGTTATAAATGCATTAATTTCAATATATTCGTTATAACCAAATATTGATGCTACATACATAACAGCACCACTTCCACCAAAAAAGAATAAATAAATTACTAACAACTCTGGAACTCCTCTGATCACTGTAGTGTAAGAATTTCCAATAAAGTTAAGGAATTTATTTTTTGATAATTTAAGAGGAGTAAATATTAAAGCAAAAAGAAAACCTATCAACATGGCTGTTATTGAAACAGCGATAGTCATCAGAGTGGCTATAAATAACTCATCTCCCCAACCAGTTTTTCCAAATGCTAGAAGTTCCATACAGATTGGCGACTATATATTATAGTCGCCAAATCTAAAATTAATTACATAGAAGCGTCGAAACCAAACCACTTAGTAGCAATTCTACTAATGTCTCCATTTTTTCTTGCTTTATCAATGGCTTTGTTAAAAGCTTTTAAGAGTTCAGTATCATCTTGTCTAATACCAACTCCAACTCCGTTACCAAATGCTCCACCTGAAAAAGTTGGCCCTACAAGCACAACTGGTTTTCCAGATTTCTCAGCATAATCTGTAAATGCAACAGCAGCAGCAAGTGCAGCATCACATCTTCCTGAAGTTAAGTCCAAGTTTACTTCATCTTGAGTTTTATAAGTTCTAACATTTACACTTCCAACATCACCTGAATCTAAAAAGTTTTGGTGAATAGTTGCTGTTTGAACGCAAACAGTTTTTCCTGCAAGAGCAGCTGTTAAAGTTTTTAGAGCACTTTTAACATCTGAACCACCTAAAGATAAATTTATACCAGATGGTGTATCCATTCCTTCTAAACTAGATCCTTTCATTACTGCTAGTTGCGCAACTTCATCTGCATAACCTTGTGAAAAGCTAATTGCTTTTTGTCTTTCCGCAGTAATCGACATTCCTGCCATGATTGCATCGAACTTTCTCATAATAAGAGCAGGAATCATTCCATCCCAATCTTGTTCAACAATTTCACATTGTCTTCCCATGTATCTGCAAAGAGACCATGCTAATTCAACTTCAAATCCAATTAGTTTACCTGAAGCATCTTTTGAGTTCCATGGAGGATAAGCTCCTTCAGTTCCTATCTTAATTTTATCAGCGGCAGAAACGTTACCGATAATTAATAAAGAAGCTAGAACTGAAAAAATAGTTTTTTTGAATATATTCATTATTTCTCCTTTAATTATAAAAATATTATTTCACAAATTTACTAAATTAAAAAGAAAATTAATGGTTTGTTGAAGAAGCAAAATTCCAAGAACAATCAAAACTTGGTATATAAACCCTATCTAAAGTTGTATTTCCAAAGCTTTTATCGAAAACTTTGAGCCAACTATCAACTTGTTTTGGTTTTTTATCTTGGCTACCAACTTGAGCTGTTATAACGCCATTAGGTTTTAGTATTCTTTTAAGAGATTTCATATTTCTTGCGGCAAGGTCAATACAATATTGATCATCATTTAAATCTACAAAAATTTTATCGTATCTATTATCTTCTACAGATTTAATACTCTCAAAAGCATCTCCCCATATACATTTTACAGAATTTTTCTTGGTAGCGTTATTTCCGACTTTGCTTAAATATTTACTACAAACCTCAACAACTTCTGGGTCTAATTCAAACCAATCAATAAAATTAAAGTTTTTAGATACGCACTCTCTGGCAACCCCCCCATCTCCTCCACCTATAATCGCTGCTTTATCTTTTGCTTTATTTAATTTCAAACCAGCGTTAACAAATGTTGAGCTGTACAAATGTTCATCCTTGCTAGAAACTTGTAATTCATTATCTATAAATAAAGATTTTCCAAACTGTTCGAGATCAAGTATCTCAATATGCTGCCCTACTTTTGAAGTAAAATCTTCTAAAACATTATTAACAATGTAATATTTTTTTAGACCTGGTGAGCTATAAATATCATCATAAAGAGTAACTGTGTCTCTATTAAATTCTTTTTTTACAATTCTTTTATGTTTAATTTCTTTCTTTAGGACATCTATTGCAACTGACGGTGAAATTTTGCCACAAGTAAAAAAATCAAAACTTATAATTCCTTTTTCTGGAAACGTATGAAAGCTAATATGGCTTTCAGCCAATAATGCTACTAATGTAAAACCTTGAGGCTCAAATTGATATTTTGAAATTTCTAAAACTGTAACTTTTGCTTTTTTTGCAATTTTATAAACAAGTTTTTCATAAAATGATGGATTATATTCTTGGCTTGTTCCAATAATATCTAGTGTAATATGCTCCCCTACTTTAGTCATAACTCCCTAATATTATTATAAAAATTTAACCTTTTTTATAATGCTTCACCTTATCCAATATCTTGTTCATCTCTGTTGATGAAAGAATCTTGGGCTTACCAATTTTTAAAGCAATTATGTATTGATGGCAAATATTTTCTACTTCTTCAGCAAGTTCAAATGCTTGTTTTAAAGTTGAACCAAATGCAACCTGGCCGTGGTTAGACATTAGGCATGCTTTTCTTTTATCTAATGCTTTAATAATATTTTTTGACAATTCTGTAGTTCCAAAAGTTCCATATTCTGCACACTTAATATCGTCACCACCTGCTAGGGCTACCATATAATGAAATGCGGGAATTGATTTACCATGAGTTGAAACTGCGGTGGCATGTGTTGAATGAGCATGAACAATTGCTTTAGCTTTTGGTTTTTCTATATAAATATCTTGATGAAATCGCCACTCAGAAGAAGGGTTTAGAGATGAATTAAACAATTTTAGGTTGTCGTATTTTTCTTTTAAAGCAAGAAAAACTATATCTTCAGGTTTAAGAGATTCATATTTAATTCCTGATGGCGTAAGGAGAAAACCTTCAACATTATTTTGAGTAACTCTTAATGAAACATTGCCAGATCTAAGAGGGGATAAATTAGTAGTATTTAATTTTTGTGCAAATTTAATTACCTCTTCTTTCTCTTTTAAATTTTCCATTTAAAAATATTATTCCTTTATTTAATATTTAAATAATCTTTTTAATCCTTCTGAAGATGCTTCGCAAATACCTTTTTCTGTTATTAATCCTGTTATATATTTTGCTGGTGTAACATCAAAAGCTAAGTTCATCGCTTTACTTTTCTTAGGATAAATTAATATTTTTTTAATATTTCCATTCGCGTCTAAACCATCTAAATGAGATAGTTCTTCTGAATTTCTCTCTTCAATTGGAATATCTTTAAAATCTTTTGTCTCCCAGTCAATTGTTGAACTTGGTAATGCAACATAAAAAGGAACATTATTGTCATGCGCTGCTAAAGCTTTTAAATAAGTTCCAATTTTATTACAAACATCTCCTGTTGAAAGAGTTCTATCGGTTCCAACAACACACATATCAACTTCTCCTCTTTGCATCAAAATTCCACCAGTATTATCTGTAATAATAGTATTAGGAACCTCTTCTTCATTTAATTCATATGAGGTTAAATTAGCTCCTTGATTTCTTGGTCTGGTTTCATCTACCCACACATGCACTGGTATACCTTTTTTATGTGCATGATAAATAGGAGAAGTTGCTGTACCCCAGTTTATTGTAGCAAGCCAGCCTGCATTACAATGAGTTAAAATATTTACTGTATTTTTTTTTTTGTTATAGATTTCTTCAATTATTTTTAAACCGTTCAAACCAATATTTTCACAAAACTTAATATCTTCTTCACATATTTCTTTTGCTTCGTCTATAGCTATAGTTAAAATTTTATCACTATTAACTCCTGAAAGTTTTTTCATCATTCTATCTACTGCCCATTTAAGATTAATTGCTGTAGGTCTAGAGTTAATAAGATCTTCACTTGATTTTTTTAAAAAAGATTGATCATTATTTTCTATAATTGCTAGGACCAATCCATAGGCAGCTGTAGCTCCTATCAGAGGTGCTCCTCTTACTTCCATTGTTTTGATTGCATTAATTGCATCTTTTACTGTTTTAAGATCTTTAATTATAAATTGATGTGGGAGTTTTGTTTGATCAATAATTTTTACAATATTGTTTTCAAACCAAATTGTACGATGTTCTTTTCCTTCTATTTTCATTTATTTAAAACTCTACCAGCTACTGTTTTTAATTTATCTTTGGTTTTTTGAGTTCTTTTTTCTGGTGCGGTTATAATTGCTACATCTAAACAATTATTTGTTGGATCTTTTGGATCAATATAACTTTCAAAATTATCAATTAAGTTTTTAATCATATTTTTTGCTTTTGCAGCATTGCTTAAAAGAACTTTTATTACTTGCTGAACATCTACATTTTCGTGATCTGGATGCCAGCAATCATAATCTGTAACCATAGAAACTGATGCATATCTAATTTCGGCTTCTCTAGCTAATTTAGCTTCAGGCATATTTGTCATTCCAATCACATCCGCTTTCCAGGATCTGTAAAGATTTGACTCTGCTAATGTAGAAAATTGAGGTCCTTCCATAACAACATAAGTTCCACCTCTTTGGTATTCTATTTTTTCTTTTGTAATAGCTTCTTCGCAAGCATTCATTAAACCATTAGAAGTTGGATGCGCCATAGAAACATGAGCAACAATTTCATCATCAAAAAAAGTTTTGCTCCTAGCAAAAGTTCTATCAATAAATTGATCAACAATAACAAATTTCCCAGGAGGCAAATCTTCTTTTAAAGAACCAACTGCAGAGACTGATACTATATCGGTCACACCTAATTGCTTTAAAGAGTCAATATTGGCTTTAAAGTTAATTTTTGATGGAGATATAAAATGTCCTCTTCCATGTCTTGGAAGAAAGTAAACCTCTTTATTGTTAAATTTTGTTTTTAAAATATCATCAGAAGGTTTCCCCCACGGGGTATCTAGCTTGATTAATTCTCTTTCTTTAAATTCTTCAACGTCATAAAGCCCACTTCCACCAATAATTGCTAATTTATTATTTGCCATATGTTTAAAAATATCTAAGATTTTATATATTATTACATATAAAAATGAACTTAAAAGACCATATTCGATCAATCAAAGATTATCCCAAAAAAGGGATATTATTTAGAGATATTACAACACTTATAAAAAATGAAAAGGCATTTGCAAGTTGTATTGATCAAATTGTTGAAAGAAGCAAAAAATTTAAATTTGACAAAATTGCTGCAATAGAATCTAGAGGATTTGTTTTTGCTTCTGCAGTTTCTTACTTATTAAAAAAACCTTTTATTCTTTTAAGAAAAAAAAATAAATTACCTGCCGAAACACATTCAGTTGAATTTGAACTAGAATATGGAAAAGCAATTATGGAAATTCATAAAGATTCCATTGAAAATAATGACTCTGTTCTATTAGTTGATGATTTAATTGCTACAGGAGGAACAGCTGAAGCTGCAGCAAAATTAATAGAGGTTTCAAAAGGAAAGGTTGCTGGTTTTATTTTTGTAATTAATTTATTTGATCTTGGTGGGTCAGATAATTTAATAAAAAAAGGTCATAAGGTTGAAAACCTTATTGAATTTCCTGGTCACTAGGTCTTTTTTAGTTATCCACAGCTAATTTATTAAATTGCAATTGTCTTAAATATTAATATCTTTCCTGAGTTGTGAGATTAGAAGAAGACATAAAACTAGATTATTCAGATGTATTATTTAGACCTAAAAGAAGTACATTAAAAAGCAGAAAAGACGTAAATTTAAAAAGAACATACAGATTTAAATATAGTAAAAATGAATGGTCCGGCATACCAATTATGGCTGCAAATATGGATGGAGTTGGCGAAATAGACATAGCACAAAATTTAGCTGAATTTGAAATGATAACTTGCCTAACCAAACAGCATGATGTCAGGAAACTAAAAAAATGCAAAAATATTAAAGATATATATCCACATTTAGCCTTAAGTGTTGGTATTAAAAAAGAAGATTTTGAAAATTTAAATGATGTACTAAAAGAATTCAATTTTATAAAGTTTATTTGTATTGATGTAGCTAATGGCTATTCGGAACATTTTAGCAAATTTGTAAAATCAGTAAGAGACAAATATCCAACTAAAACTATTATAGCTGGAAATGTAGTAACTGCCGACATGACTCAAGAGCTGGTTCTTTCTGGCGCAGATATAGTTAAGGTTGGCATTGGTCCTGGAAGTGTATGCACAACAAGAATCCAAACTGGAGTTGGATATCCACAGTTAAGCGCTGTTATCGAATGTGCTGATGCCGCGCACGGCTTAGGTGCTCATATAATTGCTGACGGTGGCTGTACATGTCCAGGAGATGTAGCCAAGGGTTTTGGTGGTGGCGCAGATTTTGTTATGTTGGGAGGAATGTTTGCTGGTCATGATGAAGGTAAAGGTAAATTGGTTAAAAAAAATGGAGAAAAATTTATTGAATTTTATGGCTCAAGCTCAGATCAAGCAAATAAAAAACATTATGGAGGTCTATCAAATTACAGGAGTAGCGAAGGGAGAATGGTGAGAATAAAATATAGGGGTAAAATAAAAAATACTATTCACAACATACTTGGCGGAGTAAGAAGTAGTTGCACTTATGTTGGGGCACCATCATTAAAACAATTAAGCAAATGTACGACTTTTGTTAGAGTTTCCAACCAATATAACGAAACATTTATCAAATAATTAAAAAGATAATAATTTTATAATTTTAATTGCTTTTAAATTTGGCAACTTTTTACTAGAAGTATTTTCTTTTTGATTATTTAAATTGGATAAATAATGATCATAACATTCAATTAACATTTCTTCATTAGTATATTCGGGTTTCCATTTTAATACTTCTTTTATTTTGTCAATTTTTAAGACACAGTTTGAAACAAGCATCCTTTGGTGGTAAGGGCCTAAAGAAACCAAACCCAAAATATTTAAAATTTTTAAGATTAATATTCCTAAATTTTTAGGAAATTTTTTAATTTTTCTTTTAGAACCGGAATGATCAAGTAATTTTTGAAAAATTGTACTAATTGTATTTACATGATCAGATCCAATGTTAAATAAATGTTTACCCTTCAGAGAAATAGATAGGTTAATAGCGTTTATCAAATCTAAAGAGTAAATAAAATGAATTTTATTTTCTCCATTGCCTATAAGCCATATATCAATATTTTCTCTAACCATTTCAAATAGCAAAGCTAATTTATCCAATCTCTTTTTTCCAATAATTACCGGGCATCTAAAAATAACAATATCTCCACTATAACTATGTTTCAAAATTAAATTTTCAGCTGCAAATTTTGATTTACCGTAATGAACTATTGCAGTTGGTTTTTCTTCTTCATCAATTAAAGATGTATAGTTTTTTTCAAAAATTGAAAAAGTAGAAGTGAAAATAAATTTTTCAACATTATATTTTTCACTCAAATCTAATAAATTTTTAGTACCTTGATAATTTGTATCCCAAATTATATTGACATTTTTTTCATCCAATATTTCTGCTGCACAATGAATAATAATATTCACCTTTTCTTTTTTAAAAATATTATCTATTGTTTTGTAATCCCTAATATCTGCTTGGTATTTAATTATATTTTTTTCATTAATAAAATTGATTGAAGGGTCTTTATCTAGAGCAATAATAATATTGTCTCTAGCAAAAAAATTAGCCACTTCTTCCCCTAAAAAACCATTGCTTCCCGTTATTAATATTTTATTTTTTGCCATTATATAATATGTATTTACTTTACATATAATATGAAAATGAAAATTATAAAAGAATCAAAGTCTAAAAATACCAAAATGAATAAATATTGGCTTAAGTCGGCTGGCTTGAATCATTTTTGGATGGTGTGGAGAATAAAATTTTTACTTAAATTGCTTGATTATTATAAAATTACTTTAAACAAAAAACTAAAAATAATGGATCTTGGATGTGGAAATGGTATTTTAAGCAATCAACTTGAAATGATAAGAAAGATCAAAATAGATAGGATCGATTCAGATTACAGAACTCTTAAAAATAACAAAAATGTAAAAGGTAAATTAATTTGTTACAATGTAAGCAATAAAATCAACAAATTAAAAAAATCTTACGATATGATTTTTTTGTTTGATGTAATCGAACATGTCAAAAATGATAAGAAATTCCTATCTGACACTTTGTTTCATTTAAAGAAAGGTGGTTATTTAATAATTAATGTGCCTAGTTTACAATTTTTCTTTAGCAAATATGATCATGTTATAGGTCACTTAAGAAGGTACGACAAAAATAGTATTAAAAATTTGGTTAAGAGGCTTAAAATACAAACTATAACGGTTGATTATTGGGGAATTTTTTTATTGCCTCTTTTAATTTTAAGAAAGGTTATATTATTTTTTTATAATAAAAAAGACGTAGATAAAATTGTAAAAAAAGGATGGGAAACAAATAAATACCTAAACATTTTTTTTAAATACGTTTTAGAATTAGAATTAAAATTTTTTAAAAAACAATTTTTAGGGACTTCTTTGATGATAATATTAAAAAAAATATGAGTATTTTTAACCTTAAACAAAAAATAGGATTGGCAAAAAATGTGGTTACAAAAACACCTATTTACGTTCAATTTTATATAACATCAAGATGCAATCTAACATGCGAACAATGCAGCATTATACATGCAGATGCAAAGCATCAAGAAATGAATATTGAGCAAATCAATAATGTAGCTGAAAATCTTAAAAAAATTGGTGTAAGAATTGTTTTGTTAATTGGTGGCGAACCTTTTGTTAGAAAAGATATTGCAGAAATTGTCAAAGCTTTTACTAGTAGAAATATTCACATTAGGTTACAAACAAATGGGGTTGCCACTGAAACGCAACTAAAAGATTGTGTTAAAGCTGGAGGCAAAGATATAAGTATATCATTAGATACTTTAGAATCATCAACTCAAGATAAAATTAATGGTGGTTTCAATAAGTCTTGGGAAAAAGCTATTGAAACAATAGCTAAAGTTACACAAATTTTTCCCGAAAATTCAACTGCTTTTTTTAACAGTGTAATAATGCCAAGAAATTTTAACCATATTGAAAATGTTATAAAATTTGCAACAAAAATTGGCTGGGGTGTATCTCTAGTTCCCGTTCATATATCTGACCCTACTCACCCATTGCCTTATAGAACTTTGGACTATGATGGTTCTCTTGATTTTAAAAATATAAGTGAACAAAAAGTAGAAAATTATATTTTTAAATTAAAAGAAATGAAGAAAAAATATAATCTTTACGACTCTGATGCTTATTTAGATGACGTAGGAAGGTTTATTTTAAAAAAACCTGTTAAATGGAGAAAAAAAAACAATAACGTATGCGATTCTCCAAACCTTTACTTTGCTATTGCTCCTAGTGGTTTAATCAAAGTTTGTTGCGATTACGAGATTGAAAATAGGTATTATATTTATGATAAAGATTTCCCAGAAAAATTTAATAATAAAGAAATACATAATGAAATACATAAAGTAACGAATGTCTGCAACGGCTGCATGTATGGAAGCTACCCTGAAGTAACCATTACAGCAAGATACCTTGAGGCTTTTGTGGAAAGACTTAAATATTTTACTTTAAAAACACCTAAACTAAAAAAATTTACAAAGCTTGAGCTACAAGATTTAGCTTCAGAAATTCTTAATGAGCAAAACTAACGCCTTAAAATTTTTAATTTTACAAAAATTAAATAAGCATAAATCGAAGATTTATGACAACATTCATAAAGATGTGGCTTATTCTTTAAATGTTCAAATTCTAAATGACAATTATAAAATTACCTGGAAAACAAAAAATAATAATCATGAAATAAATGTCAAAGAAAGTGACTATTATTTTTATATAAAGTCTGAATTCAATCAAAACTCAGACAGAGATCAAATAGAAAAAAATGAACTTAGTGCTGAAAATTTAGTTTTAAGAATAATAGAAAAAAGTATTAATTAATTTTCAATTCCTACTCTCTTTAATATAAAAATATCACCAATGTTAGGATAATTGTCAGAAAAAATTTTAATAATTTTATAATTGTTTTTTTTTACTAATTCATCAATTAGCTTTGTTCCCGTAAAGTTATGAATAATATAATCATATTTTAAATCTTTTATATATTTTAAATGTTTAGAATAAGTTTTTTCGTAATTTCCACCTATTTGAGTAGATCTATAAGAAAGTAAATCACCAATATCAATTAATTCATTGGTATATTTTTTTTTTTGAAAATGTAAACTTTCAGATAATATGTTTTTATTTTCAGATAATTCAAAAATATATCGGTGCAACTCAATAGCTTTGGTCTTCGATGTATGCAAAGAATAACTTGCTTTTATAGAGTTTTTAACTGCATTAATTAAAAGAATTGAAGAAGCGAGAACAAACATGGAGTTAATAATTTTTTTTATGTCAAAAGAAATTTTTTGATTATTGTTAAAAGAGTCTAATATTATAAACCAAAAAACAAAAACTACAGGTGTAAAGTAGTAAATTCCACCACCTACGTAGTTATATACATATGATATTGTGCAAGATATTATAATCAATAAACTAAATAATATCCTAGTAAAATGTGTTAAAAAATTTTCTGATGTTTCTATTAAAAATTTATAATTTATTAAAAATAGAAGAAAGAGAATTAGATAAAGCTTTTCAACTCTCAAAATATGCTTAAAACCATTATAAAAATGATTTAAGGAAAAAAAGCTTTCGAAGTAAAAAAAAGTAACAAAATAATTTAAATATCTTTTTAATTGAAAGTCAAAAAAAAATAGCAATATAATTAAAAAAGGTAAAGTAATAAAAAAAATAATTTTACTTGCTTTCGCTAAGTTCTGTAATGAAAAAATTTCTTCAAGTCTATTCTTGATAAGCAGTGGATAAAATATAATACCTAAAACTACAGGAAAAAATCTCCAATTTGTTAAAATTACCAATGAAGCAAAAGATGAAGCTATAATTATACCTTTGTTTTTTGAGTGAACATAACGATTTGAACATAAAAAAACTAATATAGATAATAAAAACATCGCAGTTACATCTGCTCTACCTTGGTAAGTTTTGGTTAATAAATAAATCATACTGTAAATAAGTATTGATAGAAAAATTACAATTTTAATACCTTGATTTTTTTTTAATAAATAAAAATTAATTAAAAAAATAGATATAAAAAATAATACATTTGGCGTTCTAGATATTTGCCATGGTTCAAGAAATGGCATTAATATACTAAATAAATATTTTATCATTGGATCAAAAGGTCCGTGAGCCTGATTAGCATAAGCGACGTAATCAGCATTATAAATATTAATATCTGCTTTCATTGTTAATACATGCATCCATAAAGTTGATTCTCTTACTTCTAATTCGATAGGGTAAAAAAAACTTTGAAAAATTGGTATAAATAATAATAAAGTTACAAATGCAAAGACAAGGTTAGCAAAAAAAAATTTATTAGGTCTCATTTTATATGGTAGCGGGAAGTGGGATCGAACCACTGACCTCGGGCTTATGAGTCCCGCGCTCTAACCAACTGAGCTACCCCGCCACTTTAATATGTGAAATTTATATTAGTTTTTAATTTTAATACAATCAATAATTAAATATATTAACAAAAAATGAATCAATTTAATAAATTTATACTAATTATATTTTTTCTGCTATTTTCCAGTAAACTTAATGCTGCTATTGAAACGCCTTTCGAAAACATGATTGTTAATAAAGAACCAGTTGAATATAAAAATATTCTATTCAAAGATTTCAATGGAAATACAATAAATTTAAATACTCAAGAGGCTCAGTTTTTTTTTCTTAATTTTTGGGCCACCTGGTGTCTTCCTTGTAAAGAAGAAATGCCTTATTTGGATAAATTACAAAACTTTAATGGTATTAAAGTTTTCCCTATAAACGTAGAAAATAATAACAAATTAAAAACAGAAATATTTTTTAAAAATTTGGAAATAAAAAATTTATCTATATATTTTGATATTGAAACAAACTTAGCAAATTTGTTTAGATTAAGAGGTATACCAACAACAATAATTTTAAATAAGGAAAAAAAAGAAATAGCTAGAGTAATAGGAATAGTTGATTTTTCAGATAAAAAATTTATCGAATGGCTAAATAATTATTCAAATTAAAAAATATAATAGGAATAATTTTTCGAGATATAATATCTCTAATAAAGCTAATCTTGCAATTTATGTTGTTAAAGCGAAGCAATAATTCCGGTAACAGCAAGCACGCTAACTACTAATCCAAGGAAAACGTAATTTTCTTTTTTCTCCTTGCTTTTTTCATCTCTAATATTTCTCAACAAATTATTAATGTTAACTCTTTTACCGTTTGAATTGGAATAAGAACTCATACTTGGGGTCTTATTAAGTTCTTTATGTGTAATTTGTTCTCCGCTCATGTTTTTTCCTGAATTAATTTAATCATAAATAAATATTTCAACAAATACTTCCACTGCCCATTTCGGGTTTTGATAAATTTTTAGTGGTCCATTTTGGGTATATATTAGATATCTTTAATTTTTTTTGAATTGAGAGGTTTTAAAATTATTGATGCTTGGTATTTCTTTTTTTCTACTTCTATAAATAAATTTTCCTTCACAAGATCCTCTTTTGCAAGATCTGTATTCACATATCCAAACGCAAGATTTTTATTAAAATTAAAAGAAAAATTGCCAGAAGTTGTTCTTCCAATAATTTCTTTTTCATTATAAATGGGCTCATCATGAAGCAGTAATGGCTCCCCAGGTTTGCTATTTTTTAAAGTAAGCATTACAAATTTCTTATTATCCTTTTTTTCTCTAATTTTTTGTAATGCGGCTTTTCCTAAAAAATCAATATTCTTTTTATAACTAACTGCAAATTGTAAACCGGCTTGATATTGGTTTTCCTCAGGAGATATATCATGTCCCCAGTGTACATAACCAGTTTCCATTCTCATTGTGTCCATTGCAAGCATTCCACAATTAGAAATATTATATTCTTTCCCAGCTTCTATTATAGAATTATAGATTTCTTTAGACTCATCCATTTTTATGTAAAGTTCAAAGCCCAATTCACCTACATAGGATAGTCTTTGTGCCAAAACTTCTTTGCCGTTTATTGTTATTTTCTTGCTATTTCCAAATTTTAGATTTTCATTAGACAAATCATCTTTAGATATTTTCGACATTAAATTTCTACTTTTTGGTCCAAACACGCCTAAACAAGCTATTTCATCAGTCACATCTATAAATTGAACTTTTTTGGATAAATGTTTTAAAATATGAAACTTGTCATGTTCTCTATTTGCTGCGGAAGTTATTATTCTAAAGTAATTTTTTTCAATACAAACAACTGTAAGATCAGCTTCAATACCTCCATGTTTATTAAGCATTTGCGTATATGTAGTTTTGCCAACTTCATCTTTTATATTTGCGGTACAAATTTTTTGTAATTCACTATGAACATCTTGTCCTTTTAGATCGTATTTAGAAAAAGCTGTTAAGTCGAATAAACCAACATTTTCTCTAGCATTTTTTGTTTCAAATTTTACTGCTGGATACCAATTTTGATAATTATAACTATATTCAAATTCTGGTTTTTCAGCGTTTAATGCAAACCACATGGGTCTTTCATATCCATTTGATACACCAAAACACGCTCCTGCTTTTTTTAATTCATCATGGTAAGGTAATATTTTTTGATTTCGTGAAGTTTTATGTTGTTTGTAAGGCCAATGCATTCCATATAAATCACCTAAAGTTTCGGTTATTCTTTCTTTAATAAAATCTATGTTTGAATGAAATTTTTGAAATCTTTTTATGTCATAAATAAATAAATCTTCATCAATATGACCTGTCATCATCCATTCAGCTGTTGCTTTTCCAACTCCGCCTCCACTCCCAATTCCAATACTATTTAACCCACAACATACAAAAAGATTTTTAATTTCTGGAATTTCTCCTAAAAGTGTATTGGTATCTGGAGTAAAAGATTCTGGGCCAGCAAAAAATTTTCTTATTCCTGCTTTCTCTAAAATAGGAACTCTTTTCATTGCAGCAGTTAAATAAGGTTCAAAATGATCAAAATTTTCTGGAAATTCTCCAAATGAAAAATCTTCAGGTACTCTATTTGTTTTGTTAAATGCAGGAATTGATTTTCCTTCAAAAATACCAATTAACATTTTTCCTGCATCTTCTTTTAAATATAAACTGTCATCAAAATCTCTTAATACTGGGATATCCTTTGGCAAGTCTTTCATTGGTTCCGTAATTACATAGAAATGTTCAGCTGGATATAATGGAATACTAAAACCCATATCTTCACCAATTTGCCTAGACCACATTCCTGTGGCAAGAACTACATATTCACATTCAATGGTTTTTTTATTAACAACTACGCCATGAATTTTACCATTTTTTTTTAATATTTTTTCAACTGGTGATTTTTCAAATATTTTTACACCTTCTTTTCTGGCCGCTTTAGCAAGTAAATTTGTTACACCGATTGGATCAGCTTGGCCGTCTCCTGGCATAAATATTCCACCTAGAACATTTTCATCATTAATTATAGGGTAAATTTTTTTAATTTGATCGATATTTAATACTTCAACATTAACATCAAATAATTGAGCTGTTGTTGCTTGTCTTTGTAATTCTTGCCACCTTCCCTTTGTAGTCGCAATTGACAATGCACCATTTAATTTTAAACCACTTGAAAAATCGACTTCTTTTTCAAGCTTTTTATAGAGTTCTAGTGAATATTTTCTTATTTTTGTAATAGCAGCTGATGGGCCAAGTTGACTAACTAGTCCGGCTGCATGCCAAGTAGTTCCTGAGGTTAACTGATCTCTTTCTAATATTATTGTGTCTTTCCAGCCAAGTTTTGCTAAGTGATAAGCTACCGAACAACCTGCTACACCACCTCCAATAACGACAACTTTAGTGGCGTTAGGTAAATTTTTCATTAAATCATTTGTAAACCTACTCCTGTCTTAGGATAGGTATAAAGATTATAATTAGCTGTTAATTCTTCACCTTTTTTAATATCTTTAATTGATACCATAAACATAAATTTTGCATCACTTTTTTCGTTTAAATTATAAAACATATTTTCTCTATCGTTTTTCCCATCTTTTAATTTTTGTGCATTTGCATTTGGGTCTACAAGATCTCCAAATTTTAATTTTGGTAGTACATCTGTTACCATTCTTATTACTGTTGGGTCGTTAGAGTGATTATAAAAGCCTCCTAGTGGGGTTCTAATATATTTATTTTCAAATTGTTCATCTCTAACATGAGTTACTCCAATAAATGTGTTTTTTTTAATATCAATAGTAGCAAATAAACCCAAACCTTCGATTGGTGAATTTTTTATAGTT
Source organism: uncultured Pelagibacteraceae bacterium (assembly GCA_902634695.1). Taxonomy (GTDB): domain Bacteria; phylum Pseudomonadota; class Alphaproteobacteria; order Pelagibacterales; family Pelagibacteraceae; genus Pelagibacter. The sequence goes on from CACPLE010000001.1 coordinate 51,016, forward strand.
AATCCATCTGGTAAAGGTCTATACATTTATTTTATTGCCTCTATTGGTGAAATAAATTTATGTCCAAAAGCATCTGCTACTGCTTTATAAGTAACTTCACCTTTATGAACATTTAGCCCAGCTAATAAGTTTTTGTCTTCGCCTAAAGCTTTTTGATAACCTTTGTTTGCTAATTTTACTAAGTAAGGAAGAGTTGCTTTATTCAATGCAAATGTTGAAGTTCTTGGAACACCACCTGGCATATTTGCAACACAATAATGAACAACATCGTCAACTATATACGTTGGATTTCCATGAGTTGTTGGTTTACTAGTTTCAACACATCCTCCTTGGTCAATTGCAACATCCACAATAACAGATCCTCTTTTCATTAATTTTAACATTTTTTTTGTAACTAATTTAGGTGCTTCTGCACCAGGTATTAAAACTCCTCCAATTAATAAGTCGGCTTCTGCCACTAATTTATTTAAGTCAATTTTATCACTTTGTTTTGGAATAATTTTGTCTCCAAACATTTGAACTAATTGTTTTAATCTTGCTTCAGATTTATCAACTATATGAACTTTGGCTTTCATACCTGTTGCTATTATTGCTGCATTCTCGCCTACAACTCCTCCTCCAAGAATTAATACATTTGCAGGTTCTCCACCTGGTGCTCCACCTAATAATATTCCTCTACCTTTTTGATTTTTTTCTAAACAATGTGCGCCAGCTTGAATCGACATTCTTCCAGCTACAGCGCTCATGGGTGCTAGTAAAGGAAGTCTGCCATTATCATCTGTGACAGTTTCGTAAGCTATATTAATACTTTTAGATTTAATTAAACCTGCGGTAAGTTCTTTTGCAGCCGCAAGGTGTAAATAAGTATAGACAATTTGATTTTCTCTAATCATGTCTACTTCAACTTTTTGGGGTTCTTTAACTTTAACAATAATTTCAGAGTCGCTAAAAATATCTGCTGCTTTATTTACAATTTTTGCACCAGCACTTGTATATTGTTCATTTTCAAAGCCTGCTTCAAATCCACCATTGTTTTCAACTAAAACTTCATGACCTTCTGATACCAAAGCTTTTACGCTATCCGGGGTTAAACCAATTCTATTTTCTTGAGGTTTTATCTCTTTAGGAACGCCAATTTTCATATTAAGAAAATTAATTTTTCTTGTTTTTTGAATATGTTAAAATACCTGTTCTTAATTTATCTATTATTTCATCAATATGTTTTTTTTCTGAAATAAACATTGGAGCAATAATTAAACAATCTCCTGTTGCTTTGAAATTAATACCTGCTTCATAACAATGTTTGTAACAAGTAAAACCAGCTTTTCCAGGTTTCTGATCCATTTTCATATCAATACCTGCCATTAACCCATATCCTCTAATATTTTCCACTACATCTAAATCTTGAAGAGAAAATATAGCTTTTTGATAGTAAGGAACTAATTCTTTAACTCTGTTAAAGATATCTTCTTTTTCAATAATATCCTGAACTGCTAGTCCTGCAGCAACTGCAACTGGAATAGCTGAATAAGTATAACCGTGGAATAATTCAATTGCACCTTTTGGAGCGTTATCAACAATTGTATTATAAATTTCTTCTTTACAAGCAACAGCTCCCATTGGAACAACCCCATTAGTTGTTGCTTTCGCCATAGTCATTATATCTGGAGTAACTCCAAATTCTTGCGAAGCAAAAGCAGATCCCATTCTTCCCCAACCAGTAATAACTTCATCAAAAATTAATAGAATTCCATGTTTATCACATATTTCTCTTAATCTTTGTAAATATCCTTTTGGTGGAACCAGTGTTCCAGTAGAACCAGCTGTTGGTTCAACTATACACGCTGCAATATTTTCAGCACCAAAGTTTGCTGCAAATCTTTCAAGATCATTTGCTAACTCAACTCCAGTTTCTGGTTGTCCGCTTACAAATTTATGTTCTGGTAAATGAGTATGTCTCATATGAACTACACCAGGCATTAATAAACTTGCATAAGTTTTAACATTGTTAATCATTCCACCAACAGAAGTTCCTCCGATATGCATGCCATGATATGCACGTTCTCTTCCAACTATTCTAAATCTTTGTCCTTGACCATTAGCTTTATGATAAGCTATTGAAATTTTTATAGCTGTTTCTACAGCATCAGATCCTCCTGTTGAAAAGAAAATTCTATTTAAATTTCCTGGAGTGTGTTTTGTAATTCTTGTTGCTAATTCAAATGATCCACCAAAGCCTTGTTGGAAAGGTTGAGTGTAATCTAAAGTTTCAAGTTGTTTTGTTACAGCTTCTATAATTTCTTTTCTTCCGTGACCAAAAGGATTACAAAACAAACCGGAACTTGCATCAATCATGGTTTTTCCATGATGATTTTTTAAATACATTCCTTTAGCTTCTGTGATTAATCTAGGATTTTCTTTAAAATCTTTATTCGCCGTAAAAGGCATCCAATGTTCATTAAGAGAATTTGGAACTGAAGGCCTGTTTTCTGAGCTCATAATTTTTAATATTTAATTAAGATAAATTTTTAGACTAAAAAAAAAAAATTAACTAGAAGTTTATTTAAGTATTTGTTGATTAAATTAAGGTAATACAATTTTTAGTTGTATAAAAAAATAATAAATACTTCATTTACATCTATTAAAAATTCAAATTAAATAACGTTTTTATTAATTAATAAAAGGGGAATAAATGAAAAAAATAATTAGTTTTATTCTAGCAAGTATTGTTGCTTTTTCTCTTAGTATTTCAGTTGCTAATTCAGCTGCTAAAGAAGTAAGAGTAGCATTCTTTTTAGAATGGCCAACTCCAAACCAAGAAGATAAAGTTAAGAAGCTTTTTGATAAAGCTCTAGGTGTTCCTGTTAAATGGACTAACTTTGCAAATGGTGGAGCAATGACTGATGCTATGTTAGCAGGAGATATTGATATCTCATACTCGCAAGGTTTAGTACCTTTCATTAACGCAGTTAAATCAAAAGCGCCTTTGAAGCTTGTAGATATAGCTATGGAATATGGAATGGGCGGAACAACTTGTGTTACATCTAACGCATCTGGAATTACAAAAGCTAACGCTTCTGAATTAGAAGGCAAAAAAGTTGCAGTTCCACTAGGAACTATGGCTGAGTATGTTTTTGATGAAAGTATGAAAGTTGTAGGAGCTGATAGAAGTAAAATGGACGTTATTCAAATGGATCCTGAAGAAGGAGCTGCTGCATTAGTTAGTGGTGATGTTGTTATGGCATGTCTATTTGGTGGTAACTCTATCAAAGCTGCAGTAGCAGTTGGTTCAAGACTTTTAACAGTTCAAGAAGCTCGTGATGCAGGTATCTTAGGTATAGATATTACATCTGTTACTGATAAATTTATGAAAGAAAATCCAGGTATGCTTAGAACTTTCATAGAAGTAACTCATGAAGCTAATGCTAGATACGCAGCAGGCAAAAGTGACATGAACGTAATAGCTAAAGATGCTGAAATGAAGCTTGGTGATATGAAAGAAACTATTGGTGGATTTAAATTTCTTACACCTGCAGAAACTAAAAAGTCTATGGAAAGTGGTAATCTTGCTGGATTCCTAAAAGGAATGGACACTCCTAGTGGAGCAGTAGATACTAGTTTTTTACCTTTATAATTTAAAGGTTAAGATAAAATTAAATAGGCGCCAATTTATTAAATTGGTGCCTATTTTTTTAATAAAAATTCTACTATATTATTTTTATGAGTGATCTGGTTTCTCAAAATCTGAATATGATTTTTAAAACTCCAAAAGGAGAAACTGTTCACGCATTAAAAGATTTAAATTTTACACTTAAAAAAGGAGAACTTTTAACAGTTCTTGGTCCTTCTGGTTGTGGAAAAACAACTTTATTAAATATTGCCGCAGGTTTTCTTAGACCTACATCTGGTTCAATTGTATTAGGTGGAAATGAAATTAATGGACCTGGTGTAGAAAGAGGAATGGTTTTTCAACAAGGTGCATTGTTTGAATGGTTGACAGTTGCTGAAAATGTAAACTTTGGTTTAAGGATGAAAAAAGAAGATCCTGTTAAAACAGCAAAAAAAGTTGAAGAATGGTTGGATATAGTTGGACTACAAGGGTTTGGAAACACTCCAACTTATCAATTGTCTGGGGGTATGCAGCAAAGAGTTGCCCTTGCAAGATGTCTAATTAATGATCCAGATTTAATTTTGATGGATGAACCGTTAGGAGCACTTGATGCTTTAACTAGAGAAAAAATGCAGTCTTTAGTTTTAAAAATTTGGAAAGAAACAGGAAAAACTATAATTTTAATTACTCACTCAGTTGAAGAAGCTTTGCTGCTTGGTGAAAAGTTATACGTAATGGCGCCAAGACCAGGTCGTATACATAAAGAATATAAACTTCCATTTGCTTCATTGGGAATAGATGGAGATTTAAGAGAAATAAAAAAAAAACAAGAATTTGCTAGCAAAAGAGAAGAGATTTTGGCCATGATTTGGAACATGGAAGAAGAAATAATGGGTAAAGATATTTAATATGTTCACTAAAATTATCACATTTTTAATTTTTTTTGCTGTTGTAGGGTGCATTTTGCATGGAAGAAGAATAATAAAAACTGAAAAAGTTGATGCTGTTTTTGGAAACCCTGAAAGAGCTAAGGGTGGAACTCATTGGGTTATTGTTGGTAGTAGTTTTATACTATTAACATGGCTTTATTATTCGTGGGATATTGCAAAAGGTTTTTATCCAAAATCAGCTAATGAACTTTGTCAAGTTGCGAAAGTAAATGATTCTTTACTTTCATTAAAATATTTATTTCCAATAGAACAAAGACAATTCAAAAGTACTTTTATAATCAAGAGTGAAAATAAAAATATTGATAAACTAGGTGTTGAGATACAAAATTCTCAAGACATAAGAGACCAAGACAAAAGTAAGCTTTTAGGTTTGATTAAAAAAACAAAAAAAACAATTCCATTATTAACCAATGAAAAACTTCTAGAAAATGAAACTAACAGTAAGATTAATGAATTAACTAATAAAATTATTTGGCTTACAGAAGATTTCCAAAAAGTAAGTTACCCGCCAATAAAAAGTCTTGAAGAAGAGAATAAAAGAATTGAAGCTTTAAAAACACAAGGAGGATGGGGATCCTCAGGTACAGCAGTAGAACAAACAATAGAAATTCCTATTATACCGGAAACAAAAAAAGGTTTAAAATTTGATGCTGCCGCAAAAGAATTAAAAATAATTAGTGATGAATTCTTTAAATTAAGAAACCATAACCCAGATTACAAGAGTGCCATGAAAGAAATTAAAGATGAAATAAAAGAATATAGATCAGGATTAGGTGATACACATGAAATTGCATCAACCTTTGCAAAAGATATTCTTAAAGTTGCAAGAAGAATAGAATACGCAAGCATCTTTCCACCAAAAACTTTGAATGCGATGCAAGAATCTCTTATAGAATTCGACCGTGTTCAAAAAAAAGAGCAAGGAAGCTTGAGATATGTTGATATTTTTTTATTCCCTGCTGGAACAATTGTATCAAGCGGTCCTAGTTGCTCTGAACAAGGTTCTGGTAGATGGTTGCCTAAGCCTTCTGATACTTTAAATAAGTTTGCTCTTTTACTAAAACCAAGTGTTGGATTTAAAAATATCCCACTAATTTGGTTTGAGATGATGGACGTTAGTAAAATAGTTGGTTTTCTTGTTCCAGATTGGATTGCGGATATTATTCCTGGTGAGTACCCTGTTCATAGTGAGGATGGATCAGTAAAACCAAATTTAAAAAGTAAAATTTTAAATATAGCAACTGGTGAATTTAAATTATTCAAAATACCTGTGCCAATGGGTCATATATGGGATTCATTTTTAAGGGTATTCTTGGGATTGGTTCTTGGAATAATATTTGGTGTGCCTCTAGGTTTATTTATGGGTCTAAATAGATTTGCTAAAGGATTTTTTGATCCATTAATTGAATTATACAGGCCCGTACCACCACTTGCTTGGGCACCGCTAGTAATTTCTGTTCTTGGAATTGATAACGTTGGAAAAGTTTTCTTATTATTTATGGTATCTTTCTCAATTATGATTATTTCAGCAAGAGCTGGTGCGTCAGGAACTCAGTTGTCTAAAATTCATGCTTCGCACTCACTAGGTGCTTCTAGATGGCAGATACTAAGATATGTTATATTTCCAAATTCATTACCAGAAATATTAACTGGTGTAAGAGTAGCTATTGGTATGTGTTGGGGAACATTGGTTGCAGCTGAGTTTTTAGCAGGAACTACTGGTATTGGTTTTGTTGAAAACGTTGCAAAAAAATATTTTCAATATGAAGTTATTTGGATAACCATATTTGTTATGGGTATGCTTGGCCTTTTATTTGATGTTACTCTTAGAAAAATAATAGATAAAACTATTCCTTGGCGTGGAAAAGGTTAAATGCTCAATAAAGAAGTTCTAGAAAGTATTTTTCAAAAATTACTTTCTCAAGCAAAAAAATCATATGACGAATTTAACGCAGCAGATGGAAAAATTGGGGATGGTGACCTAGGTGTTACTATTTTAAATGGTTTAGAGGAAATAAATAATAATAAAGCTAATTTTAAAGATGATTTAGGAATAAATTTTATGCTGTGTTCTCAAGCATTTGTAAAAAAATCAGGTTCAAGTTTTGGAACTTTAATAGCATTTTCTTTTATGAATATTTCAAAAAATTTAAAAGGGAAAACTGAATGTAGTCATAATGAGATAATAGGTATTTTCGAAACTTCATTAAAAACTATACTTGAAAGAGGTAAAACAAAACTTGGAGATAAGACAATAGCTGATAGCTTTGATTTGATAATAAAAAAACTTAAAGATGGTCAAAATTATTCAGAAATATTTAAGTCTGCAACAAAACAAGCTTTGGAAGATTTTAAAGGTAAAAAAATTAAAATTGGTAGAGCTAGAATGTTTGAAGATAAAACAAAAGATTTAGACGATCCTGGAATGTTTGCTTTAAATAAATTAACTGAAGTTTTTTAATTTACTATCTTAACTTTCTCTTAATTTTAAGTCCAAGTTTATCACTATGGCGCAGTCTAAGAACTACGATTGCTCCTGCTATTAACAATATAGCTACAGCTTCATACACCAAACCTGTTGGGTCCATTTCTTTTCCTTGAAGTATAATAAATCTAGATAGAGCAGTTATTGCTATTAGCAAAGGCAAAGTAATACTTATAGATTGTTCATCCCAAAATACTCTTACCATTGCTAATACCTCTAAATAAAGAAACATTAAAAGTAGGTCTGCTAGGGTAACTGATTTGTTTACATACATAGTTTTTATTTCTATACAAATTGCAATAACTGTACTGATAAGGATAACTATTAACAAAGCAAATTGTAGATTTTTAGTAATTTTTTCCATTAGATATTTTTTAATTTTTTAGCAAATTCAAAAATATCTTTAACCAATAATTCAGGTTGTTCTAATGCAGCAAAATGTCCCCCCTTAGGCATTTTTGTCCAATGTTGAATATTGTAAATTCTTTCAACATAAGATCTTGGAGCCCATTCTAAATATTCTTTTGGAAATAGAGCTACTGCTGTTGGAATTTTAATGGGCAAACCTTCTTTTGGAAGAAATCTACCGCCTTCTGCTACTCTTCCATAGTAAATCCATGAAGCAGTATTAAAAGTTTTTGTAACTAAATAGACCATTATATTTGATAACAAAGTATCTTTTGAATAAACGCTTTCGATATCATTATTTTTAATATCAGACCAACCACGCATCTTTTCAATAATCCAAGCAGCTACTCCTACTGGACTATCCATCATTGCATAGCTCAAAGTTTGAGGTTTGGTTGATTGTTGTATTCTATAACCATTTTCTTTTATTTGATCTCTTTCAAATCTTTCTTCCCATTCTTTTTCTTCTTTAGTTTTAGGTCCTTCAGGATGCCGAACGATTAAAATATTTATATGAATTGCTTTACAAGTATTTGGAAAGTCATATCCAAGCCAAGTAGCAATTGTTCCACCAAAATCACCTCCTTGTGCTATGTATGTTTTGTATCCAAGAATTTTTGTCATTAATGAATTAAATATCAATGCCATTTTTCTTGGCCCAATTGGTTTTGAAGGACGACCTGAAAATCCAAAACCAGGTAAAGAAGGTATCACAACATCAAAAGCATTTTCTTCTTTTCCACCATATTTTTCTGGATGCGCCAGTTGATCAATAATATCTAAAAACTCTAAAACTGATCCTGGCCATCCGTGACTTAACAATAAAGGCTTTGGATTTGATCCACTTCCTTTTTCATGAATAAAATGAATATTAACATCATCTATATTTGTTTTAAAATTTCTAAATTTATTAATTTTTTCTTCTGTTTTTTTCCAATCAAACTTTTCAACCCAATATTTTGAAATTTCTTTCATATAATCTAGGTTTGTTCCATAATCCCATCCGCCATCATCAGGCATTTCATGCCATGGATAAGTTGAAACTTTATTGTTAATATTCTCAATTATTTTGTTGGAAATATTTATTTTAAATGGTGTAATCATATAAAAATATACTTTAGTATATTGGTAAAATAATTACATGAAAAAGATAATTAATAAACCAAGTGACTTTGTTGAAGAATCTATTGAAGGGTTGGTTAAATCTCATCCAGATGTTTACGCCTTTGCACCAGATAACAAAAGAGTAGTTACACGAGCTAAAAAAGCTTCAAATAAAGTTGGAGTTGTAACTGGTGGTGGATCAGGTCATTTACCAGTTTTCACTGGATATATTGGAAAAGGTTTTCTAGATGCTTGTGCTATTGGATCAGTTTTTGCATCACCTTCAGTTGAACAAATGGTATCAGCTATAAAAAATGCTGATAATGGAAATGGTGTTCTTTGTGTTATTGGTAATTATGGTGGTGATGTAATGAATTTTGAAATGGCATGTGAAATGGTTGAAGCTGAAGGAATTAAAACAAAAAAAGTAATAGTTGCTGATGATATTGCAAGTGCTAGTGAAGAAGAAAAATCTAAAAGAAGAGGAATTGCAGGTATGATTTTTGTCTTTAAAACCGCAGGTGCAATCGCTGAAACTGGTGCTTCTTTAGATGATGTTTTTAAATTATCTTCAGAAGTAAATAACAATATAAGAACTCTTGGTGTTGCATTATCTCCTTGTATTTTACCTGAGGCTGGAAAACCTACATTTGAAATAAAAGATGATGAAATAGAAATTGGAATGGGTATTCACGGTGAGCCAGGTATTAAAAGAGAAAAACTAAAACCTGCAAATAATTTGGTTGATGATCTTTATAAAAGAATAATAAAAGACTCAAAATTAACTATTAATGATAATATTGTTATAATGATTAATAGTTTAGGTGCTACTCCTTTAGAAGAATTATATATAATATCAAAAAGAGTTAATGAAAATTTATCTAATTCAAAAATAAATAATCTTAAATCTTACGTTGGAAGATATGCAACATCTATGGAAATGGCTGGTATGTCTATAACCACTTTAAAATTAAACGATAATATAAAAAAATATCTTTTCGCAAACAGCGAATGTCCATTCTGGAATAATTAAACTTTATAAGAAAATTATTAATTTTTTGGTCCTTCGTTTCCTAGAGGAGGATCACCTTGTGCGCCACCTTCACCGCCCATGCCTTCACCACCCATAGCTTCGCCCATAGCACCTCCGCCATGTTCACCACCACCGAGTGCACCGCCTAGAGCTTCGCCCATGCCACCCATAGCACCGCCCATCATGCCGCCGCCTTCCATGCCGCCCATAGCACCGCCCATAGCGCCACCTTCCATGCCGCCCATAGCGTCACCCATGCCGCCCATGCCGCCCATGCCGCCGGCTTGACCTGCCATTGCTCCAGCCATTGCGCCGCCCATAGCGCCGCCCATGCCTTCTTCCATTGCGCCACCCATGGCTTTACCCATAGCACCATCACCCATGCCACCGGCTCCCATAGCTGCGCCCATTGCACCTGCTCCCATTGCAGAAGCTGCTGCACCTTGAGCAGACATTGCTGAACCCATTGCTGCACCTGCTAATCCAGCTCCAGCTTCAGAAGCTGCACCTGCAGCTTTTGCTACTGAGCCCATTGCTGCACCTGGGTCTAAACCTGTGCCCATTGCTGCAGACACTTGTCCTAAATTCATTCCTGATTCCATTCCTGCTTCCATGCCTTCCATACCTTCCATACCTTCCATTCCACCTTCAGGTCCTCCGGCACCCATAATATCTCCTAGCTTCGCTCCTTCTGGGCCTGCATTAACTCCCATAGCCATAGCCATTTCAGGATTCATTTCTGCATTCATATCCATTTTGCCCATTCCAACCATTCCACCACTCATCGCTGCCAAGCCCATGTCGCCACCTTCCATACCCATAGCGCCACTTAAACCTTCCATACCTTTTGCTCCCATTGCAGCCATTGTGCCTTGGTTAACTAAACCTACTTCCATCATATCGCCCATCATTGCGGCACCCATTGTGCCTTCAGCTGCCATTGCAGCCATACCTTGAATTGCTTCACTACCTAATCCTGCCATTTCAGTAGACATAACAGATGTTACATCCATTCCTGCCATTCCAGCTGCACCCATACTTGCAACCATTCCTGGAGTTAAACCTGTTTGTGCTGCCATTTGAGCCATTCCTAATTCATCCATTGCACCAGCTTCCATACCTGTCATTCCAGCCATAGCTTTGCCCATTTCAGCTTGATCCATAGCACCACCCATAACATCAGCCATACCAGCCATACCTACTCCAGCTTCAGCACCTATTGCTCCTGCTGCTTCCATTCCCATTGCTGTCATTCCATCTGGAGGTGCCATTGCACCTGGTAGTCCACCAGCTAATGAAGGTTTTGCCATGACCATTGCTCCCATCATCATTCCTGACTCACTAACATTTTCTGGCATTTCAATTGCTTCTGGTCCTCCTTCAGCCATCATAGCTCCTGCTGAACCTTTCATTTCCATTCCCATAGCAACTGCATTTTTTTCTTTAGGAGCTTTTCCTGAAATAGCTCCACTAATCATTCCTACACTTCCTGACATTGCTGCTGTAATCCCTGTTGTTGGGTCTCCAAAAGCTTGGCTTAAACTGTTACCTAAAGCTTCCATTCCTCCCATTGCTTGTCCAAGTGCTTGCATACCTTCTAAACCTTGCATACCTTCAGCCATACCAGCCATACCTTCCATTCCCATAGTAGCTCCCATAGCATCCATCATTTCTGATCCCATACCTTTTGCCATCATTGTAGCTCCTATAGCTCCTGTCATAGCTCCTGTCATTTCACCCATTGCTGCAGGGTTTGCAGTTAATGTTTCTAATGCTGCTGTCGCTGCACCAACTGGTAATGCTTCTAAAGCTCCTGCCATCATTGCTGGGTTCATTCCCATTTCTGCAACATTCATTGATGCAAAGTTTCCTGCATCAAAAGCTCCCATATCAAAAGATTCTGTTCCCATGACAGCTCCCATATCAACCATACCTGATTGTGCTAAACCTGTCATTGCAGTACCTATTCCAACACCGTTAGCATCTAGAGCTCCCATCATTCCTTTTGCATCAAAACCTGCTCCTTCAACTGCATTCATAGAGCCTGCAAGTTTTTGCATAGCAACAACTTTACCAGCTCCCATTTGTCCAGCTATACTTGTTAATGCTGCCATTTCTTCTGGCGAAAAATCTTCTCCAAAGTTCATTTCTGACATATCTAATGCATTTGGATCTGGAATTGCTCCTAATGCCATATCAGTAACACCTTCAACTAATGACATAGCCTGAACAGCTGATGTAATATCTCCTTTAGCTAAACTCTCTTGAGCAAATGCCATTGCTGACTCTGCTTGTGCAATTGATGTATCTAATGCTTTTCCAATATCAGATTTTGCTTCTCCTAAAGCTTCTGTTGCTGCACCTAAATTTTCAGCTACCTTACCTGCATCATTTGATAATTGGTCAGCTGCAGCTTGTGCTGAACTTCCTGCTGCTTCAGAAATTCCTGACATTCCAGCAACATCATTTGCATTTGCTGTTAAGTTAGAAAATAAAAATAGTAGCAATACAGTTTTAAAAATAATTTTTCTAATCATTAGTTAGTTTTCTCTTCTATTTTTTCTTGAGCTTTTATTGTCGCTGCTCTTTGTGCGTTAACTTTTGCTAGAGCTATTTGTTTCTTCATATTCGAAAGTACCGCAGCTCTTTCAGCAATTTCTGGATCAATTTTCTTTTTCTTTTTCTTTTTCTTTTTATTTTTTTTCCAGGCTAATTTTAACATTTTTCCTGTCGCCCAAAATTTCATTACTGCTTCAGAACTTTTTGCTTTTGGAGATATTTGAAGACTCATTCTCATTGCTTCTCTACCTTTTTTCAAACCTTCTACTGTTTCTACCTTGGCTCTCTTATCCATTAACATTTCATTATATAGAGCTTCAAAGTAAGCCATGTCTCTAATCATTAAATGTTGATATTTATTTAAAGTTCCTTTTCCTTTAACAAATCTTGCGTAAACTTTTCCACCAGCTTCACCTTGTTTTTTTTTAGGTGTAGTCGATGTATCTAAAAACATTCCTTCTGGGTATTTTATATCTTCCCAAATAAAAGCTGCTGGTCTTTCACTTTCAGGCCAGTCTTTCATTTTTTCGTATTTTTGACAATAAATGCAGTCTTTTTCTTTTTTCTTCTTTGCTGCTTCTGAAAATGGAACAGCAATGAATGCTGCAAATAGAAAAACTAATATTAGTTTACCCCAGTACTTCATAGTCTCCTTAATATATAATCTAATAATATTATCGTGATTATGGTTGAGTCAAATTAATTTAATAAATAAAAAGGTTGATTTTACTAATTAAATTTATTTACTAAACTAAAAGTTGTATAAGATTTTATGAATTTAAACTCTATTTATTATTTAAAATAATTTCATATGAAAATTTCGAATATTGAAAAAATAGTAAAAAAAACTTTTCTTAATTTTAATTTAAGCGAAAAGCACTCAAAAATTTGTGCAAAATATCTTGTAAAAGCAGAATTGGTAGGAGCAGCATCTCATGGTCTTGCTAGGTTAAAAATGTATTGTGAAAGAATTAAAAAAAAAACAATTAACCCAAAAGCAAAAATTAAAATAAAAAAAATATCAAAATCAATTGCTCACATTGATGGGAATAACTGTATTGGTTTTATTTCTGCCGACATTGGAATTAAAGTTGCAATTAAAAATGCTATAAAAACAGGTATAGGTTTAGTGGCAGTAAAAAATAGTGGTCATTATGGGCTGTCAAGTTTTTATGCTGAACAAGCAGTAAAAAAAAAATTAATGGTATGGTGTTTTACTAACGCTCCTCCAGCAATAGCCCCGTATGGTGCTAAAAAAAGTTTATTTGGAACTAATCCAATTTGTTTTGGAACTCCTACAGGAAATAAAACTCCATTTATATTAGACACATCTGTTTCAATGATTAACAGAGGAAAAATAAGAGTTGCAGCAAAATTTGGAAAAAAAATTCCACTTGGTGTAGCACTTGATAAATTTGGCAAGCCTACAACAGATGCAAAAAAAGCATTGAAAGGAGTTCAATTACCTATAGCTGGTTTTAGAGGTTCAGGACTTGCCTGGATGGTGGATATAATGAGTGGAGTTCTAACAGGAGCTAATCACGGAGGAAAAGTTAAAGACCCTTTTGATGATTTTACAGGTCCACAAAATGTGGGTCATTTTTTTTTAGTAATAAAACCAAATCTATTTGTTGGAAAAAATTACTATAAAAGAATTAAAGAAAACATAAAAAGAATAAAAAAACTTCCTAAAATTAAAGGTATAAAAGAAATTTTTTACCCTGGTGAGAGAATGAATGCTAGATATAAAAGAAATTTAAAAAAAGGTATTGTTATTCAAAAAAATATATTAGAAGACATAAAAAATCTAAATGCTATCAAATAAAGAAATAATTTGTCCTGATAATCTTGTAAAAGTTGCAAAGAAAAAAGGGAATGTAACAGCTGGTATAGTAAATGCCGGCAAACCTTTACCAATGCATTCTGCAATGGAAGCGGTAAAAGAAAATTTAATAACACCAATTTTTATTGGTGACAAGGATGAAATCCAGAAATGTGCAGAACAATTAAAATGGGATATATCAAAATATGAAATTATAAATGAACCAGTTGAAAATAATACTGCTCCAATTGTTGCAAAACTTGCAGCAGAAGGAAAAATAAAAATTATAGTTAAAGGTCATATTCATACAGATGTATTGATGAAAGAAGTTTTAAAAAGAGAATATAATTTGCTTGGTAAAAAAAGATTAAGTCACATTTGGCATATGACAATTGATAAAAAAAGCTCTCCTCTTATCATTACTGATGGTGCTTTAAATGTTTTGCCAAATATTAAAACTAAAATGCATATACTTAAAAACGTTGTTGATTTTGCAAATAGAATTGGAATTGAAAGACCAAAAGTTTCTATTTTATCAGCAACAGAAGAAGTTTTGGAAAGTGTTCCAAGTTCAATAGAAGCAAAAGAAATTACAAAATTAGCTAAGGAAGAAAATATAAAAGCTGATGTTTTTGGTCCTCTTGCATTTGATAACAGTATTTCAAAAAAGTCTGCAGCAATTAAAGGCATTAAAAATGCAGTAGCAGGCCAAGCAGATGTATTGTTAGTACCTAGTGTAGAAACTGGAAATGGATTAGTAAAAATGATGATTTATTTTATGGGAGCCTGTGCTGCTGGAGTAGTAATTGGTGGAAAGGTACCTGTAGTAATAACGAGTAGATCAGATGAAGCACAAGCAAGGTTAGCATCTATTGCTGCTGCAGTTGTTGCTTTGGATTAAATTTTTATATTTTTAACAATAAAAAGTTTTCTTGGAAATTTTCCTTCTTCAAATTTTTCTATATCTAAAACTTTGAAACCTTTTGATAATTTATTTACTTTATCTTTTGAAAAAAAATGAACTATAAAGCCATCATTTTCATAGAGATCTTCTCCTCTATGAATTCCATTTTTATAGTCCCCGTCTTCAGTGTGGCGAACAGTATAAATATTGAGTCCTCCAGGCTTTAAAATTCTACATATTTCATTATTTAAGCATTCAAGATCAGAATTTGATAAAGCCATACAATAAAGCATATGGGAAAAGCATCCTTCTATTGAGTTGTCTTCAAAAGGAAGTTTTTTTCTAATATCAAAAACTTTTGGTTTAATAAAATTAGTTAAATTTAGTTTTTCTGACTTATTTGTAATACTTTCAATTGAAGTTTGGCTATAATCCAAAGCATGAATATTAATAGAGTTCTTTGCAAAAAAAATTGTATCTCTACCTAGGCCAGCTCCTAATTCAACAATGTTTTCTATATTTTTTTCTTGAAAAAATTTTAGTGCTTTTTCAGCAGCTATACTTTGTTCAAGACCAAACATCTCAGGCTTACTTAGGAAGTTTTTTTCCCAATGCTGAGATTGTTGGTCTAATTTTTTTTGATCCAAATTTATTTTACTGGGTCTGGCACTTTACGTAGATAAGGCTTTATCGTTTCCCAACCATCTGGATATATTTTTTTTGCTTCTTCGTTTGTAACTTTAGGAACAATAATTACTTTGTCTCCAGGTACCCAATCCGCAGGTGTAGCAATTTTATGTTTTGCTGTACGCTGCATTGAGTCAATTGTTCTTAATATTTCATTGAAGTTACGGCCAGTTGTCATTGGGTATGTTAAAAACAAACCAATTCTTTTATCTGGTCTAATTACATAAACAGTTCTAACAGTTTCGTTATCAACTGCAGTACGCCCCATTGATGATGTTCCAGCATCGCCTTCTAACATGTTGTAAAGTTTTGCAACTTCCAACTTTTCATCAGCAACGATTGGATAGTTTGGTTTTAATCCACAAACATCTTTAATGTCGTCTAACCATTTAACATGATCGGATACTGGATCAACACTTAAACCCATAACTTTAACATTTCTTTTTTCAAACTCAGGTTTCATTTTAGCTAATGCACCAAGTTCAGTTGTGCAAACTGGTGTAAAATCTTTTGGATGCGAAAATAAAACACCCCAACTATCACCTAACCATTCATGAAAAGATAGTTTTCCTTCAGAAGTTTCAGCTGTGAAATCTGGAGCCACACTATTAATTTTTAATGTCATTTTTCTCCTTAATTAATGTTTTTTTAGAAAGATTATAATCAAGATTTATTTGCTATGCAATTTTTTATAGTTTAAATTTCATTTATGATTTTTGAGCAATTATTTGATACTAAATCTTCAACCTATACTTACATTATTTCTAGCGGGAAAGGACGTGAAGCATTGATTATTGATCCAGTTATAGAGAATACAGAAGACTATATAAAAGTTTTAAAAAATTTAGATTTAAAATTAGTTAAAGTAATAGATACACATATTCATGCTGATCATATCACAGGGATGAATGAATTAAGTAAAAGAACTAGCTCCACAAAAATTATGGGTGAAAAATCTAAATCTGAAGTCATAGATATTCGAGTTAAAGACAATGAAAAAATCAAAATTGAAAACATCGAATTAACATCAATGTATACACCAGGTCATACCGATTGCTCTTATAGCTTTTTAATGAATGATAGAGTTTTTACTGGTGATACTCTGTTAATAAATGGTACAGGAAGAACAGATTTTCAAAGCGGAAGTGCATATGACGCATATGACTCATTATTTAACAAATTATTAAAATTACCTGAAAAAACTTTGGTATACCCTGCACATGATTATAATAAAAAAAAATATTCAACTATTGAAAATGAAAAAAATAACAACCCTAGACTACAAGTAAGATCAAAAGAAGAATATGCAGAAATTATGAACAATCTTAATTTGTCAAATCCAAAAATGATTGATATAGCAGTTCCAGCAAATATTAAAGGTTTTACACTAGAGCAAATTAATCATGGTTAAATTAATAAGTATTTATTTTATTTATGAAAAATAATAACGATAAAAACATAAAAGAAGGTGAAGTAAGAATTATAAAACCTTTTGGCCCTAGTGTTGGCATGATTAAAATGCCTCAAACTTTAGTTAATAATTTAAATAAATATATTGATGAAATTATTGAAAATAAATCTAAATCAAAAGACCTAGATCATGGAAAAAAACTTGCTGGAAATGTTACTCAAGAATTTTTAATTGAAAAAGATTTCGCTGAAAAGATTGGATGGATTAATTTTTTAGCTCAAGGTGCTTCAGCTTGGATTTCTTTTTCTACAGGAAAAAAAATTACTAAATTTAATTTAATCAAGTCTTGGATTGTAAGGCAATTTAAAAATGAATACAATCCTATACATTGGCATGGTGGTCATATTTCTGGTGTTGGTTATTTAAAAGTACCTAAAACTTTAGGTGACCCAGTTCAGAAAGATTCAAAAAACCATAACTCTAATGGTAATTTGGAACTGGTCCATGGGACAAAAATGTTTTTATCAAACTCTGTAGTTCAATTTAAACCTGAGATAGGGAATTTTTATTTCTTTCCAAATTATATGATGCATACTGTTTATCCTTTTAGTGGAACAGATGAAGAAAGAAGATCAATATCTTTCAACGCAAACATTAATCCTGAAATTTATAACGTATACAATAATTAAAAAAGCTTGAAAAATTTAATTGCATTTATAGGTGTCGGTAATATGGGCAATCCAATGGCAGAAAATTTAGTTAAAGCTGGAAAAAATGTTCGTGTGTTTGATGTTTCAAAAGAAATGATTGAAAAGGCTAAGGAAAAAAAATTTGATATTGCTAATAGTATTGATGATCTTTTAAAAGATTCAGTTTCAACGGTAATTACCATGTTGCCTGCTGGCAAGCATTCAAAAGAAGTTTATTTAGGAAAAAATGGAATAATAAATAAAGTATCTAAAGATTGCCTTTTAATTGATTGCTCAACAATTGATATAAAAACTTCAGTAGAAATAGGAAACAAAGCAAAAGAAAAAAATATTAAAATGATAGATGCTCCTGTAAGTGGAGGAGTTATGGGTGCAAAAAATGCTACTTTAACTTTCTTGGTAGGTGGAAGTAAAGATGCTTTTAATCTAGCAAAACCACTTTTGGAAATTATGGGAAAAAATATTTTTCACGCTGGTGAATCAGGGTGTGGAAATGGTGCAAAAATTTGTAACAATATGGCTTTAGGTATTTCAATGATAGGTGCGTCTGAAGCGCTAATGTTAGCAAAAAGATTAAACATAGATATTAAAAAAGTTCATGAAATTATGAAAAATGCATCAGGCAATAGTTGGCCAATATCAGTATACCCACCTCTTCCTGGTCTTAAAGATGGAGTTCCATCAAACAATAAATATAGACCAGGATTTTCTGCTGGTATGATGAGTAAAGATTTAAAACTTGCAATTGAATGCGCTGAAGAAGTTAAAGCAAATACTCCTCTAGGTTCTAATGCAAATAATATTTACGATAAATTTTGTAAAGAAGGTAATAGCAATAAAGATTTTTCAGCTATATCAAAAGTTGTAGGTGGAGACGCCTGGGATTATGAAATTGATGACTAGTAGTCATGATATTTGATGATAGACTTATCCAATTAAAAAAGGAGAAAATATGGAAAAAGAAATGCTTGCAATAGCTAGACTTAAATCTGGTAAATTTGAAAAGTTCATGGGATTTATGCAATCTGATGAAGGAATGGCAGTAAGAAAAACTATCGCTCATGTTGAAAAAACAGTTCCAGCAATAGGGCCAGATAAAAGTTATGTTATGTTTAAAGTCTCAGTTCATAATGAAGAAGAAATGAAGAAGTTCGCTTCAGGCAATAACCCAATAGCAAAACCTATTTTCGATGAATGTGTCGAAGTTGTTGAAATGTATGAATTGAGTAAAGTTAATCTATAAGGATTAATAAAAATGACTGGATATGCAATTACTCAAATTGAAGTAACTAATCCTGAAGATTATAAACAATATTTAGCTAAAGTTACAGATATAGTTACAAAATTTGGTGGAGAATATTTAGTAAGAGGTGGTGAGTACCAATGTTTTGAAGGTGAGTGGAAATATCCTAGAACAGTGGTGATTAAATTTCCTTCTTACGAAAAAGCTTTGGAATGGTATAACTCTGAAGAATACAAACCAGTAAGACAGATACGGTTAGACAATTCTGTCGGTAATTTTATAATAGTTAAAGGAGCAAAATAATAATATGTCTATATTAGAAAAATACTCAGCTGCAATGGCGAATAAAGATGAGGCAGCTATGAATGAACTTTTGCATGATGATTTTAAATTTACAATGCATAAATCAGGTAATTCTTTAAAAAAAGCTGATGTTATAAAGTGGGCTATGAGTGGTGACATTAAACAAGATAAGACAAGAGTGGTTTATGAAAATGATGAAGTTGGTATACACCATGCATTTGTAACATTTAATGATGGAAATGTTGAGGCTGTAATGGCAGTTTATAAATACAAAAATGGTAAAATAATTTCTTTAGAAACTGGCGCAACACCAATGCCTAAATAAAGATTATCAATGAATAAAGTAATTGGTTTTGTAATGGTTGGGACTAATGATCTTGAGAAATCAAGTAAGTTTTACGATGCTATATTAACTCACCTTGGAATGAAAAGAGTTACAATAACAGAAAGATATATTGGCTATGGTCATTCAAGTGAAGATAGTGGAGTAAAGTTTTATATTACAAAACCACATAATAAAGAAAATGCTACTGCGGGAAATGGTACAATGGTTGCCTTGTCAGCTGAAACAAAAGAAGCAGTAGACAAATTTCATAAAACAGCATTAGAAAATGGTGCTACTGATGAAGGAGCTCCAGGGCCAAGATCTGATGGAAATTATTACGGCTATATCCGCGATCACGACGGTAATAAAATTACAGCAAGATGTCTTTTAAGTTAAATGAGCAATATTACAGCTTATATAATTTTAATTGTTGCTGTTGTTTTAGGTACAGCATCAAACGGTTTTGCTAAAGGAGCGCAAGGTTTTACATTATTGATACCAAGTATTCTAACAGCAATAACTATTGTTGGATGCATGTTTACTTTGTCAATTGTTATGAAAACAATTCCGGTTGGTATTACGTACGCTTCTTTTGCTGGATTATGTATTATAGCAACAACAATTGTTGGAATGTACAAATTTAACCAGATGCCTGATCTTTATACAATTATAGGTCTTGCTTTAATTATAGCTGGAGTCTTAATTGTTAATTTGTTAGGAAAGGCTAACTAATATGAAACCACTTACAGGTTACATTTTTTTATTCATTGCCATATCATGTGGAATAATTGCAAATAGTCTTGCAAAAATGTCTGAGGGATTTTCAAAACTTACGCCATCTGTTGCTTGTATACTTTTAATGTGTGTAACTATGTTTTCACTTGCAAAAGGAATGTCGGCAATACCAGTTGGTTTTGCATATGCTACTTACAGTGCAATTACAGTTACAGCAATACTTTTGTTTGGAATTATTAAATATAATCAAATACCAAATATTTACGGTATAATTGGTATTGTTTTAATTATCGCAGGTGTTTTAATTGTTAATTTACTGGGTAAAGCTAACTAATTATTTCATAAAATCATCAACTTCAACTTGATAACCTTCAACTAATCTATTTGTTTCATTGGCCATTCCTGTTACAGCAATCATTTCATTAAGCATCTCATCTGTGGCACCTTTTTTTTTAGCAGCTAAGCTATGAGATTTAATGCAGTACTCACAACCATTTGTTACTGAAACTGCTACATAGATTAATTCTTTAACAACTGGATCAAGTGCACCCTTTTTCATTACTTGTTTTAATGAAGTCCAAGTTCTCTCCAATGTTTCAGGATTATTTGCAAGACTTTTCCAAAAGTTTGGAACTTCAGTAATTTGTCTTACACTTTTAATTTCGTCATATATTTCTTTAACTTTTCCTTTAGCTTCACTTTCTTCAATTGGTTTAAAGATTGGCATTTTTCCTCCTTAGTTATAAATTGATTCAATTTTTGGCATTAAAGTTAACAATTCTTTTGTGTATTCATGATTTGGATTTTTAAATAATTCTTCTGTCATTGAAACTTCACAAAGTTTTCCATTTTTTAGTACTGCTATTCGATCACACATTTGTCTTACCACAGGTAAATCATGACTAATAAATAAGATTGTCAGATTTAATTGCTCCTGTAAATCCTTTAATAAATTTAATATTTGCGCTTGTATACTTACATCTAGAGCAGAAGTTGGTTCATCACAAACAAGTAATCTTGGTTGAGTTGCAAGTGCTCTTGCTATTGATATCCTTTGTCTTTGACCTCCAGAAAATTCATGGGGATAACGTTCAGCTGATTGTTGAGTTAGCTCAACAGATTCTAATAAATCATAAATATAACTATCTATATCTTTTGAGCTTATTGAAGGATTATGAAGTTTTATCGGTTCCGCAACGATATCTTTAACTTTTAACCTTCCGTTTAATGAAGAGTATGGGTCTTGAAATATCATTTGAATTTGTTTTCTAAACTTCATCATTTCTTTGTTGCTTTTGATTTTTGTTATACAAACGTTGTCGAAATAAATATCACCTGCGCTTGGTCTAAATAAATTAACAATCATTTTAGCAATAGTAGATTTTCCACTGCCACTCTCTCCTACTAGTCCAAATGATTGACCTTCTTTAATATTAAACGTCACATCATTTACAGCCATTACAGAATTTTTGGAACTTTCTGTAAAAAAGCTATCATCAAATGTTTTGCTTAAATTCTTAACTTGAACTAAATCTTGATTAACAATTTCTTTTTTTGTCCATCTATTTAATATTTTAATATTTGTTTCACTTTGTTTTTTGTTTTCTTTTTCAATAATTATAAATCTTTCAATTTTTTTGTTTGTTGGTGGAACAGAGCTTACTAGACTCTTTGTATAAATTTCTTTAGGTTTTGTTAGTATTTCTTTTGTAGGTCCAATTTCTACTAGATCACCATTTTTCATCACAGCTACTCTGTCAGTTGTCTCAGAAATAACTCCCATATCATGGGTAATTAAAATTACTGCAAGATTTCTTTCTTTGGTTAATCTTTTAATTAAATCTAGTATTTGAGATTGAATTGATACATCTAATGCTGTTGTAGGTTCATCTGCTATAAGAAGTTCGGGTTCACAACAAAGCGCAAGAGAAATAACAACCCTTTGTCTCATTCCACCAGAAAATTGATGAGGATAATTATTAAATCTATCTTCCGCATCTTTTATTCCAACTTCTTTTAATAAATTGATAGCTTTATTTTTTGATTCCTCTGTACTTAAATTTAAATGAGTTTGAATAGTTTCAATAAGTTGCTCTCCTATAGTGAATATTGGATTTAGCGATGTTTGAGGATCCTGAAAAATTAAACCAATTTTTTTACCTCTATATTTAACAATATTTTCTGGGTCTTCGTGAACATTTATATCACCTAAAAGTATTGAGCCATTTGAAACTTTTCCTGGTTCATCAATAAGATTTATTATGGCATTACCAACTGTACTTTTTCCTGAACCAGACTCACCTACTAATCCTAAAATTTCTCCTTTACTAACTTCTATATTAACATTTTTAGCTGCATGGACTGTTTCTCTTCTCATTTTATAATCAACACTTAAATTATTTATTTTTAAAAAACTCATTAATTTAATTTTGGATTAAGAGTATCTCTCATCCAATCTCCTAAAAGGTTAATTGAAAAT
>CACPLE010000002.1 GCA_902634695.1 uncultured Pelagibacteraceae bacterium
TTTTCTTATTTTAAAAATTTTGAAGATATTCTAATAAAGATAAATCAAAGATTTTGGATATTTGATAAAAATTTTATTTTTGGAAGTATAAATGAAAATAGTATTCTGAGAATGGTTTACTTATTTTATTCTGAGATCAGAGATAATCTAGGGCTATTTATTATGCCTTTCTATTTTTTTTCAATAATATATTTTATGAAAAAAAATCCGAATATATTAATAATAAATATTTCCACAATTCTTTTTTATATATTCTTTTCTAAGCAAATTATTCCACATAATTTTATGATGTTGCTATTTTTAACAATAGTTTTTTTGACTTCTTTAAAGTTTATTGATTATTTTTTTCAAAACAAAGATTTGATAAGAAATTTTAGTTTTATATTAATAATTTTAAATATATTATTAATTAACTTTTTCAAGCCAACAACTTATGAACACAATCAACAATTAGTTAATCTTAATAACAATAAAATTAGGAATATAAGTAAAGATGAATTAATAATTGATAAAAAAAAAATGTATCATAAGTGTTATTTTTATTTAGACAAAATTCTTAAAAAGAAAGATTTAATAAATTGACTTTAATTATTCAACCATATTCATTTTGGAAAGGTCATTATTTTGAATATCTAAGAAATATTGAATCAAAAAATAATTATAAAATTTACTGCGATACAAAAAGTAGAAAAATTAAAAATTCTATTTTTATTAAATGTTTTAAAATCAATTATTCAAAAAATATTTTTTTATTTTTCTTATCAAGATTATTAAATTTTTTGAAAACAATTTTTTACATTACCTATCAAATGAAAAAAAAAATAAAATTGAAACATAACACTGTTCATTTCTTAGAATTTGAGCCTATTTCAATATTAACCTTTATATTAATGAATTTATTCAATTTACCTAATATATTAATAACTATTCATTCTGTAAAACCATCTTTATATGAATCTTTTTTTAAAAATATATTAGTTTATATGCAAAGGATTGTATTTTTAATTGTAATAATTTTATTAAATTTTTTTAGAGTTAAATTAATAGTTCATTCGAAAATTCACAAAGAAAATCTATCTAATTTTTTCAAGAGAAAAATTTATGTAATTAATTATCCTTGTGAAGCAATTAATATAAAAATTAAAAAGAAAAAAAAAATAAATAAAATTCTATTTTTTGGATTGGTGAGACATGATAAAGGTATATTGAAATTTTTAAATGAAGTAAATTTAAGTAAATTTAAGCTAAGTATAATCGGTAAGATGAATGCAAAAGATTTAAGTTTTATTAATAGTTTTAAAAAAAAAAATATATTTGTTAAAAATTCTTACATAAAAAAAAATAAAATTAAAAATTTTTTTTTAAATCATGATTATCTTATTTTACCCTACACAAAAAGATATGCAGGCTCGGCAGGCCCAATGTTTTTAGCTTTATCTTATGGGCTACCAATAATATGTTCAAAAATAGACATTTTTAAATCCTTTTTGAAAACTCACAAAGTTGGCAAATTATACGATACAGCAACCTTTGAAAAAAATTTATTAAAGATAACTAATAAAGAGCATTACTCTTTGAGTAAAAACGCTTATTCATATTCAAAGAAAAATAATTGGAAGCACTTAAGTTTAAATTATAATAATATCTACAAAAATTTATAACAAAAAAATTATTTAATTTTTTTGTTATCAAAAAAAGCTTCTATATAACCAATAATCATAGGATACCAATCAATGAACGGTCTAATTTTTGAGTAGCTACCTTTCTTAGGATAATTCATTTTTACGTCTGCTTCACATGAACTTATTTCTTTTGATAGAAGAATTTTTCCATAAGAATAATATTCATATCCATATGTATAATATTTTCTTTTATTAAAAAAATTAAAATATTTATAAATTTTTTTTATTTTAAAGGCTCTAAATCCACATGTAGCATCTGTTATTTTTTTTTTAAAAATAAAAGAAAAAAAATAACTTAATAATTTTATACTTATTATTCTAAATAAAGGGTTGGTTATATAGTTTTCTTTAAATGTAAATCTAGTTCCAGACACGTAATCAATATCATTTTTTAAAATTGGTTTTAAAACATTTTTGATATGAAAGGGTGACATTTTATTATTACCAGACATATGAATTAATATTTCATATTTCAAAAAGTTTGCAATTTTAAGACCTAATAAAAAAGCATACCCTATGCCACGATTTTTACTTAGAGTCATATATTTAAATTCATATTTTTTTATAATTTGTAAACTTCTATCTGTAGAATTGTTATTTATGAGTAAAAAATCAATATTATTTACATCTTTTTTCTTAAATGATTTAATATCATTCAACAAATCGTTAAGCCTAGCTTCTTCATTATAAATAGGTACTACGCAAAGGATTTTCATATATATTCTGAAAATATGTATTCTAAAAAAATGCAAGTTGCAATCATCAGATGTGGTTATTTAGAAAAAAATATAATTAAAATATTAAGAATTTAAAAAATTTATTTTAAAATATGAAAAAATTGAATAAAAAATTAGAAATAAAAAAAAATAAATTTTATTTAAATTTTCAAGAAAATTTTAAAGATCACCAAATAAAAAAAATTGAAGAAAATCAAAAAAATTTAGTTGATTTAGGAATTTATAATAACGATACATCATTTGGTGCATACTATGCTTTTTATAAAAAAAAGAATTTAAAATGGATAAACAGCCACACTGAAACAAAAAAAGAGACTACAAATTTGATAGCACAAAATTTAGAAAAAATTCTATTTGTTTTTTTTAATTTAAAACCTAGCTCACTTTTAGATGTAGGTTGTGGAACTGGGCACATTACAAATTCTTTAAAAAATATTTTACAGCTTAAACATACGGCTGGAATTGATCCATCAAAATATGCAATAAAATATGCAAAAAAAAAATTTAAGAAGATTTTATTTAAAGAAGATTATTTAAATAACTTAAACAAAAGAAATATTGGTCAATTCGATATAGTTTATTCAAGAGAATGCTATCCATTTGTAAGAAATAATAACCTTAAAGAAATGACAAGTAATATAAAAAATCTCTCAAATTTATTAAAATCCGATGGACTTATAGTTTTTGAAACTTACTCTCATAAAAAAGGTATAAATGTTCTTTATCATGAAATTAAAAAAAAATTATCTAAATCTCATAAAATGATTAAAATAATAAAATTTCCTAATCAATTTTATTGGATATTGAACTTTAAGCTAAATTCAAATATTTACTTATTATTATCAATATTAATTAAATTATTATATAAACTGATGAATAGACAAGCTATATATTATGTTATAATAAAAAAAATATAAGTTTTAAATTAATTTATAAATGTTCAATATATTTAAATTTTTAAATAGAAACACTTTTTCAATCAAAAAAGTTTTAAATAGATTTAAAGTGATTTCCGAATATGCAAAAAAAAAAGATGAATTAGAGTCTTTTCCAAATATGATACATATTGAGCCGACAAATCATTGTAATCTTGGATGTATAATGTGTCCTCAGCCAACAGAAATGAAAAGAGTTAAAGGAATGATGAATTTAGATTTATATAAATCTATGATTGATGAATTGCAAAATACACCTGCTGAATTTGTTTACTTACATCAATTTGGTGAGTCGTTGTTGCATAAAAAAATAACCGAGATGGTTGATTATGCATCTGAAAAAGGACTACAAGTTGGAATGTCTACAAATGGAACTTTATTAAATGAAAAAATATCAGAAAAAATTCTAAACTCAAAACTTGATTTTTTAACTCTATCTCTTGATGGTGCTACAGAGGAAAGTTATGACAAAATTAGACCAGGAGTAGGTGTTTATTCAAAAGTAGCTGGCTGGAAGAATGTTGAAAAAAATGTGTTTAATTTTTTAGATATGAGAAAAAAAATGAAAAGCAAATTACATATTGTAGCACAAACAATTTCAATGAAAGGTAATGAAAATGCTATTGAAGTTTTAAAAAGCAAATTTAATAAATATGATATTTCTTTTTCTAATAAGCCATTCAATGAGTGGGGTGGCAAGGTTGAAGAAATAAATGAGCTTTCAACAAATGTTCAACCAACAGATCCAAATAGAATTTTATGTGAAAAACCTTGGAGGTTGTTGACAATAACTTGGAATGGTGAAGTTGTTCCATGTACGAGATATTTTGACAATCAAGACACCTATGGAAAGTTTCCAGAAATGTCATTAAAAGAAATATGGAATAGTGAAAAAGCAAAAAATTACAGAAAACTACATGTGAGCGGTCGAAAGAATGTAGATTATTGTAGTACATGCTCTCTAGATGGCCCAAATGAGGTGGAAAGACAAGCTTTAAAAGTGTTTGATGTAATGTTTTTAGAAAAGTTTATGTATGATGATAATACTTTCTTTAGACATAGAAAATTTGGAACGTTAATTGAAAAATTACTCGGTAGAAAAAAGAAACTTCAATAATTCAAAAAAAAAAGTCCTAGTAACTGGAGCAACAGGGCATCTAGGATTCAATCTTTGTTTATATTTAATCAAAAATAATTTTAATGTTTTTGCATTTTGTAGAAAAAATTCTAATGTTAATAAACTTAAAAATAAAAATGTAAAAATAATTTATGGAGATGTAAAAAATTATACTGAATTTTATTCTGCTGCTATTGGTAAAAATTTTATAATACATGCTGCAGCAATATATTCTCATGACGAAGATTTAAGAAACGAAACCTTAAAAACTGCAAAAAAAAGTGCAGAAAATTTTTGTAAAATAATCAATAAACTAGATATTGAAAAAGGTATTTATATAAGCTCTGTATCAATTTTAGGATTAAATAAAAAACCAATTAAAAAAAAAAAATTATCAATAATTGAAAATTCAGAAGATCCTTATGTTAAATCAAAACTGGAATCATATAAAATAATTAAAAAAGAAATATCCAAATACAACTTACCAGTGACAATTATTTTGCCAAGTTCTATGATTGGCTTGAATGATTATAGAATTACACCGTCAAGCTCAAATATCAGAAATATGATGAAAACCATAATTGGTTTTTACGTTGATGGAGGTATTAATATAATAAATATAAAGGATGTTTGTATATCTATAATCCAAATTTTGTTATTAAAAAAAAATACTACTTATGTATTAAGTGGATATGACATAGAGGTTAAAAATCTTGTAAAAGAAGTAAGATTTTTAGCTGGCAGATCTATTTTTAGTTTAAAACTTACAAAAAATTTTTTTTTGATAATTTATTATATTCATAAATTTTTAGGTTTAAAAATTATGTTCAAATTTCCTTTAAATATTTTTCAAATCAAAAATATTGGCAAATTTTCCTATTTTGATAATTCAAAAGCAAAAAAAGATGGTTTACTAAAACTAACATCTTTAAAAACAACTTTAAGAGAATGCTTAGAAAATTTTTAGTTTTTATATTTTGTATCCAACTTCTTTTGCGTCCTTGTAAAAATCTTTAATTGTATCAAGTGAATATTTTTTCAAACTATAATTAACTAGTTTGTTTTTTTTTAAAATATCAGGAGTTACAGTTATGATATGACAATTTAATTTATTAGCCTCAAAAATATTAAACATTTCTCTGGTACTGGCCCATAAAATTTCAATTTTTTTTTGTTTTGAAAACATTTTTACACTTTTTTTAATAATTTGGTTTGGACTTCTGCCGGTGTCTGCAATTCTTCCAGCAAATATAGATATGATACTTTTTGATTTAGGATTTAAAACTTTTTTTAATCCTTTTATCTGCTCAAGAGTGAAAACTGCTGTAATATTTAAATTCACATTTTCATTTGATAGTTTTTTTATAATATTATTACAACTTTTACCTTTTGAATTTGTAATGGGTATTTTAACATAAACATTTTTTCCCCAAGAATTTATTATTTTTGCCTGCTTATACATTTCGCTAATATCATCAGAGAACACTTCAAAAGATATTGGTTTATTTTTAATTTTTTTTAAAATTTTCTTTGAAAATTCTACATAATTTTTTACGCCTGCTTTTTTCATTAAGCTTGGATTAGTTGTTAAACCTTTTATGTATGATAATTTGTTGAATTTGAGCATTTGCTGTTCATTAGCTCCATCAGCAAAAATTTTAATTTTTAAATTTTTCATTTTCCTGTTTTATTATTTTTTTTATTTCTTTTAAAGATTTAATTACAAAGTTAGAATTATGAGGTTTTTTTTCTTTATAGCTCTTATTTATATAAATAGTCATTACTCCAGCGTTAGCGCCTGCTTCTATATCTTTAAATCTATCACCAACAACAAAGCTTTTTTTAAGATTAATATCCCATTTTTTTTTAGCCTCGTAGATCATTCCTGGATTGGGTTTTCTTCTAAAACAAGAATTTACAGAACAATAGCACACAAATAATTCATCTATTTGAAGT
Organism: uncultured Pelagibacteraceae bacterium; assembly: GCA_902634695.1. Taxonomy (GTDB): domain Bacteria; phylum Pseudomonadota; class Alphaproteobacteria; order Pelagibacterales; family Pelagibacteraceae; genus Pelagibacter. Next base: position 6,428 of record CACPLE010000002.1, read on the forward strand.
TTTTTTTTTATAAAATTATTTATTTTAACAGCATCTTTTTTTTTAATAGTTTTTCTTGAGACATCTGGCTGATTAGTAAATACAAATATTTTATAATTTAATTTTTTTAAAAAAATTATGATTTCCTTAGAAAATTTTTCAATTTCAAGCTCGAGTAAATTTTTAGGAGGATAAGGTTTTCCATTTTTTATGATAGCTTTATTTAAAACCCCATCTCTATCAAAAAAAAAAGCTTTATTATTTGACATTTAATTTATTTGCTAATTCCAAACCTCTTCTAACCGCTTCATCGGAATTGATATAAGTAAACTGAGCATTTCTTCCTAAAGAATAAATTCCTTTTTTGTTTAAAAAATTTAGACATTTATTTAAATTTTTTTTATAATTAAAATCTCTTACAACATAAGCATATTCAGTTCTTTCAACATTACTATATATTATTTTAGTATTTTTAACTATTTTGGATTTAATAATTTTTTCAAGACAGTGTTTAATTAAAAATTTGTCACTTTTTTCATAAATGCCATCTCCTTTATTAACTGTAATCTCAAAATTAATTAAAACTTTTCCTTTAGGAACGCAAAATTTTGAAAAATTATGAGGAAATGAAATTCTATGAAATAGAAATTCTTTATTTGGAAAGTAAATAGCTGTGTAAGGAATTTTTGAGTTAGATTTAAATGCTAAACTAACTTGAATTAAGGAATTAGATTTTAAATTTTTAGATGCCGAAAATACCTTGGTAGGAACTTTTGTTAAATAGCCTAATAAATCTTTAATAGGAATTGTTGAAACAATTTTATCACATTTTATCAACTCTTTATTACTTTTTATGTACCATTTATTTTTTTCTTTATATATTTTTTTTATTTTAAAATTAGTTTTTATGATTTTACATTTCTTTTCCAGGGCTTTGCAAAATTCTTCATACCCTCCTTTTTTTGGGTAATAAAAAAATAATTGATGTTTGTATCCTTCAGTTGGGATTCCAACAGCAGTTTTCAAGAGCTCTTGATTAGAAGATATTGGTACTCTTCCATCGACCCAATCAAAATCCATCTTATATGCTTTTGTGTTCCATATTTTTTCATTATAAGGAAGGAGATACTCATCTGTTATAAAGTTTCCGAAATTATAATAAAGCCAATCTTTAAAATTTTTAGGTCTTTGTTGTTTGTTTTTATTATAGATAAAATCATTAACACAATGGAATTTTTCCTTTGGTTCTAAATTATTAATTCCATTTTCAAATGGGTATTTTAATAGCTTGCCTTTATAAAAAATCTTATTATCTCTTTTTTCAAGTGATATATTTTTTTTAATAAGATTTACCATATATTTTAAAATCTTTTTATTTTTTGAAAATAAAATATGAGGACCCCCAATATCATACGTAAATTTTTTATCTTTTTTTGTTTGGCAATGACCACCACACTTGTTTTCTTTTTCTATTATGATTGTCTTGTGTGAAGATTTAGCAGAAAAAGCTAAAGCAGATATTCCACCACCCAATACACCTATAGTTTTTTTTTTCATATAAATTTTTTTTTTATTTTGTGCAAATTAGAAATTGCTTCAAAAATAACTTTAGTAATTTTTAAAAAAGGCAAACCACGTGATTTTCTATATTTGCTGGCAAAATATTTTACTTTTATTTGTTTTATTTTTTTTCCTTTTAACACGAATCTTAAAAAAATTTCACAAGATATTAAATTTTTTGAAATAGGTTTAGATTTTAAAATTTCCTTTAATGTTTTTGTTTTATACATTTTAAATCCACAGTCATAATCGTTAAATCTAATATTGAATAAAAAATTACAATAATATCCCAAACCTGAAGTTAATATTTGTCTAAATTTATTATCAAATCTTTTGATTCTGTGTGCTGCCACTAAATCTAAATTTTCTTTAATAATAATTTTATAAAATTTTTTGATTTCATTATAATCGAATTTATTTCCTGTGTCAGAATGCATTATATAAGTTGAATTGCAATTTTTTATTCCTTTTAAAAGAGCGTTTGAATACCCAATTCTTTTTTTAGAGGTATAAAAAGTTATTTTGTTTTGCATTTGTTTTAATTTATAAACCGTATTATCTGAGCTTCCATCTTCAACAACTAAAATATCATGATTAATTTTATTCAAAGTAGATGAAATTTTTTTTATTTCTTGTGATATAGTTTTTTCTTCATTATGAGCCAACAATAAAATTGTTAATTTATATTTTGTTTTTTTTGGCATAAATTTTAAAATCATTTAATGAATTTTTCTTACCTATTTCGTAAAATCTTTTTTTTGCTAGGTAAAAAGAAATGTCATTTTTTTTAATTTGATTAGTGATTATTTTTTTTAGATCGAATTTTTTATTGTTAATTTTTTTAAAAATATTTTTGTTAAAACACAAAAAACCATAATCAATATGCTTAGCTTTCATAGATTTTTTGTCATATAATATTAACTTATTTTTTTTAATTACCAAATTACTTTTGTCATACTTGTTATTATTTTTGTACGCAGTAATTAATAAATTTTTTCTTTTTTTTAAAAACTCCTTGTAAACTTTATTAATGTTTAAATTTAAATAACTATCACCATATATAACAAAAAAATTTTTCTTTATTATTTTTAAACAATTTTTAATTGCCCCTCCAGTTCCTATGCCAGGTTTATTATCCTTTATTGTAATGATAGGTGTATTTGAAATTTTATTTTTTATATAATTATCAATTATTTTACTTTTGAATCCTGTTGAAATTATTATTTTTTCAAAATTAAATTTTTTGAGCTGATTAATTTGATAATCTAAAAAAGGTCTTCTATCTATCAAAACCATTGATTTAGGGATGTTTTTAGTCAAAGGTCTTAATCTTGTTGCCCTGCCTCCTGCTAAAATAATGATTGGTGGTTTTTTTTTCACATATATAGTTATATATAAAATAAAATAATTTAAAATATATTATAATTAAATGTTTCTTAGTAGATCTCCTTTAAGAATTTCAATTGCCGGCGGTGGAACAGACTTACCTTCTTATTATAAATTAAATGGTGGCTTGGTTATAAGTGCGGCAATAGATAAATATATTTATGTTACTGTAAGCAAAACTTGGAAAAAAAATTTTTTCTTAAAGTATTCAAAGATTGAAAAAATAAAAAAAATTTCTTCGATTAGTCATAATGCTATAAGAGAAACTTTAAAATTATTTAAAACCTCTGATTATTTGGAAATTTCAAGTATTTCCGATGTTCCAGCCGGCACAGGACTTGGTTCTTCAGGAACATTTTTAGTGGGGCTAATAAATGCAATCAATTCATTTAAAAATAAAAATTTAAGTAGATACGAATTAGCTGATTACGCTTGTAAAATAGAGATGGATATTTTAAAGGAACCGTCTGGCAAACAAGATCCATTCATATCAAGTTTTGGAGGTTTAAAAGTAATTAAAATTGCTAAAAATGGCAAAACAAGAATTGAAGAATTAAGTGTGCCTAAAGATTTTAGACATGAACTGCAAGATAGTTTTTTGGCATACTTTACAGGCTATACACGAAAATCAAAAAATATTTTGGGTGAGCAAGAAAAAAAAACAAAACAAAAAAATAAAGAAATAATTAAAGGGTTAAATTTTGTAAAAGACATAGCACAAGAGACTATACAAATCTTTAGAAGAGGATCTTTAGTGGATTATGCGGATTTGATGAATGAGCATTGGAAATATAAAATAAAAAGATCAAAAAATATGAGTTCTAGCAGTATAAATAACTTAATTGAATACGGTCTTAATAATGGTGCTATAGGAGCAAAATTAATTGGAGCTGGTGGTGGAGGATTTGTTTTATTTATTACAAAAGATAAGTTAAAACTAAGATCAAAAATGAAAAGACTTAATTTGCAAGAATTAAGATTTAATTTTGATTATGATGGCTCAATAATTATTGGAAGAAATTAAAATGAAATTTTCAAAAGATTTTCTTGAAAAAAATATCAGAACTCTAGAAGCAATTGATACTAAAATATTAGAAAAAATGATTTTAATACTATCAGAATGTAAAAAAAATGAAGGTAGACTTTTTTTAATTGGTGTTGGTGGATCAGCTGGCCATTGTAGTCATGCTGTAAATGACTTTAGAAAAATTTGTAATATACAAGCTTTTACCCCAACAGATAATGTGTCTGAATTAACTGCGAGAATAAATGACGAAGGGTGGGAAAATTCTTATAAAAATTTTTTAATAGGATCAAAACTAAATAAAAAAGATGTTGTAATGGTCTACTCAGTTGGTGGTGGATCCAAAGAAAAAAATATTTCAGTGAATCTTGTAAATTCAATTGATTATTCAAGAAAAATTGGTTCTAAAATAATTTCAATCATTGGAAAAGAAACCGGTTATGCCAATAAAAAATCAGATGCCTGTTTAGTTTTTAAAATAGATGATAATAATTCTGTGACTCCTATCACAGAAGGTTTAACTTCTGTAATTTGGCATCTTTTCGTAAGTCACCCCGATCTAAAAGAAAACCAAACTACCTGGGAATCAATTAAATAATATTTACTTATGAACTTATTCATTTCCGGGGGAGCAGGTTTTATTGGAAGTAATTTGGTTAATGAACTTATTAAATTTAAAGATATAAAAAAAATCATAGTTTATGATAATTTTTCATCTGGAAAAAAATGGTTTTTAAAAAAAAATAATAAAATTAAGATTATTAAAGGCGATATAAAAAATAAAAAAAAATTAAATTCTGCAATCAAAAATACAAATCTTGTTTATCATTTTGCAGCAAATCCCGATATTGCCGCTGCAGTAAAAAACCCCGATATCGATTTTATTGAAGGAACAATGTTATTAAGAAATATTCTCGAGGCCATGAGAATAAATAAGATAAAAAAAATAATCTTTGCATCAGGAAGCGGGGTATATGGGGATAAAAAAAATGAATATCTATTTGAAGATAGGACAGTAACAATGCCAATTTCTACTTACGGAGCTAGTAAACTTTATTGTGAGTCATTAATTTCATCATATGCAAATTTAATAGGCCTTAATGGAATTTCATTTAGATTTGCAAATGTTACAGGTGACAATTGTACACATGGTGTGTGCTATGATTTCGTAAAAAAAATTTTTAAGAACAAAAAAAAAATAAAAATTTTAGGAAATGGAAAGCAAAGTAAATCTTATCTTCATGTTTCGGACGTCGTTAGTGCTTTAGTAAAAGCAAAATCAATTAAAAATAGTGGACATAAAATATTTAATCTTTCAACTAAAGATTTTATTTCTGTTAATGAAATTTTATATTTAGTACTAAAGGCTTTTGATCTTAAAAGAATAGAAAAAGATTATACCGGAGGCAATAAAGGTTGGAAGGGAGATGTCCCTGTAGTAAGAATAAATGATCAAAAATTCAGAAGACTAGGATGGAAAAATAAAAGTACAAGCAAACAGTCAATTATAAGAACGATAAATTTTTTAATAAAAAACAAAAATAATTATGGTTTTTAATAATGATTAAATATGGTGACAGAATAAGTGTTGCAATGATCTCAATGAATGAGGAAGGTTCAATTGAAAAAATAGTAAATGAAATTAAATCGATAGATAAAAGAATAGAAATTGTTTTAATCGATAGCAGCACCGACAAAACTTTTGATATAGCACAAAAATTAGACATTAAAGCTATCAAACAATTTCCTCCAAAAGGTTATGGTTTAGCTATGGATTTAGCATTAAAATCATGCACGAAAGATGTCATTATCACATTAGATTGTGATTGCACATACCCAACATCAGAAATAGAGAAATTGTCAGAACTAGTTATCGATGATAAATGTAGTGTTGTAGATTGCAATAGACTTCAAAGAAAACCAAAAAATATGAAAATTATTAATTATTTAGGGAATAAAATATTTTCAGTTTTAGCAAGTATTTTTTTTCTCAGAAATATTCCGGACCTACATTCGGGAATGAGAGCCTATAATAAGTCAATTTTAACTGAAATTGAATACAATCCAAATGGACCTTCATTGCCAGTGGAGCTGCTGTTAGCTTTCTACAAAAGAAGATTTAAGGTAAAAACGATTAATATTGATTATTTTGAGAGAATTGGAAAAAGTAAAATGATGCCTTTTGAAACTTCAATTTGGACAATAAAAAGAATTTTTAAAGTAAGATTTGAAAAAATTTAATATTAAAAAAACTATAATCAAATTGAAGGTTTTAGATTTACCAGGATAGAATTTTGAAAAAAAAAATTAAGGATTTTTCAGTTATTATTTCAGTTTATGATGGAATAGAGGTTCAATTATATAAAAAATCATTATTAAGTATATTGAATCAAACTTATTTACCCAAAGAAGTAATTTTAGTTTTAGATGGTGTAAAAAAAAAACAATTAATTGATGAAACCATTAAATTTAAAAATAAATTTAAAAGAGTAAAAATTATCAATAACTCAAAAAATGTTGGTATTGCCAAGTCATACAATAGAGCTATTAAATATTTAAAAACAGATTTAGTGGCAATTCAAGATAGTGATGATTTATCATTATCAGGTAGATTTAAAGCCCAATATGATTATTTGCATCAAAACAAGAATATATCTGTAATTGGCACTTCAGTGTATGAATATGATCTAGATACAGGAAAAAAGTTAAAAAAATTGAACCCAATTTCTTTTGAAGAAATAAAAAAAAATATGAGATTTAGAAATCCTATAAATCATCCAACTGTAATGTTTAGAAAAGGTGATGTAAAAAAATGTGGTGGATATAAGAATCTTAATAGAATGGAAGACTATCATTTATGGATTAGGATGATAAGTTTTGGCTACTTGATAAATAACTTAAAAATACCCTTTGTAATAATGCATGTTAAAAAAGATTTTTACCAAAGAAGATCAGGTTTGCAAATATTAAAAAGCGAGTTGACAATTCAATTGTTACTTTTTAAAAAAAAATATAATAATTTTTTAATGTTATTAATTATAACATTTGCTAAATGTTTCTATCATTTGTGTCCGGCATTTATTAAAAAAATTATTAGAAACAATTATTTTCTAAATTTGTTAAATAAGTAAATTAAATAAAAATTTGGCACCAGTGATGCTAAGGCTATAATTAAATTACTAGTTGAGAAATAAACTATACCAAAAAATAAATTAGTTATACCTATGAGGATAATTCTTAAAAGTACATATGAATGATCTTTTCCAGCTATATAAGTTGGAGCCAAAAAATAATAATCAAATAATCTTGCCCAAGGAGGTATGCCGCTTAATGTTTTTCTTATTAAAGTTAAATTTACATCTACAAGAGGATATAAAAATAGAATTATTCCCAAAAAATAATAATCAATTTGAATTAAAAAAATTATTATATAACCATTAATAAAACCAACTGGAATACTTCCCGTGTCTCCAAGAAATGTTTTAGCTTTAGGCCAGTTAAAAAATAAAAAAGGAATTATTAAAGATAACATTATTAAAGAAATTAATGTTATAGGATAAATTTCATTATTAAGATAAGATATTATTAATACACCAGTATATAAAACTAATGAACAAATGCCCATCACACCATCTGAGCCATCTATAAAATTGTTAGTATTAATAATTAATACAAAAAAATAAACTATAAAAAGTAACTCAAGTTTTTCTGGTAAAAGATCTATTATTGGAAATTTAAAAATAGGCAGACTCAGATAACAAATTGTTATTTGCAATACTAATCTAATAGTAGGGTTTATTTTAAAAAGATCATCAATGATTGAAACAAGAAATAGCAGCGAAACTGATAAAATTAGTAAATAATATCTTGAAGAAAAGACACTAAATAAATTATCAAAGCTTTTTTCATAAAGATAGACTACAACCATACTAAATATAAAAAGACTTACAATTATAACACCACTGTTATTAAAAATTTTACCTTTATGATATGAGTGCTCGCTTGTTTTTGAAAAAAAAGAGTGTTTTATTTTTATTTTTAAAAAAAAAAAAATGAAAGTGAAGCATACTAAAATGTTAAAAAAAAATAAGTAGCTTAAAATCTTTGAATTTAATAGATTTGAGAATTCCATAAAATAATTTTTTTCTTATTATTGAGTGATTTATACATATTTATTTATAATTTAATATGATGATTATTTACAAAAATATTGCTTCATTTATAATTTTCTTTATACCAATTTTTTTTTATTTTATGAATACATTTATATAAACAACTTAAATAATTATGAAAACTAAAATTTTAGTAACAGGTGGAGCAGGATATATTGGAAGTCATGTTTCGAATCTTTTAATAGATATGGGCTACTCAGTAACTATAATAGATAATTTGGTAACTGGTAATAAGTTTTTGGTTCCAAAAAAAGCAAAACTAGAAATATGTGATATTGAAAATAAAAAAAAAGTAGCAAAAATATTAAAAAAAAATAAATTTCAAATAGTTATGCATTTTGCTGGATTAATAAGAGTAGATGAATCTATGAAAAAACCTAAAAAATATAATTATTATAACTATATAAAGGCAAAAAATTTTTTTGAAACTTGTTTTGAAAATGGTTTAAACAAGTTGATTTTTTCTTCAACAGCAGCGGTTTATGGAAATACAAAAAATAAAAAAGCCAAAGAAAAAGACAAGCTATATCCTTTAAATCCTTATGCTTTTTCAAAAATGAAGTTAGAAAAATATTTAATAAAAAAATCTAAAGAAAATAAAATAAAATGTATAATATTAAGATATTTTAATGTTGCAGGTGCAGATAAAAAAATGAGAACTGGACCTATATCTAAACACGCAACACATTTAATTAAAATTGCTTGTGAAGTGGCAACAAATAAGAAAAAAGAATTAACAATCAATGGCTCCAATTATAAAACTAGAGATGGAACTCCCGTTAGAGATTATATTCATGTATCGGATCTTTCAGAAATTCATTTAATTTCTGCTAGACATTTGTTAAAAAATGGATCTTCAGAAATATTCAATTGTGGGTATGGCAAAGGTTATTCGGTTAAACAAGTTGTATTTGAAATGAATAAAATTTTAAAAAAAACACTATCAACTAAAATAGGACCCAGAAGATCTGGAGATAGTGAGCGAGTTATTGCAGACGTTTCTAAGTTTAAAAATTTTTTTTCATGGAAACCAAAATATAATAAATTAAGTATAATATTAAGCACTGCGCTTAAATGGGAAAAAAAATTGTATAAATAACATTTTAAGTAAAATTATGAAATTATTTCAATATCCGTTGTTATCAAATGCACTGTCACGTCAAGACATAAAAAGCGGGATTAAGGTTTTAAATTCAAAACAAATTACAATGAGCAAAATTACTGAAGGGTTTGAAAAACAATTTGCAAAAAAAATTGGATCAAATTATGCCGTTATGACAAATTCAGGTTCTTCTGCTAACTTATTAGCATTATCAACTTTAATAAATCCATTGTTTTTAAATAAACTAAAACCTCAAGATGAAGTTTTGATACCAGCAATTTGTTGGTCAACTTCATTATGGCCAATTGTGCAACAAGGTTTAAAACCAGTATTTGTTGATGTAGATGTTCTTACATTTAATATTTCAATCAAAGACCTAGAAAAAAAAATTACAAAAAAAACCAAAGCATTAATGTGTGTTCATGTACTTGGCATTTCATCAAATATGGAAAAGATAAAAAAAATATGTAAAAAAAAAAATATCATAATTATCGAAGATACTTGTGAAAGCCTTGGAGCTAAATATAATAAAAAACACCTTGGAACTTTCGGAGAATTTGGCACTTTTTCATTTTATTATTCACATCAAATCACATCTGGCGAAGGAGGAATGATTGTTTGTAATAATAAAAATAATTATAATATTTTAAAAATGTTAAGATCACATGGATGGTCTAGAAATACGTCATTTCACAAAAAATTTAAGAAGATGTATAAAAATTTAAATGATAATTTTTTATTTATAAATTCTGGTTATAATTTAAGGCCAACCGAAGTTCAAGCTGCTATGGCATCTAGTCAGTTTAAAAGATTATCTGTATTTAATAAAATTAGAAATCAAAATAGATTAAAAATTATTCAATCATTAAAGAAATCAGGAGAATGGAAAAATCAATTTGAATTCGTTAAATACGATAAAAAAATTAATCCAAGTTGGTTTGGGATTGCTTTTATGATAAATAGAAAGTTTATTAATAAGAAAGAAAAATTATTAAAATTTTTGAAAAATAAAGGAATAGAGAGTAGACCAATTCTTAGCGGTAATTTTCTAAACCAACCTGCAACAAAAATATATAATTTAAATAGTAAAAACATGAAATTTAAAAATGCAGATGATGTTGAAAAAAGAGGTTTTTTTATAGGTTTGCATACTACAAAAATATCAAAAAAAAATTTAAAATTTTTAACTAAAAATTTATTAAAAATTGGAAAGATATAATTGTTTAATTTAAAGATTTTAAAAAATTAAATTTTATTTGTTAATTATATAAGTGAGCAGAATGATTGTTGGAATAACTGGTTTTTCGGGAGTTTTAGGCAGAGCTATTTATAAAGAATTTTCCAAAATAAAATATATTAAATTAGTTAAGTGCAAAAGTGACGTTCTAAATAAAGTTAGTATTAGAAATTGGATAAAAAATAATGATTTAGATATAATTATCCATCTGGCTGCAATAGTTCCAATACACAAATTTAAAAAATCGGGTAAATTTTCAGAGAAAGTTAATTACCAAGGTACAAAAAATATAATAGATTCACTTGAATTTACTAAAAAAAAAATTTTCTTTTTTTTTGCATCAACCTCTCATGTTTATAAAAAATCTAATCTAAAAATTAATGAATATTCAAAAATAAATCCAATAAATAACTATGGATACTCAAAATATAAAGCAGAAAAGTATATTCAATCAAAACAAAAGAAAAAAAAATATAATTTTTGCATAGGAAGAATATTTAGCTATACATCCAGGTATCAAACTAAAGATTTCTTTTTACCATCAATGTTTGATAAAATTAAAAAAGCTAAAAGTGTTTTTTCAGTAAATTTTAGAAACGAACACAGAGATTTTGTTCATATTGATGATATTGTTTCAATAATAAAAATTTTAATTTTAAAAAAAAAAAGTGGTATTTACAATATATGTTCAGGCAATAAAACTTCTTTATACGAAATAATTAAAAAAATATGTAAAAAAATGAATAAAAAGTATATTTTTAATTTTAAGGATAAAAAAACTGTTGGTTTACTAGGCTCAAACAAAAAGATTAAAATACTTCATAAAAAAAAATTCAAAAATATTGATTTTATTATAGAAGATTATTTTAATAATTTTAAAAAATGAAAATTGAAAAATTAAGTTTAAATAAAATTACTGATTTATTAATTATTTCACTACCAATAGCCTATTTGTTGGGATCACCTTTTATAAATATTATACTCGTCATTGGATCAATAATATTTTTAATCAATTCTAATAATTATAATGAATGGAAATGGTTAAAAATTTATTGGGTTAGGATCTTTTTGTTTTTTTGGTTTTACTTAATTTTAAATAGTTTTTTTGCAACTGACATTTTTAATGCTTTTAGAGCGTCATTTTCTTTAATAAGATTTTTGCTATTTAGTCTATTAATTAGTTATTATGGATTTAAAATTTTTTCTCTTACAAAGGTTATTAATTTTTGGAAGTTAATTCTTTTGATTGTATTAATTGATATTTTTATTCAATTTATTTTTGGCTACAATAGTATTGGATTGCCTAAGCATGGACCAAGATATTCAGGTTTTTTTGGAAATGAATTAGTTGCGGGTTGTTATATTTTTAAACTATCAGCACCTATAATCGGACTTCTTTATTATAAAATTTTTTTTAATTTTCAAAACAAAGTTGAATTTATTAATTCGATTGCTTTCTGCTTATTTAGTTTATTTATTTGTTTAATTACTGGCGAAAGGATGAATTTTCTTTTATTTAGTGGATTAGCAATATTTTTGGCAATTATTATATTTTTATTTAAGAAAAAATTTAAAAGTTTATTTTTATTTATAATTTCAGTAGTTTTCACTTTATTTATATTACTTGTTTCATCGGAAGCAGTAAAATCAAGATATTTTGATATGATAAATATTGTCAAAAATTTTGATCAATCTACTTATGGTAAGCTTTTTAGCTCAGGTTATAGATTATGGGTTAAGAATCCATTTTTTGGCGTTGGTGTAAAAAACTTTAGAGTTGAATGCGATGTTCAGTTAACAGATATCTTACCTGAAAATCCAGCTCAACTTTGTTCTTCTCACCCTCATAATTTATATTTAGAACTATTATCTGAAACAGGCGTAATAGGAACTACAATTTTTATAATATTATTTTTTGTTTATTTTAGAGGATTGTTGAGTCAAAAAATTTTTGATTTAAGTAAAAAAAAAAATTGTATTATGATTTCATGCATTATTAGTTCCCTATTAATTATTTGGCCAATAGGCACAGCAGGCAGTTTTTATACCACTTGGAATGGTTCTTTTTTATGGGTTCAAATAGGAATTATAAATTATCTTTTTTATAGAAAAAATATTTCTCTTTAGCGGGAAAAAAGTTTAATTCTTTTTAAAACTATATTTAAAGCAAGATATATTAGAAAAATATTTAAAACCCAATAAAAAACATTTTTTACTATAATTAATAACCCTAATATAATGTTGCTAAAATTCCAAACATAACCAAAGTAATATCTATTTTCTGCAAAATTAATAAAATTATAGTAATAAAAAACAATAAATTCATACCATAAAGAAAAACAAATTAAAAAAATAATTAATTTAAAATTATTTTTTGAGAAATTCTTTTTCAAAAATTCAATTATATATGGAAAGGAAAATATAATAAAAATCAACCTATAATCATAAGAAGACGATAAAAAGAAGCTTGCAACTAAAATAAATGAGCTTAATAAAAAACTATTTTCATATTTATAATTTGATGGAAACAACAATTTTAATCTAAATAATTTTGATAAAATGTAAATTGTAATTAAAAAAGCAAAAGAATAGTATATTAAGATAAGGTAATTAAAATTAACTATAAAATATAAAAGTTTTAGCAAAACTTGGGAACTGAAAGTTAATACTATATTAGAAATAATATTTTTATTAATTTTTAGAATATCTTCAAACAAGAACAACCCCAAAATCAAAAATGGCAAAAATAATAAAATTCTTTTCAATTTGTTATCTTTATTTTGAAACAGATAGATTGGAGCTAAAACTAAAGGATAAAATTTTAAAAATGCTGCAATTATTAATGGTATCAAACTTAAGATTTTATTTTTATAATTAAACAGAATTAAGAAAATAAAAATAAAAAAATAAATTATTAATTCATTATTACCTCTTTGAATTGCCAATATGGATTGTGGCGAAAATAATAAAAAAAAATGAATAATTTTGCTAGAATTTTGAAAAAAATAAAAGGAAGAAAAATAATAAAATAAAATAAATATATAAATCAAGTAGCTGAAATTTTCTTTAAAATAAATATAAATTTTGAACCATATTTTTGGATATACAAATTCAGCTTTAAGCGTTTCAACACATGATGGAAATTGAGCAGGTAATGTCAAACTACTGTTAAATTTACATTCATAATAATTTTTAATGTAATTCCAATCATGGAGATAGCTACCAAGTCCAACGCTTTCATCGTAAATGGGATAAAATTTCCATATTTCAAAATAATAAAATAATAAAATGACTAAAAATAAACTTAAATAATAAAACAAATTTTCCTTAATATTATTCATAAAATAACCTTTACAATGATTAATTTTATATGTAAACAATCGTGCCTGGTGATTATTGCGAAGGTGTAATACCCGATCCCATTCCGAACTCGGAAGTCAAGCCCTTCTGCGCCGATGGTACTTTGTCTTAAGATACGGGAGAGTAGGACGTTGCCAGGCTAAACAAATCCGTATGAAAAAATTAATTATTGTAACTGGTGGAGCAGGATTTGTAGGCTCTAACTTAATTGAATATTTGTTAAACAAAACATCATTCAAAATTATAAGCGTAGATAATTATTCAAGCGGAAATAAATCCAACCATATAAAAAATTCAAGAATAAAATATATAAAATGCAATACGAAAGAAATTAACAATAAACTTAAAAAATATAAAAGTAGCATACATTCCCTATTTCATTTTGCTGAATTTTCTAGAATATTTCAAAGCTTTAAAAATTTTGATCAATGTTTTGATTCAAACTCAATTGGTAGCAAGGCAGTTTTTAAGTTTTGTTTAGACAACAAAATAAAATTAATTTATTCTGCAACATCGGCAAACTTAGGAAATAAAGGAAAAGATGAGAATCTATCACCATATGCTTTCACAAAAGCAAAAAATCTTGAATTGTTAGAAAACTTAAAACAGTGGTTTAATTTAAAATATGAAATCATTTATTTTTATAATGTTTATGGTCCAAGACATATAAGATCAGGAGAAATGGCAACTGTAATTGGTATTTTTGAAAAACTTTACGAAAAAAAACTACCTCTAACAATTGTCAAACCAGGGACGCAAACAAGAAGATTTACGCACATAAATGATACAATAAAAGTTTGTTATATGGCCTGGAAAAAAAATAAATGTAAACACTATAGTGTAACGAATAAGAAAAGTTACTCAATATTGCAAGTTGCAAAGCTTTTTGGAGGTAAAATCAGATATTTGCCAAAAAGAGCAGGTGAGAGATATTCTTCAGCATTAACCAATATATCAGTTGCTAACAAAGTTAATAAAATATTTGGCAAAATAGATTTGAAAGATTACATTTCTTCGTTTATTAAAGATAAAAAAAAAATTTAAAATTATGAAAATTGCAAGTTCATTAAAATCATTAAAAAAGAGGGATCTTAATTCTAAATTAGTTAGAAGAAGAGGTAGAGTTTATATAATTAACAAAAAAAATCCAAAATTTAAAGCAAGACAAAAATAATCTTTAATTTTATGATAATAGGCTCAGTATCAGAGAATAAAGATTTAGAAAAAAGAGTTTCAATAACTCCTGAGATTGCAAAAAAATATATAAATTTAGGATTTGAAGTTCAATTAAGTGAAAAGTATGGAAAACATTTAGGTTTTGAAGAAAAAGAATATAATGAACTTGGAGTTAAGTTCATAAAAGACGATAAGAAGCTAATAGAAGATGCCGATATAATTATTCAAATGGGCTTATTAGATGAAAATAAAACTTCTCTTTTAAAATCTAACCAAATTTTTATTGGCGTTTTAAACCCATATGAAAATAAAAATAAGCTTGATGAATTGGTAAAAAAAAAAGTTAAGTTATTTTCTTTGGAACTATTGCCTAGAATAACAAGAGCACAATCTATGGATATACTTTCCTCTCAGGCAAATTTAGCTGGATATAAGGCTGTAATAGAATCGTTCTCAACTTTTGAAAAAGCCATACCAATGATGATGACAGCAGCTGGAACTATTCCAGCAGCAAAAGTGTTAGTCGTTGGTGCCGGAGTCGCTGGTTTGCAAGCAATAGCCACAGCAAAAAGAATGGGAGCAATTGTATTTGCTACAGATGTAAGAATGGCTTCAAAAGAACAAGTAGAAAGTTTGGGCGGAAAATTTTTAACTGTAGAAGGAGCTGAAAACTTAGAAACAGAAGGAGGATACGCAAAGGAAGCATCTGAAGAATTTAAAAAGAAACAAGAAGAGTTAATAGGTGAGACACTTAAAAAAATTGATATTGTAATTTGTACAGCTTTAATACCAGGAAAAAAAGCTCCATTAATTATTAAAGAAAATATGTTAAAAAATATGAAGCCAGGATCAGTAGTATATGATTTGGCGGCTGCTCAAGGAGGCAATGTTGCGTTTACTGAGGTAGATAAGATTATTGAAAAAAATGGTGTTAAATTAATGGGTGAAAGAAATATTTTAAACAAATTACCAACTTCATCTTCAAATCTTTATGCAAAAAATGTATTTAATTTTGTTTCAAATTTATATGATAAAGAAAATAAAAAAATTAACATTAATATAGAAGATGAGATTATTGCTAAAACAATAATAAAATAAATTTATGGAAATAGACCCATTTGTTTTTAGACTTAGTATTTTTATACTTTCTATTTTTATTGGATATTATGTTGTCTGGAGTGTTACGCCATCTTTGCATACACCTTTAATGTCCGTAACAAATGCAATTTCCTCAGTAATCATAGTAGGAGCCATTATAGCAGCTTTAGCTGGAGAATCTGGAAATATATTTGATACTGCAAACATTTTTGGTTTTTTAGCAATAATTTTAGCTGCTGTTAATATTTTTGGAGGCTTTTTAGTTACTCAAAGAATGTTGGCTATGTACAAAAAAAAAAAGAAAGATAAAAAATGATTTCAGCAAATCTACTAGCAATATTCTATCTTATTTCGGGAGTGCTATTTATTTTAGCGCTTAGAGGGCTTTCGTCTCCAGAAACTTCAAGACAGGGGAATCTATTTGGGATAATTGGAATGGCGATAGCCATTGGGGTTACCATTGTTTCAGCTGGCAGTTTTTCAGTAGGATTTTTGTATTTATTAATTTTAATGTTGATTGGTGGAGCAATAGGAACATTTATTGCATTTAAAATACCAATGACAGCAATGCCAGAGCTTGTAGCTGGTTTTCACAGTTTAGTTGGACTAGCAGCTGTTTTTGTTGCGATATCAGCTTTTTTAAATCCAGAGATATTTAATTTGGGTTCTCCAGGAAATATTAAAATAGCAAGTTTAATAGAAATGTCTCTAGGAGCTGCAATTGGAGCCATAACTTTTACTGGATCCATTATTGCTTTTCTCAAGTTAAGAGGAATAATGTCAGGATCTCCCATAACTTTTTTTGGGCAACATTATTTAAATTTGGCACTAGGTTTAATTTTATTATGTTTAATATTTTATTTATGCAAAACTCAAATTGACAGTTGGTTTTGGACGATAATTATAATTTCTTTTTTACTAGGTGTATTATTGATCATTCCAATAGGTGGAGCGGATATGCCAGTGGTTATTTCAATGTTAAACTCTTATTCAGGCTGGGCAGCAGCAGGAATTGGTTTTACTTTGGAAAATACAGCTCTAATAATTACTGGTGCACTAGTCGGTTCATCCGGTGCAATATTATCTTACATTATGTGTAAAGGAATGAACCGTTCATTTTTTAATGTAATACTTGGCGGTTGGGGCGCAACAGACCAATCTACTTTAAATAAATCAATAGAACAAAAACCTGTAAAAAGTGGGAATGCTGATGATGCAGCATTTCTAATGAAAAATGCATCATCAGTGATAATAGTTCCAGGATATGGGATGGCTGTTGCTCAAGCCCAACATGCGCTAAGAGAGATGGTAGATGCTTTGAAAAAAAATGGTGTTAAAGTTACTTATGCTATTCATCCTGTGGCCGGTAGAATGCCTGGTCATATGAATGTTTTATTAGCAGAGGCAAACGTGCCATATGATGAAGTATTTGAGCTAGAAGAAATAAACAACGATTTTGCTAATTGTGATGTGGCTTATGTAATTGGAGCAAACGATGTTACGAACCCCATTGCTAAATCTGATCCACAAAGCCCAATTTATGGTATGCCAATTTTGGATGTTGAAAAATCAAAATCAGTTTTATTTGTAAAAAGAAGTCTCTCCCCAGGCTATGCAGGGATAGATAATGATCTATTTTATAGAGACAATACTTTAATGCTTTTTGCAGACGCTAAGAAAATGACAGAGGAAATAATCAAAAGTCTTTAAAATTATTAAAAAATTGGTTGCGGGGGACGGATTTGAACCGCCGACCTCAAGGTTATGAGCCTTGCGAGCTACCAGACTGCTCCACCCCGCGGTATTTATAATCTGTTTTTAAGCTTGTTAAGTTTTTTTACCCTTTTAATATTTTCTTGGTGAATTCTTTTCTTTTTTTCAGATGGTTTTTCATAAGTATTTTTCATCTTAATAATTTTAAAGAAGCCATCTCTTTGAAGTTTTCTTTTAAGAACCCTAAGAGCTTGCTCAACATTATTATCTTTAACTTCTATTTTAATAACCACCTCCAAAAAAAACAGTAACTAGCATTTTAATTTTTTTATGTCCATTAAATTGATACAAGGTTTAAGCTATTTTTTCTTGCCTTTCTTTTTCTTTTTTTTCCCTTTTTATTCTTCTTTCAGCTTTTTCGATAGCTTGTATTAAATCCTTTTGAGTAAACAATCCCATTGCTACTGGGTCTTTAGGGTTAAGACTATTATAATTCCAATAATTTTTATTTCTAATTAAGGTTACAGAATTTTTTGTTACCCCTACTAATTTAGCTATTTGCGAGTCTTTTAACATTGTATGATTTTTTATTAACCACAAAGCAGAGTCAGGCTTGTCTTGTCTTTTTGATAAAGGGACATATTTTTTAATTTTTTTTGTTGTTTCAGAAATTTCAATATCATTGCTAGTAATTTGCAAAGGTCTATTTTCATTTTTAGAAGAAAGCTCAATCTCTTCTCTAGTAAGTTGACCAGAAATAATAGGATTATAAGGTTTAATTCCTTTTGCAACTTCACCGTCTGCTATACCTTGAATTTCTACTTGATGTAAATTACAAAAATCAGCAATTTGTTTAAATGTTAAACTTGTATTTTCAACTAACCAAACAGCCGTCGCCATTGGCATTAATGGTGAATTTGTCATTTATTTTTTATTTTCAGATCTAAAATTTTGGAATTTTTTGTTAAATTTACTTACTCGACCTTTGTCTAATAGAGCTTGTTTTCCTCCGGTCCATGCAGAATGTGATTTTGGATCAATTTCTAGTTTTAGTACATCTCCTTCTGAACCCCATGTTGACTTAGTTTCAAATTGTGAGCCATCTGTCATTTCAACTTTAATGACATGATAATTTGGATGAATTTTTTTTTTCATATCGAGACTTATAGCAAAACAATTTAATAAAACAATCAAAAGTTAATTAAGTTTTGTATTAGTTTTTGATTAATTTCAACACTGGAAGCTATAACTTTTTCAATTTCATATTTGCTTGTGTCAATATCGTTAATTATTCCACCTGCTTCTTTAACAAGTATAATGCCCGAGGCGATATCCCATATTTTTAAATTTTTTTGAAAGTATCCATCAAACTTTCCTGCTGCTACATAAGCCATGTCAAGTGCAGCACTTCCGGTTCTTCTTAGTGTAGCATTTTTTTTAAATTTAATTTGTTCAATATTGTTGCCACCAGTTGCAAACAAACAATTATCAATTTTTTTTTTATTCGAAACTCTTATTCTTTGGTTATTAAGGTACGCTCCGTTATTTTTTTCAGCATAAAACATTTCATCTTTAATTGGATCGTAAATTAAACCAGACACTATTTCATTATTTGATTTTAAAGCAATTGATATTGCAAAGTGAGGAACCCCATGTAAAAAATTTGTT
The DNA here is from genome assembly GCA_902634695.1 of uncultured Pelagibacteraceae bacterium. Taxonomy (GTDB): domain Bacteria; phylum Pseudomonadota; class Alphaproteobacteria; order Pelagibacterales; family Pelagibacteraceae; genus Pelagibacter. The sequence continues at coordinate 25,903 of CACPLE010000002.1, forward strand.
GTTCCATCTATTGGATCAATTATCCAAGTATTATTTTTATCATTACTAATTTCATTTTCACTTTCTTCGCTTATTATTGAATAATCTCTCTTTGCTTTCGCAAGCTCTTCAACAATGATTTTTTCAGCTTTAAGATCTGCATTTGTAACAAAATCAGAAGGACCTTTTGTTGATACTTGCAATTTTTCTAATTCTCCGAAATCCCTTATTAAAGCCTTAGATGCTTTTTCGCTTGCTTTAATCATTATGTTTAGATCTGCAGAAATTGAATTCATTACAAAATTTATATTTTTTTTACGTATTCTATTGTTCTAGTATCAACCAATATATTTTCTCCGCTTTCAATAAATGGAGGAACTTGAATTTTTAAACCATTATCTAATACTGCCGGTTTATATGAAGATGAAACAGTTTGACCTTTTAAAGCTACATCTGTACTTTCAATTTTACATTTAATCTGTTTAGGCAGATCAATAGATAATGGGTTTTCATTGTAAAAATTAATTGACACTTCTAAATTTTCTTTAAGAAATTTTCCTTTATCTCCAATAATTTTTTTTTTAATATTTATTTGTTCAAAATTTTTTTGGTTGATGAAATAATATTCATTTTCATCTTCATATAAAAAATTAAATTTTTGTTCTTCTAAAGAAGCTTTTTCAACAGAGTCACTTGATCTAAATCTTTCATTGAGCTTGGTATTATTATTCACACTTTTCATTTCAACTTGATTAAAGGCACCGCCTTTGCCAGGTTTAACATGTTGTGTTTTTAAAACTTCCCATAGATCATCTTTATGCTCTATGATCATTCCAGGTTTAATTTCATTGCCTAATATTTTCATTTTAATTTTTTAATAGCCTCAGTTGGTTTGTATTTTTTATTATTCCAAATGTAGCCTGAGATAGCTAAAAAGTTTGCATTATTCAATAAGAGTTTTTTATAATTATTAAATTTTATCCCTCCTATTGCTACTATAGGAATTTTTGTTGTTTTTTTTGTCCATTTTAAAATTTTTATATTAGCTTTATATTTAGCCTCTTTGGTTTTGCTTAAATAAAAAGCTCCCAAAGCGATGTAATCTGCTTTATTTTTTATAGCTAATTTAACTAATTTTTTTGAATTATGACAAGTAACACCAATAATATGTTTTTTTAATATTTTTCGTGCATTAAATATATTCATATCATTTTGTCCTAGGTGACACCCATCAGCCCTTAATTTTTTTGCAACGAAAGGGTCATCATTAATTATATATTTAACTTTATATTTTTTGCATAGATTCTTTATTTTTCTACCTACAATTAATTTATTTTTCTTTTTTTCTTTTTTTAACCTAAGCTGAAAAAAAGCTACTTTGTTTAATTTAAATATTTCTTCTAAATAAATATAAAAATTATCAGATTTTATTTTCTCTGGTGAAATTAAGTAGATAAATTTTTTATTTTTTTTAGATTTTATCAACTTCTTCTGACCATTCGCCTTTTGAAGCAAGACTGCACATTTTAGCTCTATGATTAAAAATTTTTTGTGTACCTTGAATATTTTTTATATCTTTTGACCAAAATTTAAGTGCACCTTGCTGTAAAGCTCTTCCATACGAATAAGTCAAAATAAAATTAGTTTTATTTTTTACATTAATTTGATTTAAGTTTTTGGTTGCTTCTTTATCGGTTTGTCCACCAGACAAAAAGGCTATACCAGCAACTTCCGAAGGAACAGAATTTTTGAGACATTCAATAGTCATTTCTGCAACCTTTAAACTATCAACTTTTTCATCTGAATCTGTGCCAGGCAAAATCATATTTGGTTTAAGTATTGTTCCTTTTAGTTCAACTTTATGAAGCTCTAATTGTTCATAGCATTTTTTTATAACTTCGGAAGTTTTTTTAAGACAATCTTCAGAATTATGATTTCCTTCCATTAACAATTCAGGTTCTACTATTGGAACCATTCCAGATTCTTGAACTAGTGAGGCATAACGTGCAAGAGCATGAGCATTAGAATAGATGGAAAGCTCACTTGGATATTTTTTTGAAATTGTATAAACACCTCTCCATTTTGTAAATCTTGCTCCCAATTTGTAGTATTCTTTTAATCTTTCTCTTAATCCATCTAGACCTTCGGTGATTTTTTCTTCTGGAGAATTAGCTAAAGTTTTTGCACCAGTATCAACTTTTATACCAGGTACGGAATTTGATTTTGAAATTAATTCAGGAATTTTTTTTCCTGATGGACTAGTTTGTTTTATAGTTTCGTCATAGAGTATAACTCCACCAATACAACTTTCCATGCTGTTAGAGCTGAACAATGTTTCTCTGAATAGCAATCTATTTTCGGCTGTTGATTCTACATTTACACTACTAAGTCGCTTAGTCATTGTACCTGTGCTTTCATCAGCTGCAAGAATTCCTTTTCCCTTGCCGATAATTTTTAGAGCAATATTATTTAATTCAGACATTTTGATTTAATGCTTTTATACCAGGTAGAGTTTTTCCTTCAAGGTATTCTAAAAAAGCTCCACCTGCAGTTGAAACAAATGTGAATGAGTCAAATTTTTTAAATTTATTTATTGCTGCAACCGTTTCTCCTCCTCCTGCTACAGAAAAAATTTTATCATTTATTGTTTTTTCTGAAATTATTTCTAGGATTTTCTTAGTACCATTTTGAAAATTTGGATTTTCAAAATAACCAGCGGGACCGTTCCATAAAACAGTATTTGAGTCTTTAATTATTTTTTTTATAGAATCTATTGTTTTTTGTCCAATGTCTAAAATCATTTCGTTATCATTTATTTCATGTAACTCTTTATTTTTTCCTATACCTTCAAGATTTTCTGAAACAACAACATCTATAGGACATGTAATTTTACAGTTATATTTTTTGGAATTTTCTAAAATTTCTTTTATTAAATAGCCACAATCCTTTTCGAATATTGATTTTCCTACTTTTGAGCCAGTATGTTTTAACATCGTATTGGCCATGCCACCTACAATAATTATATTATTAAATTTTTTTATTAAATTATTAATAATTTTAATCTTTGTTGAAATTTTAGAACCTCCGATAATAAGAGTTACTGGCTTTTTTATTTCTGAAGTGATTTTTCTTAGTGCATTAATTTCTTCGGTAATTTGCAAACCAAAATATGATGGAATATATTTTGTAATACCTTCAACAGAAGCGTGAAATCTATGGGAACAAGAAAAAGCATCGTTTACGTAAATATCTCCTAAACTAGACAGTTTTTTTGCAAATTCGCTCTCATTTGACTCTTCTCCTTGATTAAAACGAATATTTTCTAACATAATTATAGAGCCATTTTTAATTTTATTTAATTCATATTTTGTTTTTTTATCAACCATTTTTTCATTAAACAAAACTTCTTTACCTAACAAAGAAGATAGTTTTTTTGAAATTGGTTCTAATGACATTCCTTTAACAACTTTACCTTTAGGTCTTCCTATGTGACTTAAAATTATTATTTTTGCTTGTTTTGCAATTAATAAATTAATTGTTGGTATTATTTTTTCTATTCTAGATGATTCAGTTATCGATCCGTTTTTCATTGGAACATTTAAATCAACTCTAAGAAGAACTTTTTTACCTTTTAAATCTATACTTTGATCTGAAATATTTTTCATAAAAAATTAAATTTTATGAATATATTCTGACAAGTCACACATTCTTGATGCAAAACCCCATTCATTGTCATACCATGCAGATATTTTTCCCATTTTGTCTCCAACGACATTTGTTAATGACAAATCTACTACGGCAGAACTTGAGTTGTGATTAAAGTCAATTGAGACCAATTTTTCTTCAGTTGTTTCAAGAATATTTTTTAATTCTTTTTTAGAAATTTTTTTAAAAGAGTCATTGATTTTTTGTATAGATAATTTTTTTTCAGAAATAAAAACTAAATCAATTAAAGAAACATTGGGAGTTGGTACTCTCATAGATAAACCTTCGAGCTTACCTTTTAGCTCTGGTATAATTTCCCCAAGTGCTTTTGAAGCACCTGTAGAAGTTGGAACAATAGATTGAGCTGCTGATCTAGCTCTTCTAGGATCTTTATGAGAATTATCCAAAAGTCTTTGATCAGTTGTGTAAGAATGAATGGTCGTCATGAAACCTTTTTCTATTTTAAAATTTTTATTTAGTGCGTATGCAACTGGAGCAAGACAATTTGTAGTACAAGATGCAGCAGAGATTACTAAATCATTTTTGTTTATTAGTTTATGATTTACACCATATACAATTGTTTTATCAGCATTTTTGCAAGGCGCTGAAACAATGACTTTTTTTGCTCCATTTTTAATATGTTGAATAGATTTTTCTTTTGAATTATTTTTTCCAGTACATTCCAAAACAATATCTACTTTGTTTTTTTTCCAATTAATTTTATTTAATTCTGTTTCTCTAGAAAAAGAAATTTTTTTATTATTAATAAATAAATTTTTTTCATTAAATTTTATATTTGCATTAAATTTTCCATGTATAGAATCATATTTTAGTAATTGCGCGCTATTTTTTGAATCTGTTCTGTTATTAATATGTTTAATTTCTATATTTTTATTTTTATTTTCTATAATTGATCTAATAACCATTCTACCAATTCTACCCAAGCCATTTATTCCAATTTTTATTGTCATTCTTAAATAATTACCTTCTCTTTTATTTTTTTAATTATGTTATCACTTGTTAAACCAAAGTGTTTATAAATATCTTTATGTGGTGCGCTTTTACCAAAGGCATCAATACCAAAAGTTAAACCATTTTCTCCAACCAGTTTTTTCCAAAATTCAGTTGAAGCTGCCTCTATTGACACTTTATATTTTGTTTCATTTAAAATTTTTTTCTTATATTCGTCAGTTTGTTTTTCGAAAAAATTAAAACATGGTACAGATATAACTTTTGAATAAATGTTTTGTGTGGCTAATTTATGACTAACGTCAAGGGCTATATTAACTTCCGATCCACTTGCAAGTATTGTTAAAATTATTTTTTCATTATTTCTTGATAATTCATATGCACCCTTAAGGCACAAGTTTTCTTTAACAAATTCTTTTCTGACTTGATTTAACTTTTGTCTGGTCAAAGCTATAACACTTGGAGTATTTGAACTTTCCAGGGCGATCTGCCAGCATTCTAGTGTTTCCGTTGTATCAGCAGGTCTAAAAACATTTAAATTAGGAATAGATCTTAAACCAGATAGTTGTTCTATTGGTTGGTGAGTTGGCCCATCTTCACCTAAACCAATCGAGTCATGGGACATAATGTAAATAACTTTTTGTTTCATCAAAGCTGATAATCTTATTGAAGGTTTACAATAGTCACTAAAAATAAGAAATGTTCCTCCATATGGTATTAATCCACTATGAAGAGCGAGACCATTCATAATTCCACTCATAGCATGCTCTCTAACACCATAGTGGATGTAATTTCCCTTAAAGTTTCCAGCTTTTATTATTTTATGGTTTTTTGTTTTTGTATTATTAGATCCCGACAAATCAGCAGAACCTCCAATTAGATTATCCATTTTTTTAACTAAAAAATCTAATATTTTTTCTGAAGATTTTCTAGTAGCTATTGGTTCAAGTGTTTTTATTATATTTTTTTTTTCATTTTCGAAAATTTTATTAAAATTTTTTGAAAAAATTTTCTTTAAAAGGTTTGTTTTTGATTTATTCTTTTTTAACCAACTTTTTTCTTTAGAAGAACCTTTTTTTCCAATTTCTTTCCATTCAGAAAGAATATTTTTTGGTATTTCAAAGGGCTTATAATTCCATTTTAGTTTTTTTCTGACTAGTGCTATTTCATCTTTTCCTAAAGGACTTCCATGAGCTGAAGCGGTGCCAGATTTATTAGGAGAGCCAAATCCTATAGTAGTCTTACAAGATATTGTGGTTGGTCTTTTGGCTTTTTGAACTTTTTTTAAAGCTTTATAAATTTGTTTTTCATTATGTCCATCAATTTCAATATAATCCCAACCATAGCTATTAAATCTTTTTTTAAAATTATCCGAAACAGATAGATTTGTTGGTCCATCAATTGAAATTGAATTATTATCAAACAACATTATGAGGTTATTAAGTTTAAGATGCCCTGCTAGGCTCAAAGCTTCATGACTTATACCTTCCATTAAACAACCATCCCCAGCCAAAACATAAGTTTTATGATTAATAGTATTTTTACCAAATTTACTTTTTAAAATTTCTTCTGCTAAAGCAAACCCAACAGCATTTGCTATTCCTTGTCCTAGTGGACCTGTAGTTGTTTCAATACCAGTATTTTCTTCATACTCAGGGTGTCCAGCGCATATAGAATTAAGTTGTCTAAAATTTTTAATACTATCTATCGATATACTTTTATAACCGACTAGATGAAGTAAAGAATAAAGAAGCATTGACCCATGACCTGCAGACAAAACGAATCTATCTCTATTAATCCAGCTAGGGTTTTCTGGATTAAACTTAAGGTAGTATTTAAAAAGTATAGTTACAACATCAGCCATTCCCATTGGCAGGCCCGGGTGGCCTGAGTTTGCTTTTTCTACAGCGTCAATTGATAAAAATCTAATTGCATTGGCCAAATCTCTATTTTGCTTATTCAAAAATTATCCTATCTAGACTAAGAAGATTCGATTTTATATTATATGTATATATATATGAAAACTTCTAGCGAAAAACAAAAAAAACTTGATATTGCGTTAGCTAAATTAAATAATTTAAATTTAAATACAAATCTCAAAGAAAATTTACAAAATTTAAACAATCAAAAAAATCAATTAGAAATTGAAAAGAAAGAAATTTTAAATAAATATCAAGAGCTTTCCCAAGAGCATGAAAAAATTAAACAAGAGTACGAAAACTTTAAGGATGAAAAAAAAGGAGAAAAATCAAAAGTTATAGAATTTTCTGAGAAAATAGATGAATTAAATCAAGAAACAGATACTTTGCTAGAGGAAATTGATAAATGGCAAATGTAAACATAACATTTAATGGTAAAGAGTTTCTTCTATCTTGCGATGATGGTCAAGAAGAGCACTTAATTGAACTTTCTGAACAATTAAATAAGAAATTTGTGGAATTAAAATCACAGCTCGGAAACATTGGCGAAAATAAGTTGTTACTTATAACCTCAATTAAAATAATTGATGAATATTTTGAAACTAGAAAAAAAATTGAAGAAAAAAAGAAAGAACTAATAAATTTATCTGAGAGATTTAAAGAACTTAAGTCCTTAGTTTATCAATACAAAGATGATAAAGAAAAAGAAATTGAAACATTAAGTAAAAATCAAGAAACCATTAAAGGCGAAATAGAAAAGAATAAAGAAATTTATGAAAAAATAATTGACGAAACAGCAGAAAAGATCGAAACTTTTATTAAAAAAGCAAATTCAGATAATCAAATTCAATAATAAACTGTGCTGAAATCAAAAATTAGAAAAAAAATTCTAAAAATTAGATCAAATAAAAGCCATAAAAAAATTTCTATAAAATTTAATAAAATTTATAATTTAATAAGAAAAATAAAAAATTTTAAAAAGAAAATTGTAGGTGGCTATTATCCCGTAAATAATGAAGTAGACGATTTAGCAATACTAAAAGAATTAGAGAAAAAAAAAATAAAAATCGCACTACCGTTAATAAAAAAAAATTATAAGATGAACTTTATTCAGTGTTCATTAACAAATCCTTTTATCATTAATAAATATGGTATTCCCGAACCTAGTCAGGGCAAAGTAGTTTTTCCTGATATTTTAATTGTACCATTGGTAGCTTTTGATAAAAATCTAAATCGTTTAGGTTATGGAGGGGGTTTTTATGATAGAATTATCCAGTCGATAAAAAAGAAAAAAAAAATTATTACAATTGGACTAGCTTTTGAATTTCAAGAAGTAAACTTATTATCTATTTCTAGACATGACCAGAAATTAGATTTTATAGTAACAAACAATAAAATTTTAAAATGAATATTCTTTTTTTAGGAGATATAGTTGGAAACTCTGGATGTGAAGCTATAAAAAAACATTTGCTAAAAAAAATAGAAGAATTAGAAATTGATTTTGTTATTGCAAATGGTGAAAATGCTGCAAATGAAGGAGTTGGAATTACTGAAGAAATAACAAATAGTTTATTTAATTATGGTGTAGATGTAATAACAACCGGTAATCACGTTTGGGACCAAAAAGAAACAATAAAGCATATTGATAGAGAAAAAAGATTATTACGACCAATAAATTTACCTGAACTTTCCCCTGGAAAAGGTTTTGGTGTTTATAACTCAAAAAAAGGATTAAAGATAGGTGTTCTAAATTTGATGGGAAATATTTTTATGAAAAAATGTGATGATGTTTTTGAAGCAGCAAAAAAATTTACTTTAAAAAATAATCTAAAAAAAGATTTTGATATTTTAGTTGTTGATTTTCATGGAGAAATCACAAGTGAAAAAATGGCTATGGGCCATTTCTTTGATGGTAAAGCCACTTTAGTAGTTGGCACACACACTCACGTTCCTACTTCTGATTTAATGATTTTAAACAAGGGTACCGCATATCAAAGTGATGCAGGAATGTGTGGAGATTACAATTCTGTAATAGGCATGAATAAAGAAAACTCTTTGAATAAATTTTTAAAAGAAAATTTTCAAAAGCATTATCCAGCAAATGGCGAAGCTAGTTTATGTGGCTTAATTATAGAATGTGACGAAAAAACTGGACTTGCAAAAAATATAAACCAGTTCATACACGGGGGAATTTTAAAAAATTCACATTAGAATAACATGGCAGGACATTCACACTGGGCAGGTATAAAACATAAAAAAGGTAAAGCGGATAAAATTAGATCAAATCTTTTTTCAAAACTTTCAAGAGAAATAACTGTTGCTGCAAAATTAGGAGATAGAGATCCAGACATGAATCCAAGATTAAGATCTGCAATTCAAGCTGCAAGATCAGCCAATATGCCAAAAGACAACATAGAAAGAGCTATAGAAAAATCTTCAAATGATGTGAATGAAAAATTTGAAAATTTGAGATATGAGGGTTTTGGCCCAAGCAAAATTGCAGTTATAATTGAAACTCTTACTGATAATAAAAATAGGACAGCATCAAGCATTAGAACTATATTTCATAAGCATGGAGGTAACCTTGGAACACAAGGTTCAGCCTCGCATAATTTTATGCAAACTGGTGTTATTAAAATTGATAAAAAAGAAATTTCGAATGAGGAAATTTTTGAATTAGCCATAGATTCTGGTGCACAAGAATGTACATCAAACAATGAATTACATGAGATACAATGTGATAAAAATGACATTTATAATGTTAAAAAAAAAATAGAAACAAAAATCAAAAATTTTATTTCAACAAATATAGAATGGAAACCATTAAATAGTGTGATTGCAAACAAAGATAGCATGGCGACTATAACAGAATTTTTAGAAAATTTAGAAAATAACGATGATGTGCAAAAAGTGTATACTAACTTACAGTTTGGAAAAAATTAATGTTAATCATAGGAATAGACCCAGGAATATCGGGTTCAATTTGTTTTTTTAAAGATGGTAAAATAACAGACGTAATTGAGATGCCAAGTATGGCTGATGGAAAAAAAAACAAAAGACAAGTTAATGGTTCTCAAGTTTACAACGAAATTTCTTTAAGAATTAAAAACTTAAATAAAAATGAAGTAAAAGTTGTAATAGAACAAGTTTCCGCAATGCCAGGTCAAGGAGTAACCAGCATGTTTAATTTTGGACAATCGTTTGGTATTTTGAAAGGAATTTGTTCTGCTATGCAACTTTCAATGCATTTTGTAAGGCCAACAAAATGGAAAAAATATTTTAATCTTATAAATTCAGAGAAAGACGCTAGTAGAACCAAAGCAATTGAGATTTTTCCGTATATATCTTCAGAATTGTCTAAGAAAAAAGACGCAAATAAAGCAGATGCTATATTATTAGCCAGTTTTTTCTTTGAAACTCAACAATTAAAAGATTTATAATAAATATTATAGACAAAATCATGACACATTTTAGTGTGAACTATCTCTAATGGAAGCTGATATATCAACACAAGCAGTTGGCTTAGCGAGCAACGCAGATTTTTCTATATTAAACTTATTTCTTCGAGCAGATGTAATAGTTAAAAGTGTAATAATTATTTTAATTGCTAGTTCAATTTATTCTTGGGCAATAATTATTGAAAAAATAAAAATGTTTAAAAAAATAAGCAAAAGCACAGAAGATTTTGAAAATAAATTTTGGAAATCAAAATCGGCTGAAACTTTTTACAATAACTTGCCCTCTACCGTTCAAGACCCCATGGCAAATTTATTTAGAGATTCAATGGTGGTAATGCTAAAATCTAGAAGAAGTTCTAATTTAAATGATAAAATGTCTAGAATATTAGAAATAAATATAGAACAACAAATGGAAAAAATTGAAAAAAATTATACATTCTTAGCAACAGTAGGATCTACAGCACCTTTCATAGGTTTATTCGGAACAGTTTGGGGAATTATGAATTCTTTTCAGTCGATAGCAATTTCAAGAAATACAAGCCTAGCAATTGTAGCGCCAGGTATAGCAGAAGCATTATTTGCTACTGCACTAGGACTTCTTGCTGCTATACCAGCGGTAGTAGCATTTAATAAATTTAATAGTGACTCAAAAAAATATTCCCAAAAACTAGAAAATTTTTCTAAAAAGCTTTTATCAATAATTTAAAATGGCATTTAAATTAAAACACTCTTCAAGAGAACCAATGAGTGAAATTAATGTAACTCCGTTCGTTGATGTTATGTTGGTTTTACTAATAATATTTATGGTAACCGCACCTTTGTTAACTGTTGGTGTTCAAGTAGACCTTCCAGAAAGTTCAGCAGACTCCTTGCCAGAAGAACAAGAACCTTTAACTTTAACTATTAACGCAAAAGGAGAAATTTTTATACAGGAATCGAAAGTAGATTATGAAAAAATTATAGCGAAAATATTAGCTGTTTCAAAAAATAGAACCGACACAAGGATATACGTAAGAGGAGACAAAACAATTAACTATGGCAGAGTTTTAGAAATAATGGGGATGCTTTCTGGTTCAGGATTTACTAAGGTTGCTTTAATTTCTGAACCTTACAAAGAGAGGTAAAGCTTGTATAGAAATATTGCCATTTCAACTGGTTTTCACATTTTAATAGTTGTCGCAGGAACTTTAAGTTTGCCTTTTTTAATAAAAAAACCTATTCAGTTGCCACCCATAGTATCTATTGAACTTATTCAAATAACTGACAAAACAAATATACCATTTGCTCCAAAAGCAAAAAAAATAATTGAAAAAGTTAAAAAAAAGGAAGAAGAAAGAATTGTTTCAGAACAAGCGCCACCAAAAAAAATTAAAAAAGAAAAACCAGATGTTGTTCCTTTACCAGATGAAAAAATAGAAAAAGTTAAAAAAATAGAAGAAAAAAAACAGAATCCAGAAAAAATAGATACTGAAGTTAAGCAAGTTTCAGAGTTTGAGAAAAAAGAATTATTTGACCCAAATAATATTGCAGCATTAATTGACAAATCCAAAGAAGATCTAGCTGAAACAACGCAAACAACAAAAAAAATTACCCAATCACAAGATAAAAATGCTGAACCAAGTGGGCTTTCACTAAGCGAAGAGGACGCTCTTAAAGCTCAGATTTTTGGATGTTGGAGTATACCTTTAGGCTTGCCTTATAATGAAAATTTACTTGTTCGTATAAAATTGCAATTAAAACCAGATGGAACAGTTTCAAAATCTGAAATATTGGATCATGCGAGAATGAATAAGCCTGGACAAGGATTTTATAAAGTGTTAGCAGAAAGTGCATTAAGAGCTATAAGATTATGTCAACCATTAAGAGTGCCAACTACAGGGTATGAAAGATGGAAAGATTTACAGCTAAATTTTGATGCAAGAGAAATGTTAGAAGGTTAAAAAATTGAACTTATTAAGAATATTATTACTATTTTTTATACTACAATTAAAAGCTTATGCTTTAATTGAAGTAGATATAACAAGAGGTAATTTAAGTCCTCTTCCAATAGCAGTTTCACCATTATCAGCAAATAAAGATTCTCTTACAAAATTTGAAAATATTTTAAAAAAGAAAGACTTAGGATCAGAAATATCTTTAATTGTTGAAAATAATTTGAGGTTAACTGGTCTTTTTAATCCACTTAAGAAAGATGCTTTTTTACAAAAACCAGAAATAGCTCATTTAAAACCAAGATTTGAAGATTGGTCATTAATAAAAGCACAAGCATTAATAACAGGCAAGGTTGAAATTATAGATGAAAAATTAAGAGTCGAATTTAGACTATGGGATGTTTTGGCAGCAAAAGAAATGCTTGCTTTGGCTTTTACAACAGTTCCGTCTAATTGGAGAAGAGTAGGACATATAATTACAGACAAAGTTTATGAACGACTAACAGGAGAAAAAGGTTATTTTGATACAAGAATAATTTATGTATCTGAAGAAGGACCTAAAACAAAAAGAATAAAAAAATTAGCAATAATGGATCAAGATGGTTTTAATTTAAAATATCTAACTTTGGGAAATGAATTAGTTTTAACTCCTAGGTTCAATCCTACTAATCAAATGGTTACTTATCTTTCATACTTTAGAAACTTACCAAGAGTCTATCTTTTGGATATAGAAACCGGCATACAAGAAGTTGTAGGAGATTTTCCAGGTATGACATTTGCTCCAAGATTTTCTCCAGATGGAAAAAAAATAATAATGAGTTTTGCTACAGGGGGGAATTCCGATATTTACACTATGGATTTAGAAAATAGAGTTGTTGAACGAATTACTAATCATTCTTCTATAGATACTTCCCCTTCTTATTCTCCTGATGGAAAATATATTTGTTTTAATTCTGACCGAAGTGGCTATCAACAAATTTATGTTATGAAAAGCGATGGTTCTAATGTTAAAAGAATTTCATTTGGAAAAGGTTTATATGGAACACCAGTATGGTCACCAAGAGGGGACTTGATAGCATTCACAAAACTACATAAAGGAAAATTTTACATAGGTGTAATGAGAACTGATGGATCAGGAGAAAGGCTTTTAACAGAAAACTACTATCAAGAAGCACCTTCTTGGTCGCCAAACGGTAGAGTTCTAATTTTTTATAGAGAAACAAAAACTGATGAAAAAGGAGAAGGATTTAGTGCAAAACTGTGGTCTATTGACTTAACTGGCTATAATGAGAGGAAAGTTCCCACTAAAACTGACGCTTCCGACCCATCCTGGTCGTCTTTATTAAGTAATTAGGACCAAATTTCTTGATTTTTTAACTTGAAACATTTATCTAGTTGTGAAAAAGTTACAATATTCAATTTGAAGGAGCACTAATGATTTTGAGCAAAATTTTAAGAAACACACTTTTAGTTATTGTGGCTGGTTTTATATTATCAGCTTGTGCAACTACTAAAAAAGCCTCTACAGGACAAATGCAGGGCGATGTATATATTGGTTCGGATACTGTTGAATACTTAGCATCAGGTGTTCCTGACAGAGTTTTCTTTGCAACAAATGAATCAATTTTAACAACACGTTCTAGAGATACCCTTAGAAAGCAAGCAACATGGCTAAGAAAAAACTCAGATGTAAATATTGTTATAGAAGGTCATGCTGATGAAAGAGGAACTAGAGAATACAATTTAGCATTAGGTGAAAGAAGAGCAAACGCAGCTAAAGACTACCTAATGACTTATGGAATTTCTGCGAGCAGAATTTCAGTAATTAGCTATGGAAAGGAAAGACCAGTAGATTCAGGTTCTAACCCTTTAGCTTGGTCTAAAAACAGAAGATCAGTTACAGTTAAAGCTAATTAACAATAAAAATTAAATAATTTAAAAAGACCCTTGTGCTAACGCACCTAAGGGTCTTTTTTTTGCCATCATTATTGTTAGAAATATTTATAATGAAAACATTTAAAAGGAAAATTTTACTGGCTTTTATTTTTCCTATATTATTTTTTGTTCAAAACTCATATTCAGAAGACAAAGATGTATTTGAGATTTTGGAATTAATTCAGAAAGATATTAAAACACTTGAAAAAGCTGTTTATTCAGAAACTGCTTCAACGAATTTAGGTGAAGAAAATGAATTTGATCAAAATACAGAAGATGTTTTGACTCGTCATTTATTAAAACTTTCAGATTTAGAAAATCAATTTAATACATTAACTAACAAATTCGAAGAAGTTAATTTTAAATTAGATAAACTTTCAAATAGACTTTCAAAAATCCAAGCGGATAACCAATTACGTTTTCAACAACTTGAGAATGGAAATTTAAATGAAAATATAACAAACAATGAAATAGTTTTAAAGCCCAAGAAAGAAGAAGAAAAAATTTTACCAGGCTCATCAGAACCACAAGACTTAGGCTCTATATCATATAAAGATACGTCCACAGAAGAAACCGAACAACAAACACAATCAATCGACACTACAAGCGCAGTAGTTTCAGAAATTATCGAAAAAGAAGAAAAAATTTTACCAGAAGAAAATCCAGAAAAACAATATGAGTTTGCTACAAGTTTTTTAAAAGTAGGAGATTATAACACTGCCGAAAGGGCTTTTTTAGAATTTGTAAAACTTAACCCAAAACATGATTTAGCAGGAAGTGCACAATACTGGTATGCAGAAACTTTTAGAATTAGGCAACTTTATACTGATGCTGCTGAAGCTTATTTAGAAGGTTATCAAAAATATCCGAAAAGTAGCAAAGCTCCTATAAATTTATTGAAACTTGGTGTATCATTGGTTCAAATAGGAGAAAAAGATCAAGGTTGCTTGATGATTTCTGGTGTCAAAGAACAATATCCAAAAGCAAATCAATCTGTTCTTCAAAAAGCAAAATATGAAGAAAAAAAGTTTGGCTGCAAAAAAGACAATACATAGTTCACTTCTTTACTATTTAAAAAATAGTCGGGTTAAAAAAATTTTTGTTTCTTTTGAAAATTATTTAGAAAAATTTACAAATAAAAAAACCAAAATTGGTGTAGCTATTTCAGGTGGTCCAGATAGTTTAGCATTAGCTTACTTAGCGAAATGCCATTCAATAATAAAGAAGAAGAAAACTCAATTTTTTTTAGTTGATCATGGTCTTAGGAAAAACTCTTCAAAAGAAGCAATATCAGTAAGATTATTTTTAAGAAAATTCGATATAGAATGCAAAATTCTTAAATGGAAAGGAAAAAAACCATCTTCAAACATTCAAAGTATAGCAAGAAATCAAAGATACAGTCTTTTAAAAAAAGAATGTATAAAAAATAATATTAAACATCTGTTGATTGCTCATCATTTTGATGACCTTTATGAAAATTTTTTTATAAGAATTTTGAGAGGAAGTGGATTAAAAGGATTATCCTCATTTGGAGAGCCAATTAAAGATGAAAATAATTTTTTTATTTTAAGACCTTTAATAAAATATAATAAAGATGATTTAATTTTTGTTACAAGAAATGTTTTTAATTTTTACATAGACGATCCATCCAACGAAAACTCAATATTTTTAAGAAGTAGAGTGAGAAAATTAATTGCAAATTTAAAAAATGAAGGATTAGATGATAAAAAATTTAATACAACCATTAAAAATCTAAAATCTGCGAACAATGGAATAAATTTTTACGTAAAAGCAAATATTGAAAATAATGCAAAATTTTTAGAAGAAAAAAAAATTTACATATTAAATAAGAATTTTTTTCAACAATCTGAAGAAGTGCTTTTTAGAAGTCTTGTTATAGTTTTAAAGAAGGTCAGTAGAAGATATTATGCTCCTAGAGGAAAAAGCATTATGGAATCAATTTCAAAAATTAACTTAAAAAAATGCCAAAAATTTACTCTTGGCGGGTGTTTTTTTGAGAAAATTAATGAAACAGTGTTTATTACTAAAGAAAACTAGAAATTAATGAATAATTAATGTTAAATTGGGCTTGTTTAATTAATAATAATTCTTATCTTTAGACTATGAATTTGAAAAATTTAGCCATGTGGGCTGTGATAGTTTTCTTAACTATTGGATTATACAATATGTTTAAGAATCCAAATAACTTAAACAATAAAAAAGATACAATAATATTTTCAGAATTTTTAGCAGAAGTTGATAATGGAAGAGTTGTTGAAGTGCAAATTCAAGGCAATAACATTTACGGTGTCATGTCTAATGGAAATAAATTTTCTACTTACTCTCCAAACGATCCTAACTTAATAGAAAAACTTACAAATAAAGGCGTTAGTATTTCAGCTGCTCCTACGGAAGAAAAAATGCCATCTTTATTTGGAGTGTTACTATCTTGGTTTCCAATGTTGTTATTAATAGCAGTTTGGATTTTTTTTATGAGACAAATGCAAGGTGGTAAAGGTGGAGCAATGGGATTTGGCCGTTCAAAAGCAAAAATGATGAACGAATTAAAAGGAAAAGTAACTTTTAATGATGTTGCTGGTGTTGAGGAAGCAAAAGAAGAGGTGGAAGAAGTTGTAGAGTTCTTAAAAGATCCAAAAAAATTTAGTCGTCTTGGAGGAAAAATTCCAAGGGGATGTTTATTGGTAGGCCCTCCCGGAACTGGAAAAACTCTATTGGCTAGAGCTATTGCAGGTGAAGCTGGTGTACCTTTCTTTACTATTTCAGGATCTGATTTTGTTGAAATGTTCGTTGGAGTTGGTGCCTCGAGAGTTAGAGATATGTTTGAACAAGGAAAAAAACATTCTCCATGTATTATTTTTATTGACGAAATAGATGCAGTTGGAAGAAGTAGAGGAGCTGGACTTGGTGGAGGAAACGATGAAAGAGAACAAACTTTAAACCAGCTTTTGGTTGAAATGGATGGTTTTGATACAAATGAAGGAGTAATAATTATTGCAGCGACCAACAGACCTGATGTTTTGGATCCAGCACTTTTAAGACCAGGAAGGTTTGATAGACAAGTTGTTGTCTCGTTGCCTGATATTATAGGTAGAGAAAAAATTTTAAAAGTCCATGCTAAGAAAATTTCTATGACACCAGATGTAAATTTAAGAACTGTAGCAAGAGGAACTCCAGGATTTTCTGGTGCAGATCTAGCAAACCTGGTTAACGAAGCAGCTTTGTTAGCAGCTAGAAAAAATAAAAGAATAGTCACTTATTCAGAATTCGAAGAAGCGAAAGACAAAGTTATGATGGGCGCAGAGAGAAGATCAATGGTAATGACTGAAGAAGAAAAAAAATTAACTGCCTACCATGAAGCAGGCCATGCAATTGTAACAATAAATGAAAAGGCTGCTCACCCAATTCATAAAGCTACAATAATCCCAAGAGGAAGAGCTTTAGGAATGGTTATGCAACTACCAGAAAGAGATGAGTTATCACAAACTAGAGAACAATTACATGCGCAGATGGCTATAGCAATGGGTGGAAGAGTAGCTGAAGAAATTATTTTTGGAGAAGACAAGGTTACAACTGGAGCATCCAGCGATATTGAGCAAGCAACAAAAAGAGCTAGAGCAATGGTTATGAGAGCAGGTTTAAGCAAAGAACTGGGACCCGTGGCTTATGGTGAAAATGAAGAAGAAGTATTTCTTGGAAGGTCAGTTGCAAGACAACAAAATATGTCAGAAGAAACTGCTAAAAAAGTTGACTCTGAAATAAGAAAAATTGTCGATAAAGGATATAACAAAGCAAAAAAAATACTTACTGAAAAAATCGATGATTTACACAAATTAGCAAAAGCTTTGCTGACTTATGAAACTTTAACAGGTGAAGAAATTGAAAATTTAATTAACAAAAATATACATCCGGCAAGCAAAGAAGATTTAAAATCTGAAGAAGACAATCAAGACTCTGCACTAGGCTCCATTGGTTTAAAACCAAAAATTGTTCATTAATCGATAATGAAAAAATATTACACAAGAGTGTGTAATTTTTATTACGGAAATCATTCTAAAAACCTAGTAAAAAAAAAGAAAGCATTACCACTAAATGGCAATCCAGATATTTCTTTCGATAAAATTGAAATTATCTCCAGAAATAAAAGTAAAAAAATTAAATTTAATGAAATAAAATATTTACCATCATTTTTAAAAAAGAAAATTAAAAATGATCTATTCAATATTACCAAAAGAAAAAAAAACTTTTCTAATTTAAATTTTAATAAGGTGCCAAATATTATGGCTGTGTTAAATTTAACACCAGATAGTTTTTCCGATGGTGGAAAATATAATAAAAAAAATCTAGGTTACAAACATGGAATTAATTTAATCAATTGTGGGTCAGATATTATTGATGTGGGAGGAGAGTCAACACGTCCAAAATCTCAAAAAGTAAAAAAAGAAATCGAGTGGAAAAGAATTAAAATTACATTAGCAAAATTAAAAAAAAAAAATATTGCAGTATCGTTAGATACTAGAAAATCTTTTATAATGGAAAAAGGTATAGATTTAGGAGTTGATCTTGTAAACGATATTTCTGGATTAAAGTTTGATAAAAAATCAATTATAATTTTAAAAAAAAAAAAAATTCCATTTGTGATTCATCATATCCAAGGAAATCCATCTAATATGCAAATGAATCCAAACTATAAAAATGTTTTATTAGATATTTATGATTATTTTGAAGAACGAATAAAATTTGTTAGATCCAAAGGAATTAATCATAATAATATTATCATCGACCCAGGAATTGGATTTGGTAAAAACTTGAAACATAATATTACGTTAATTTCAAAAATTTCTCTTTTCCATGCGTTGGGTTTTCCTATATTACTTGGAATTTCTAGAAAAAGATTTATTAAAGAAATTTCTGGAAAAAATGACTCTTTAAAAAGAATTGGAGGAACAATCGGTTCAGCGCTTTTTGCAATTATGCAAGGTGTTCAAATTTTAAGAGTTCATGATGCAAATGAAGTTATGCAAAGCGTTAAAGTATTTAAGGAATTGTTAAATAAAAATGGCTAAAAAATATTTTGGAACAGATGGTATACGCGGAACCGTAAATAAAGGAAATATAAATGGTGAAATGTTTTTTAAATTTGGTTTGGCCGCGGGTACATTTTTTAAAAATCAAAAAAAACTAAAACAAACAGCAATAATTGCTAAAGACACTAGATTATCAGGTTATACATTAGAACCAGCATTAGTTTCTGGTTTAGCCTCAACGGGAATAAATGTTTATACTTTGGGACCATTGCCAACGAATGGTCTAGCAATGTTGACAAAAAGTATGAAAGCAAACATGGGCATTATGATTACCGCATCTCATAATCCATACTATGATAATGGTTTAAAATTATTTGGTCCTGATGGTTTAAAACTTTCAGATAGAATTGAGAAAAAAATTGAGGATTTGATTGATCAAAAAAATACTTTTCAACTATCTAAACCAAAAATATTAGGAAGGGTAAAAAGATTAGAGCATGGCAATGAAGAGTATATTAAAATTTTGCGTAAAAACTTTCCTAGAAATTTTAGTTTAAAGGGAATGAAAATTGTTATTGATTGCGCTAACGGAGCTGGCTATAAATCTGCACCAATTTTACTAAAAAATCTTGGAGCAAAAGTTTTTTCAATTGGGTCAAAACCAAATGGAATAAACATAAATTACAAATGTGGCTCCACATATCCAAAAAAAATACAAAATGCAGTTAAAAAATACAAAGCTAATATTGGAATTTCATTAGATGGAGATGCCGATCGAGTAATAATGTGTGATGAAAAAGGTAAGATAATAGATGGAGATCAAATTATAGCCGCCCTTGCAAAAAGATGGAAATATAAAAAAATTTTAAGAGGAGGTGTTATTGGAACTTTTATGTCTAATTACGGCATGGAAAAATTTTTTAAAAGAATGAAAATAAAATTTTTACGATCAGATGTTGGTGATCGTTATGTTAAAGAAAAAATGAGAAAAAATAAATTTAATTTAGGAGGAGAGCAATCTGGTCATATAATTTTAGGAAATTATGCAACGACTGGCGATGGTCTTTTAGTTGCTTTGGAGATTTTATTTTCTTTAAGAAAAGGAAAAAAAGCTAGCAAATATTTTAATGTATTTAAACAAACCCCCCAAATTCTAGAAAACATTGAAGTAAAAGACAAAAGTATTATTGATAGTCCCAACTGTAAAAAATCTATAAGAGCGGCAAATAAATTAATTAACGGTAAAGGAAGAATATTAGTTAGAAAGTCAGGAACAGAACCAAAAATAAGAATTATGGTAGAATCTAAATACAAAACATTAAATAAAAAATGTATGAAAATAATAAAAAAAACAATTAAGTAAATTGAAACCAAAATCTAAAGTATTAATTATTGCTGGATCAGACTCGTCAGGTGGAGCTGGAATTCAAGCAGATATAAAAACTGTAAGTGCACTTGGATCCTATGCTATGACAGCGATTACTGCGGTAACTTCTCAAAATACAACAGGGGTAAAATCAATTTTTTCTATTGATCCTGAAGAAATATTTAATCAAATTTTATTTACATGTAGAGATATAAAACCCAATGCAATTAAAATAGGAATGTTGCATTCTTCAAAAGTTATAGCATCAGTAATTAAAGCCTTAAATAAAATTAAAATTTCAAAAATAATTTTAGACCCAGTAATGATAGCAAAAGGCGGGGCAAGACTAATAGATGATAATTCAATAAAAATTCTAAAAAATAAATTAATAAAAAAGGTTTCTTTAATAACACCAAATATTCCAGAGGCAGAAGTTTTAACAAATATTAAAATAAAGAATGTTGAAGATATGATTTTAGCAGGAAATAAATTATTAGAAGATGGTGCTAAAAATGCATTAATTAAAGGAGGTCATCTAAAAAATAAAATTGTTCACGATGTATTTATAAACAAAAATGAAATTAAAATTTTTAAGAACAAAAAAATTTCAACTAAAAATACACATGGAACAGGATGTACATTGTCCAGCGCAATCACAACATATTTTTCATGTGGAAAAACCCTAAAGAAATCTTGTGAGTTATCAACTAAATATGTAAATAGTGCAATAGGATCAAATCTAGATTATGGAAAGGGACATGGTCCAATTAACCACTTAAGTTCAATTATAATTAAGAAAAAATTTAGATAATGAAAAATGTTGTTGTTGTTGGTTCTCAATGGGGAGATGAAGGAAAAGGTAAAATTGTTGATTGGTTGTCTGACCAGGCAGATGTAATAATTCGTTTCCAAGGTGGACATAATGCAGGCCACACCTTGGTTATTGATGGCAATACATACAAATTAAGACTTCTTCCTTCAGGCATTGTTAGAAAAAATAAAATTTCTATTATAGGAAATGGAGTTGTAATAGACCCTTGGGCCCTTTTAGAAGAAATTGAAGAAATTAAATCTAAAGGCGTTGAAGTAAATGAAAATAACTTAATTATTTCAGAGTCAGCAAACTTAATTTTACCGTTCCATAGAGAATTGGATGGAATTAGAGAAGATACCGCTGGAAAAGAAAAAATAGGAACAACCAGAAGAGGTATAGGACCTGCCTACGAAGATAAAATTGGAAGAAGATCAATTAGAATAATGGATTTGGGATCGCAAACTAACCTAGACCGCGGGCTAGATAGAGCATTACTTCATCACAATGCCATTCGAAAGGGTATGGGGAAAAAAATATATGAAAAAAGTAATTTAATGAAAGAGTTGTTAAAGATAGCGCCTGAAATTTTAAAATATTCCAAACCAGTTTGGCTTAAAATTGATGAATATAAAAATAAAAAAAAGAAAATATTATTTGAAGGGGCACAAGGCATCTTGTTAGATGTGGATCATGGAACTTATCCTTTCGTAACTTCTTCAAATACTGTTGCATCTAGTGCTGCAACTGGAAGTGGATGTGGTCCAAATACAATAAATTATGTTTTAGGAATAACAAAATCTTATACAACAAGAGTAGGAGAAGGTCCTTTTCCCACAGAATTAAAAGATAAAATTGGCGAACACATAGGAACTAAAGGAAAAGAATTTGGAACAGTTACAAGCAGAAAAAGAAGATGTGGATGGTTTGATGGAGTTTTAGTTCGTCAAACAATTAAAATTTCCGGCATAGATGGAATTGCATTGACAAAATTAGATGTTTTAGATGAATTAGATGAAATAAAGATTTGCACTCAATACGAATTAAATGGAAAAAAAATTGATTATTTTCCTTCTTCTGCTGAAGACCAGCAAAAAGTAAAACCGATATATCAAATTTTTAAAGGCTGGAAATCTTCAACAAAAGGCATAAAAGATATCGATCAACTTCCTGAGAATGCAAAAAAATATATATACGCTATAGAAAATTTTATTAAAACCACGATATCAAGTATTTCTACAAGCCCAGAAAGAAGCGATACGATTTTGTTAGAAAATCCTTTTGATATATAATTTTAGTTTACTGGAAGAAGATTTTTTGATTTTGCGGCGTTAAGCATATGTTTTTGAACTTTATCGAATGCTTTATTTTCAATTTGTCTTATTCTTTCTCTACTGATTTTATATTTTTTACTTAAATCTTCCAATGTAGTTGGTTCATCATTAAGTCTTCTCGCGTATAAGATTTCTTTTTCTCTGTCGCTTAAGATTTGCATAGAATCTTTTAATAAGTCTTTTCTTTGATTCATTTCTTCTTTTTGAGCAAACTTTAATTCTTGGTCCATTTCTTTATCAACTAGCCAGTCTTGCCATTCGTCTCCATCTTCACCTATAGGTGCATTTAATGAATGTTCTTTTCCAGAAAGCCTTCTATTCATTGACACCACTTCATCTTCATCAACATTTAATTTTTTTGCAATTTCAACAACATGTTCATTTCTTAAATCTCCTTCTGCTTTAGGAGCAATTTGATTTTTTATTTTTTTAAGATTAAAAAATAATTTTTTTTGAGCAGTTGTAGTTCCTATCTTAACTAGACTCCAAGATTTTAATATATATTCTTGAATAGATGCTTTAATCCACCACATTGCGTAAGTTGCTAAACGAAAACCTTTTTCTGGCTGAAATTTTTTTACTGCTTGCATTAATCCTATGTTTCCTTCAGAAATCATCTCGTTTACTGGGAGACCATATCCTTTATAACCCATAGCAATTTTTGCAACTAGTCTTAGATGGCTGGTAACTAATTTTTCAGCAGATTTTAAATTACCTGTATTTTTCCAATTTTTTGCCAACATATATTCTTCTTCGGCGTCAAGCATTGGAAACTTTTTTATTTGCGCAAGATAAGCTGATAAACCACCTTCGTTAGAAAGAATTGGCAGATTATAATTTACAGTTTTCATTTCAATATTTATTTAATAAAGTTTTTGAATAATACAATGGTTTTATTTGTTAGTATTTCTTAGCTTTTTTAATATTATTTCTAATTCATCTGGTAAGTTTGAGTTAAAGTCTAGTTTTTTCTTAGTAGTTGGATGAATAAAACCTATATTTTTTGCATGTAGGAATTGTCTATTCAAATTTATTATAGATTTTTCAAGATCAATATTAATATTTTTAAATTTTTTAAATTTTTTTTTATACTTTTTATCACCTAAAATATTATTACCTTTATGACTCATATGAACTCTTATCTGATGTGTTCTTCCAGTCTCCAGTTTACACTCCACTAAACTAAATGTAGGACTTTCATCATTTTCAAAAATTTCAAGAGTTTTATAATTAGTTAATGCTCTTTTTCCTTTTGATGTTGCAACTTCCATAAGTTGTCTATTTTTAGAACTTCTAGTTATTAATGTTTCAATTTTTCCTGATGAAGGTCTTAACTTCCCCCATATAAGAGCTTGATAAACTCTGTTAATAGTATGTTCATTAAATTGTTTTGACAAGTTTTCATGAGCAAAATTATTTTTTGCAATAATTATTAATCCAGATGTATCTTTATCTATTCTATGTACTATTCCAGGCCTTAACTCATCGCCAATGTTTGACAAATTTTTTGCATCGTAATTCATTAATGCATTGACTATCGTATTATCATAATTTCCTGGACCCGGGTGCATCGATATTCCCGCAGGTTTATTTATAATCATTAAATCACTATCTTCATGTACTATGTTTAGTTTTATATTATAAGGTTTTAGAGATGTTTTTTTAGGTTCTGGAATTTCAAGATTAATTATATCTCCAGTAATAATTTTTTTTGAAGGATCATTTATAACATTTTCATTTATTTTTAATTTTTTTTTAAGTATTAAGTTCTTTATTCTTGTTCT
>CACPLE010000003.1 GCA_902634695.1 uncultured Pelagibacteraceae bacterium
TATTCTTGTTAAATTTATTGCTAAATCCATTTTATTTTCATTGCCAGTAAAACCTGGAGCAATAAGAAACACAAATAAAGGCATAAATATTTCAATAACCAAAACTAGAAAGAACAAACTTAAAATTAATAAACTAAATACATTTGTAGCAAACTTTTCTGATTGATCTTTTCCATTTGCTAGCTCGGAAGCGTAGCTTGGAACAAATGCAGCATTAAATGTTCCTTCTGAAAATAATCTTCTAAATGTATTTGGTATTCTAAAAGCGACAAAAAAGGCATCGGCCAAAGGTCCAGTTCCAAGAAAAATTGCAATTAAAATATCTCTTATATAACCGAGTATTCTGCTGATTATTGTAAAAAAACTAAACGTCGTTGTTGACTTAAATAAATTCATAAATCATATTAGTCTTAAAATAGCTTCAATTGTATATCTTATTACATTAAATGAAAAAAACTAAAATAGATCATTATACAGATAAAGAGGCATTAGAATTTCATAATTCTAATAAATCAGGAAAAATAGAAATTGTTTCTTCAAAACCAATGACAACTAAGAGAGATTTGGCTCTTGCGTATTCTCCTGGTGTAGCAGCCCCTGTTAAAGAGATAGCAAAAAATCCTCAAGCGGCATATGACTACACTACTAAAGGAAATTTAGTTGCTGTAATAAGTAATGGTTCAGCAATACTTGGCATGGGTAATTTAGGTGCTCTAGCATCAAAACCTGTTATGGAGGGAAAAGCAGTACTGTTTAAACGTTTTGCTGATATAGATGCTATTGACCTAGAAATAGATAGTTCAAACTCAGAAGAGATTATTAAAAGTATTGTACATTTTTCAAAAAGTTTTGGTGGCATTAATTTAGAAGATATTGCTGCTCCTGATTGTTTTATTATTGAAGAAAAACTTAAAAAAAAACTAGACATACCCGTTTTTCATGATGACCAACACGGTACAGCTATAATAACTACTGCTGCTCTAATTAATGCCTTGGATATATCAAAAAAATCAATAAAAAAAATTAAAGTTGTTGTAAATGGAGCTGGAGCATCTGCTATTGCTTGTACTAATTTATTAAAGAAAACTGGTATACCATCAAATAATATAATTATGCTTGATAGCAAAGGTGTTATTTATAGAGGTAGAGATAATTTAAATCAATGGAAGTCAGCACATGCAATTGAAACAAAAAATAGAACTTTAGATGAAGCTATTAATAATGCAGATGTTTTTTTGGGATTATCTTCAAAAAGTATTTTGTCGAAAAAAATGGTAAAAAAAATGGCAAAAAATCCAATTATTTTTGCTTGTGCAAATCCTGATCCTGAAATTACGCCCGAAGAAGTTGAAGAAGTGCGTAAGGACGCTATAGTAGCAACAGGAAGATCAGATTATCCTAATCAAGTCAACAACCTTATTGGTTTTCCATATATATTTAGAGGCGCTCTAGATGTTAGAGCCAAAACAATAAATGAAGAAATGAAAATTGCAGCAGCAAACGCAATTGCAGCTCTTGCAAGAGAAGATGTTCCGGATGAAGTCGCAGCTGCAATGGGTGGAGGGGAAAGACCTAGGTACGGTAAAGAATACATAATCCCTTCTACGTTCGATCCTAGATTAATAAGTGTAATTCCAATTGCTGTTGCAAAAGCAGCAATAAAAAGTGGAGTGGCAAGAAAAAAAATTGAAAATTTTGAAACATATAAAGAACAACTTAAGCAAAGATTAGATCCTTCGGTTACAATTCTTCAAGGTATTAATAATCAAATTAAAAAAACACAAAAAAGAGTTGTTTTTGCTGATGGAGAAGATGAAAATACTTTAAAAGCAGCAATAGCATTTAAAAATAGTAGTTTAGGAATTCCGATATTGGTTGGGAAAAAGGATAAAATAAAACAAAGGCTTAAAGAAATTGGTTTAAGTGAAAATTTTAATATAGAGATAAGCAATTCTACAGACAGTAAAAAAAGAGAAAAATATTCAAATTTTTTATTTAAAAAACTTCATAGAGAAAAAGGTTTTTTAGAAAGAGATTGTGATCGAATGGTTAGAAATGACAGGGTCATCTGGGGATCTTGCATGGTTTCATGTGGAGACGCCGACGCAATGGTTACTGGAAATAGTAGAAAATATTCTTCATCGTTAGAAAAAATAACTAGAGTTGTTAACTCAAGACCTGGTGAAATAATGTTTGGATTAAATATGATTGTTAATAAAGGAAAAACAGTTTTTATAGCAGATACAGCAGTACATGAATATCCAACTTCACAGCAACTTTCTGAAATAGCTATATCTGCAGCAAGAGTAGTAAGGTTGTTTGGTTTTACTCCAAAAGTAGCTTTCTTATCTCATTCAACCTTTGGACAACCAATAACTAGTAGAACAAAACATATAAAGGATGCAGTTGATATATTGCAGGATAAAAAAGTTGATTTTCAATTTGATGGCGATATGCAGCCTGACGTAGCATTAAGTGAAGAATACAAAGAATTATATCCTTTTTCTGGAATTGTAGGAAATGCAAATATATTAATTATGCCAGGCCAACATAGTGCAGCAATTTCATTTAAGATGATGAAAACTTTAGGAGGAGCAAAAGTTATTGGTCCATTATTGATAGGTTTGGGACAACCAATCGAAATAGCACCCTTAAGATCTTCTACATCTGATATATTAAATTTAGCATCAGTTGCAGCCTACTCTTCCGGAATAATAAACTATGAAAATAAAAATTAATCTTTTTGAATTCGTAAATTTTCAACTATCAAAATACTAGCTATTACATCTGCAACATCTAATATTTCTTTAGCTTCTTTAATTACATTTCTTTTTTCTTTTGAGGTAAGGGCAATTCCATAAATATAAATTTTCTTTTTATAAGTATCAATCTGGTAATTCGATGACTTTATATCTTTATCAAAAACCAAGGCTGCCCTTAATTGAGAGGTAATTAATAAATCTTTTGCAGATTGTTTAAAATTAAATTTTTCTTTAATTCTAATATCATTTTTTACCGATCTTACACCTTTCGTCTCCCAAGCAAGTTTAGTGATTTGTAATTTTTCTTCTGGATCATCTACTTTACCAGTTAAAAATATTCTTCCATCTAAAACTTTTGTATTTAAAGATAACAAATAAGATTTTTCTTTTAAGGCCATTCTTGCAACTAAATTTTTTTGCATTATTGAATCATCTATTTGTGTCCCTAATGATCTTGGATCAAACGCAATACTAACTCCGGTTCCAAAAACTCCATGTGATGAGGTTCCAACACATCCTAAAAGAATTAAAAATATAAAAAAATAAAAAGTTTTGAATTTCATTTTTTAATACTGAGGCAATAATTATATACTTCTTTTTTTGAAATTTTTTTTTTCTCAACAAAAAATTTAACAATATCCTTTATTGTATTATTTTTTATCATTTTCTTTATTTTTTTTTTATCTATTTCATTTAAAGATTCTATTTTAGTAATATTCTCTGAAATTACTAAAGTCAATTCTCCCTTTGGAGTTTTTTGAAATGGCTTAATGTCATTAACGTCTTGCCTAATATATTCTTCAAAAAACTTGGTCATTTCTCTACAAATTAAAATTTTTCTACCGGAAAAAAATCTTTTTATTGGTTCAATTAAATTATTAATTTTATTTGGTGAAATAAAAAAAACAATTGAACCATCAACATTTGACAATTTTTCAAGATCACTAAATAATTTCTTTTTTTTATCTGGCAAAAAACCATAAAAAAAATATTTTTCAGAGAATCCACTTATTGAAATTGCCGTTGATACTGCTGATACACCTGGAATTGGATAAACACTAATTTTATTTTTTATACAATTATTTATCAAAATCTTCCCAGGATCTGATATTGTTGGTGTACCAGCATCTGATACCATTGAAACAATCTTCTTAGATTTTAGTATTTCAATTATTTTTTCTAAATTTTTAGTTTCATTGAATTTATGATTTGAAATTAATCTTGAATGAATTTTGTATTTTTCTAATAATTTCTTTGAAATTCTAGTATCTTCACAAAGAATATAATCAGATACTTTTAAAATATCTATTGCTCTTAAAGTTATGTCGCTTAAGTTTCCAATTGGTGTTGAAACGATATATAATCCAGAATTAAATTTATTTTTTTTTATATCTAAAAAAGGAATCATAAAATTATAATATTATAATTAAAATGAAAATATCACTCAAAATTACATTCTTTTTTTTATTAAGCATTTTATTAAATCCCCAAATTATGCATGCTCAAGAAAAAATAAAAATTGGTTTACTAATCCCTTTATCTGGAAATAATAGTAATATAGGAAAATCTATTCTGCAGTCTTCAAGATTAGCAATAAACAAAATTGACAATCCAAATATTGAAATACTTCCAAAAGATACAAAAAATAATCCGGTGGAAACCCTTAATGCTGCAAAAGATCTTAAATCAAAAGGTGTAAAAATTGTTATTGGACCAGTTTTCAATAATAACCTTTTATATTTAGATGAATTAAGTGAGATGGTTTTTTTATCTTTAACAAATAAAAATATTAAAAATCCAAAAAATGTAATAAGTGCAGGAATAAATGCTAGTTCACAAATTAAAACTATTATGAAATTTAAAAAAATGAAAAATATTAATAAAACAATTTTCTTAATTCCAAATAACAGTTTTAAGAATGAAATTGAAAATGCAATATCTAATTCAAAAATTAAACTAAAACATATTCATATTTATGAAACCAATCCTACTAAACTTACTCAACAAATTGAAAAGATAACCATGTATAATATAAGAAAGCAAAATGTATTAGATGAAATAAAAAGATTAGAAAATTCAGATGAAGAAAATAAAGAAAAAAAAATAAAAAATTTAGAAAAAAGAGATACTCTTGGAGGAATAAATTTTGACTCTATTATAGTTTCTGATTTTGATGAAAGTTTAAAAAGTGTTCTCACATCTTTTTTATATACAGATGTTTCTCCCAAAAGAGTTCACTATATTTCGTTAAATCAGTGGTTCGACGAGTCTCTTTTAAAAGAAAAAAGTCTACAACCTATTTACTTTCCTTCAATAAATAAACAAAATTTTGATAATTTTATTTATGAATATAATGATGTTTACGATGAATACCCAAATCAAATTTCATTTTTGAGTTATGATTTAATGGGTTTGGTATATTACCTTATTTTTAAAAATAATTTTGAAATTGATGAAAATATTTTTTATAAAAAAAATCAATTTAAAGGTAAAGTTGGTATTTTTGAAATAAATAAAAATAGAATTAATCATATACTTAATTTTTATAAAGTTGAAAATAATCAATTTAAAAAAATTTTTTAATTTTTTTAAATGCTCTTGATCTATGATCAATTTTAAACTTTTCTTTAGGTAACATTTGTGCAAATGTAATTTTCTTTTTAATTGGAATAAATATAGGGTCGTAACCAAAACCATTTTTTCCTTTTTTATTAGAAGAAATAAAACCTTCTATTTTTCCCATGCTGCTAAAATTTTTACCCTCAGGCCAATAAATTGAAAGAACACAAACAAACCTAGCTTTAATTTTTTTTTTCTTCCAGTTTTTATCTTGTTTATTTAATTGATTAAAAATTTTTTTTATTGCAGTATTAAAATTACCCTTTTTTCCAGCCCATCTTGAAGAAAAAATTCCTGGTTTTTTTTTTAATATATTAATTTCCAATCCTGAATCGTCAGCAAGACAAACTAATTTAGATTTCCTAGAAAAAAATTTAGCTTTGATTAATGAATTTTCTTTAAAAGTTTTACCATTTTCTTTTGGACTTTTAATATTTAATTTTCTGGGAGTATAAATCTTCAAATTAACTGGTAGCAAATGCTTTATTTCTCTTATTTTTCCTAGATTATTGCTACCTATAATTAAGTTAGTAATTTTTTTTTTAGACATCTAGTAATTATCAAATTTCATACCATATATGATTAGATGGAAAAAGAACAAAACATAAAATCAGAAGAAAAAAAAGAAAATAATATCGAGTCTGAAAAAAATGAAATAGAAAATAAAGAAGAAATTAGCTTAGAAGATAAAATTAAAAACCTTGAGGATAAACTTGCTAGAACATTTGCTGAAATGGAAAATCAAAGAAGAAGGTTTGAAAAAGAAAAAGATGACGCATTCGAATATGGTGGTTATTCATTTGCAAAAGAGTCGTTAAGTTTGATTGATAATTTTGACAGAGTTAAACAATCTCTAGAAAGTGATGAAAAAATAAAAGGATCTGATGCTTTAAAAAAAACATTAGAGCATCTAACAATTATTAAAAAAGATATAATTTCTATTTTTAAAAAAAATAATATTGAAGAAATATTAGCAATTGGAAAAAAACTAGACCCAAATTTACATCAAGCAATGCTGGAAGTTGAAGATGAAAATAAAGAACCTGGAACCATAGTTCAAGAAATTCAAAAAGGATATAATATGAAAGATAGGCTATTAAGACCATCATTGGTCGCTGTTTCAAAAAAGCCCGAAAAAACTGATAAAAAAAAGGAAGAAAAAACTGATAAATAATTTTTATGAGAACTTGTAGATTTAAAAATAGCACTTATATGAACCAAAGGAAATAAATATGAGCAAAGTAATAGGTATAGATTTAGGAACTACTAATTCATGTGTATCAGTAATGGAAGGTACGCAGGCAAAAGTATTAGAAAATGCTGAAGGAGCTAGAACAACTCCATCAGTTGTTGCATTTACAGATAACAACGAGAAACTTATTGGACAACCAGCAAAAAGGCAAGCTGTAACAAATCCTGAAAATACAATATTTGCAGTTAAAAGATTAATTGGAAGAAATTTTGAGGATGAAAAAGTAAAAAAAGATATTGAAACATCTCCTTTTAAAATAATTAAATCAGAAAAAAATGATGCTTGGATAGAAGCAAAAGGAGAAAAATATTCACCTTCTCAAATTTCAGCTTTCATTCTTCAAAAAATGAAAGAAACAGCAGAAAAGTATTTGGGACAAGAAGTGTCAAAAGCTGTTATCACAGTTCCAGCTTATTTTAATGATGCACAGAGACAAGCTACTAAGGATGCTGGTAAAATTGCAGGCCTTGAAGTTTTAAGAATTATTAATGAACCAACAGCAGCGTCTCTTGCATATGGTTTAGATAAAAAGGCTAATAAAAAAATTGCTGTTTATGATTTAGGTGGAGGAACATTTGATATTTCTATTTTAGAATTAGGCGATGGAGTGTTTGAAGTTAAATCAACAAATGGAGATACTTTTTTAGGTGGAGAAGATTTTGACAATACAATTGTTAATTACTTAGTAGATGAATTTAAAAAAGAAAATGGAATCGATTTAAAAACAGATAAGCTTGCTTTACAAAGACTTAAGGAAGCTGCGGAAAAAGCAAAAATAGAATTATCTTCAGCAGAACAAACTGAAGTTAATTTGCCTTTTATTACTGCAGATAAAACTGGCCCAAAACACATAGCTTTAAAAATGACTAGAGCAAAATTAGAAGCTCTTGTTGAAGATTTAATTGGAAGAACAATCCCACCATGTAAGACTGCACTAAAAGATGCTGGGGTATCTGCTAGTGAAATCGATGAAGTTGTAATGGTTGGAGGTATGACGAGAATGCCTAAGGTTATGGAAGAAGTAAAAAATTTCTTTGGTAAAGAACCAAATAAGAGCGTTAATCCTGATGAAGTTGTTGCTATGGGTGCAGCAATTCAAGCTGGTGTGCTTCAAGGAGATGTTAAAGATGTTCTTCTTTTAGATGTAACTCCTTTATCATTAGGAATAGAAACTTTAGGTGGAGTTTCAACTAGATTAATTGATAAAAATACAACAATTCCAACTAAAAAAAGTCAGGTATTTTCAACAGCTGAAGACAATCAACCCGCTGTTTCTATCAGAGTGCTACAAGGAGAAAGAGAAATGGCAAGCGATAATAAATTGCTAGGTAATTTTGAATTAGTAGGAATAGCTCCAGCTCAAAGAGGAGTTCCTCAAATTGAAGTAACTTTTGATATAGATGCTAATGGAATAGTTAATGTTTCAGCAAAAGACAAAGGAACTGGAAAAGAACAAAAAATACAAATTCAAGCATCTGGTGGACTGAGCGAAGAAGAAATAAATAAAATGGTTAAAGAGGCTGAATCGAATAAAGAAGCTGACAAGAAAAAAAGAGAAGCTGTTGATGCAAGAAATCAAGCAGATACACTATTACATAGTACTGAAAAAAATCTTAAAGAACACGGATCTAAAGTTTCAGAAGCTGACAAAAAAGCAATAGAAACTGCTTCTGCTAATTTAAGAAATGCTCTGAAAGGAACTGATGTTGAAGAGATAAAGAAGAAAACTCAAGACTTAGTTCAATCTTCTATGAAATTAGGTGAAGCAATTTATAAATCGCAACAAAGTGCAAAACCTGATGCTAAAGCCAAAGGTAATGATAAAAAAGAAGAAGGAAAAAAAGACGATAATGTTGTTGATGCTGACTTTGAAGAAGTAAAAGACGAAAATAAAGAAAAAAGCGCCTAAGAGACTAACAAACATTTGTCTATAAATTTTTTATGGCAAAAAGAGATTATTATGATGTCTTGGGTGTTAACAAAAATTCTACAGCAGATCAAATAAAAGCTGCATATAGAAAATTAGCAGTAAAACATCACCCAGATAAAAATAAAGGAGATAAAGCTTCTGAAGAAAAATTTAAAGAAGCTAGTGAAGCCTATCATGTTCTCTCTGATTCTGAACGAAAACAAAATTATGACAATTTTGGTCATGCTGCATTTGAAAATGGAGCAGGAGGAAGAGGAGGTTTTGGAAATTTTGATTTTTCAAGTTCTTTTTCAGACATATTTGAAGATTTTTTTAGTGATTTTGGAGGAAGAGGTGGAAGAAGAAGTAAAAAAGCAAATTTTAGAGGTGCAGATTTACGGTACGATTTATCAATAACACTAGAAGAATCTTATACAGGAAAAAAACAAGATATAAAATTTTCTACATCAGAAAAATGTAATACTTGTAGTGGAAGTGGATCAAAACCAGGTCATAATGCAGAATCTTGCTCTATGTGTGGTGGACATGGTCAAGTAAGATCTAACCAGGGATTCTTTACAGTACAACAAACATGCCCTCAATGTTCAGGTACTGGAGAAGAAATAACTAATCCTTGTAGTGATTGTGGAGGACAAGGAAAAAAACAAGCTTCAAAAAGATTATCTGTAACGATTCCAAAAGGAGTGGATGATGGAACCAGGATTAGATTAGCTGGAAAAGGAGAAGCTGGCACTAAAGGTTCTGGAAATGGTGATCTCTACCTTTTTATAAATGTTTATTCACACGATCTATTTAAAAGATCAGATGAAAATTTATTTTTTGAATGTCCAATATCTATTGCTGATGCTGCTTTAGGAGCATCTATTGAAATTCCAACAATAGATGGTGGAAAAGCTAAAATTAAAATTCCATCAGGAACTCAAAGTGGTAAACAATTTAGATTAAAAGGCAAAGGTATGCCCTATATGAGGGTAAGTGGAAATGGTGATCTTTACGTTCAAGTAAATACCGAAGTACCAGTCTCATTAAATAAAGAACAAAAAGAATTACTTGAAAAATTCAGAGAGATAGAAAACGAAAAATCAAACCCAAGTATTAAAAAATTCTTTCAAAAAGCTAAGAGTTTCTGGAAAAATTAAATGAACTGGGATCAAATTATTCCAGCAATTTTTATGATTGCTGTTTTAATATTAGTTCTGCCATCTTTTTTACGAACTAATTCAAAATTAAAACAGTTTTTAACTAATCTATCTATTTGGGCTATAATTATTTCAGTTGTTATGATAGTTTTATACTTTATCTTTTAAATGAAAAAAATTAATTTAGCTATCACTGGATGCATGGGAAGGATGGGACAACAAATTGTTAAATCTGCCAAATCTAATAAAAATTTTAAAATAGTAGCTCTTACAGAAAATAGAATGATTAATAAAAAAATTGTTGGAATTAAACCTGGTCTTAATACGGAAGATTCATTTAAAAAAGCTAATTTAATAATAGATTTTACAGTTCCTAAATGCACATTTGAAGTTTTAAAAATTGCAGCAAAGCTTAAAAAAAGAGTAGTTATTGGAACAACAGGATTTTCAAAAAAAGAAGAAAATTTGATAAAAAAATATGCAAAAAAAATACCAATATTAAGAGCTGGAAATATGAGTTTAGGAATAAACTTATTAATGTATTTAACTGAAATTGCATCAAAATCTCTTGGAAATAATTTTCTAAGTAAAGTCTTTGAAGTTCACCATAAACATAAAAAAGATCATCCTTCAGGCACAGCTTTAATGCTTGGAAAAGGTATAGCTGTTGGGAAGAATAAAGACTTTTATAAGCTAATAGGAAAAAAATATTTAAACAAAAAATCTTTTCCTTATGGAAAAAAAATTAACTTTAATTCATTAAGAAAAGATGAAGTTGTTGGTGTACACGAGGTAAAATTCTCAAGTGGTAAAGAAATAATTACACTAAATCACGAAGCTTTTGATAGAGCCCTTTATTCAGAAGGAGCATTCACAGCAGCTAAATGGCTGATGAATAAAAAACCAGGACTTTACTCAATGAGAGATGTTTTGAATTTCAAATAATGAATGAAATTCAAAGATCTAAAATAATATTAAAGATTCTAAATAGAATTTATCCCAAAACACCAATTCCTTTAAAACATAGAAATAAATTCACTCTATTGATTTCTGTTTTATTATCTGCTCAAACTACGGATATAAATGTAAATAATGTTACTAAAAATATTTATCCAAAATACAATAAACCAAAACACTTTGTAAAATTAGGAAGAAAGAAAATTGAAAATTTAATAAAAAGTATAGGTATTTTTAGAGTGAAGGCTAAAAGTGTTTATTTACTATCAAAACAAGTCATAGATAAACATGGAGGAAAAGTTCCTGAAACCTTTGAAGAATTAGAAAAACTTCCAGGAGTAGGTCATAAAACTGCAAGTGTAGTTATGTCACAAGGATTTGGTCATCCAGCTTTCCCGGTTGATACACATATTCATCGATTGGCACAAAGATGGGGTTTAACTAATGGTAAAAATGTTGTTCAAACTGAGGAAGATTTAAAGAGATTATTTCCTAAAAAATATTGGAATAAACTTCATCTTCAAATAATTTATTATGGAAGAGAATATTGTAAAGCTCGAGAATGTTATGGTTTAACTTGTAAAATTTGTACTACTTGTTATCCTAATAGAAAATCACCAATAAAAACAAAGAAAGCTTAATTATGAAAATTTTAGGAATAGGAAATGCAATTGTAGATGTTATATGCAAAGTTGAAGACAATTTTTTAGCAGACAATAATCTAACAAAAAGTACAATGAAACTTGTAGATGAAACAGAATTCAAAAAACTTCTGTCTAATCTAAAAATCGAAGATACAGTATCTGGGGGATCTGTTGCAAATTCTATAGCGGGCTTATCTCAACTTGGAAATAAAGTTGGATTTATTGGAAAAGTTAATGATGACGATTTAGGAAATAAATACGAAGATGGTTTAAAAAAAGAAAATGTAGAATATTTTTATTCTAAAAAAAAAGAATCAATACCTACTGGAACTTGTTTAATATTAATAACACCCGATTCAGAGAGAACTATGTGTACCTTTCTTGGAATTGCTGGAAAAATTAGTGAAAACGATGTTGATATTAATGCTGTTAAAAATAGTGAAATTACTTTTCTAGAAGGATATTTGTGGGATGAAGGAAATCCAAAAAAAGCTTTTGATAAAGCAATTCAAAATTCAAATAAAGTCGCAATGTCATTATCAGATTTATTTTGTGTTGAAAGACATAAAAAACACTTTTTAGATTTGGTTAAAAACAAACTAGACATTGCATTTGCAAATGAGCAAGAAATAATGTCCTTAATTGAAACAAAAAAATTTGAAGATGTTATAAGCTTTTCAAAAAAATTAGGAAAATTAGTAGTAATTACAAGAGGCGAAAATGGAGCAGTAGCAATAAATTCAGATGAAATTGCTGAGTGTAGTATCCAAAAAAACTTAAATATTGTAGATTTAACAGGTGCTGGAGATCTTTTTGCTGCTGGATTTTTACACGGTTTTGTGAATAACTTATCTCTAAAGGAGAATCTTGAAAAAGGTACAGAAATGTCATCAAAAATTATTCAAATATTTGGTGCAAGATTGAAAAATTGATATGAGTAATAAAGAAATCTTTGACATATTTCCAACTCCAATATTTAAATATCATATAGAGGATCATAAAGAAATTAATTCTGAACTATCAAAACATATTTATGATTTAAAAGAAAAAGACCCAGTTGGAAATAGTCATTCTAACGCTGGAGGATGGCACTCAAAAAATTTTGATATAATTAATGAAGGACCTCCAAAAAAATTTATTTTTAAATTTAAAGATTTTTTAAAATCAATAGTAATGGAAGATTATGGTTGGAAATATGAAGAAGGCAAAGCCAGAATTGTGGCTATGTGGGCAATAATAAATAAAAAAGATTCATTTAACATAGCACATAATCATCCAAATTGCTTTTTAAGTGCTGCTTATTACTTAAAAGCCCCTCAGGATTGTGGAAATATACAATTTTATGAACCAAACGATGTAAAATCAATAAGATATCCTAAGATAGAAAAATATACAAAATATTCTGGTTCTGTGGTTAATTTTGAACCTAAAGAAGGAGACCTATTAATATTTCCTTCATATTTATATCACTCAGTACAAGCTAACAAATCAAATGAAGAAAGAATTGTAATAAGTTTTAACGTAGATATTTACAGATAATTTATTTTTTTTTTCTTTTAAAACTTCCTTTGCCTTTTTTTGGCTTAACTACTCTAGTGCGATATTTTATAGTTCTAAGCTCTTTTGCAATAATATTTTTTTTTTTCATTCTATAAAATAACCATTTTCAGTACTAATAATAAAATTATCATCTTTAAATTTTTCACTTATTTTTTTTCTTAATCTATAAATATGAGTCTCAACCGTATGAGTTTCAAGTTTTGATGAATAATCCCAAACTTTTTGTTGTAGAGTATCAATTTTTTGTGCTGTTTTATTATCATTTAAAAATATTATTATATCCATTTCTCTTTCGGTTAACTTTAAACTTTTATCATGATTTGAAATAATTCTTGAATTTAAATCTATAAAATAATTATTAACTTTTATCTTGGACTGAAAATTATATTTATCTTTTATTAATTGAATATTTATCTTTTCAATCAAATTATTAATTTCAATAGGGTAATTAAAAATATTATAATCTTTATCAAGATCACTTTTTTTATCTTTTCTATAAAGAAAAAAAATATTTTTTAGTTCTAATTTTAATTTATTTACAAAATAATCTTTATTTTGAAATGTTGTAATTATAAAAAAATTATTTTTGTTTGATTGTTTTGCTTTTAAAAAAACTTGAAAATCATTTAATTTACTAAAATTTACAACTTTGAATGGTAGATTTTCCTCTATTTCTTTCAAAATATTATATAATGTTGGTATGTCAATAATGTTAATATTTTGTTTAATCATTTAATTTGAACTTATGCTAATCCAACTAAAAAATAAAGATAAGCTGATTGTAGGAGATTTCAAGATTAAATGTTCTATTGGAAAAAATGGATTAAAAAGACACAAAATAGAAAGTGATTATTCAACACCTAAAGGTATTTTTTCATTAGGAACATTATATTTTAGAAAAGATCGAGTTGAAAAACCCGTTACTTCTTTAAAGACTAAAATTATAAAATCAAATATGGGATGGTGTAATGATATAAATCATAAAAGTTATAATAAAGAGATAAATTTAAAAAAAAAAATACGCTGTGAAAAATTATATCGAAATGACTATAAATATGACTACTTAATTGTAATTAATTACAATATGGAAAAGAATAAATCAAACAAAGGTAGTGCAATATTTATACATCTTACAAAAAATTACAAACCTACCGCGGGATGTATTGCTATTCAAAAAAAAGATTTTTTAATATTAATAAAATTAATTAATAAAAAAAGCAAAATAAAAATAAATTAATTTCTATTACCAAAAATTTTTGAACCTATTCTTAAAAAAGTCGACTGATATTCTATGGCATCAATATAATCGCTAGACATGCCCATGCTAATTTCTTTAAGTTTAATTTTCTCTGAAAGATTTTGCATTTTAGAAAAATATATCGAAGAGTTCTCGTTATTAGGTGGTAAACACATTAACCCAATCACATTAAGACCTAAATCGTTAGTGCACTTATTATAAAAACTATCTAAGTTTTCGATTAAAATGCCACTTTTTTGTTTTTCATTTCCTATATTTACTTGAATAAATAAATTAATTATTTTATTTATTTTTAATTGTTCATTTGCAATTTTTTCAGCTAATTTTAAATTATCAACGGAATGAATATAATCAAACAAAGAAACTGCATGTTTTACTTTGTTGGTTTGGAGTTTTCCAATCATATGAAGTTTTAAATTATTAAAATTAGTTTTTATATCAGTCCATTTTTCTACTGCTTCTTGTACTTTATTCTCTCCAAAATGAATATGACCATGGTTAATTAGTGGAAGAATCTTATTTATTGAGAAAGTTTTACTTACAGCAATGATATTAGGATTATAATTTTCAAATTTTAATTTTTTTATTTTTATGTTTAATTCATTGTCTATAGATATTAAATTGTTTACTACATTATGCATAATCTTTTACCAAAAATATTTTGTTTTATTCAAGAATATGAAGAAGATTATATCAAAAGATTACCAAAAAATATCGGAATTATTTATAGAAATTATAAAAAAAATATAAACAAAAATGAAATACTTAAAATAAAAAAAATTTGCAAAAAAAATAACAAAAAATTTTTTTTATCAAATAATATTAAGATTGCTTTAGAATTAAATTTAGATGGCGTTTATATTCCATCTTTTAATAGAGAATTAAAAATAAACTACTATACTAAGAAAAAAAAATTTAAAATTATAGGTTCAGCCCACAATTTAAATGAAATAAGACAGAAAGAACGTCAAAAAGTATCATGCATTTTTTTATCACCGTTGTTTATTACTGAAAAATCAAATAAATTTTTAGGTATCTATAAATTCAATAATTTAAAAAAATTAACAAATAAAAAAATTATATGCCTTGGGGGTATAAGGAAAAATAATTTAAAAAAAATTAAATTACTAAATACATACGGTTTTTCATCAGTTTCTTTATTTAAACAAAATATTAAGTATATTAGTTTTTAAAAATGAAAAATCTTTCGGAATCAGATTATTTAATTTCTGAATTTAAAAAATTAAATAATTTATTTTTATTAAATAAATTTGATACAGTTATTGATAAAGCAAAAAAAATTATAAAAAAATTTCCAACTCAAACATCTTTTTATAATTTGTTAGCATTATCTTACAGGGAAAGTGGAAAAATATTATTAGCAGAAGAAACATTAAATAATGCTTTAAAAATTAATCCAAACAATCAAAGTGTGATGGTTAATTTAGGTGCAACTTATAGAGTGTTATTAGAATTTGAAAAATCTGAAATTTTTTTTAAAAAGGTACTTTCTATAAATTCAAAAAATATTCATGCACTTGTAAATTATGCAAATTTAAAAAGAGATACCAATGATTATAATGAATCGATAAAACTCTATGAAAGTGCGTACGATTTAGAAAATAACAATGAAACAATACTTATTAACCTTGCGGGAGTTTATCAAATAGTAGGTAAGTTTAATGAGTCTCAAAAACTATTAGAAAAATTAATAAATATTAATGAAAAAAATTCATTAGCACATAAAATGTTAAGTGTAATTAAAAAATACAAAATAAATGATATTCATCAATCTCAGATGATGTCAATTTTAAAAAAAAATGAATTAAGTTCATATAATTCTTCAACTTTGTGTTTTGCTATTTCAAAATCATACGAAGATCAAAAAAATTATAAAGAATCTTCTAATTTTTTTATAAGAGCAAATAAAATACAAAAAGAAATTCACAAAAAATACTCTATTAATCAAGAAGTTAAACTTTTTAATAATATTAAAAATATTTTTGAAAGAACGAATTTTGAAAAATATCCAAATTATATAAATGATAAAAAACTAATATTCATTGTTGGTTTGCCTAGATCTGGCACAACTCTAGCACATCAAATTTTAGCGGCTCACTCAAAAGTCCAAGGAGCTGGAGAGATGATAATTTTAGATCAATTTTTGATGAAAAACATATACAACAAAAATTTTACTTCATTATTTAACAATTTTAATAAAGAAAATTATGATAAAATCAAAAAAATAACAAATAATTATTTTTCAAAAATAAATTACATAAAAACTGATAAAAAAATTATCTTAGACAAAAATCCTTTAAATTTTCAATGGCTTGGATTTATTAAAATACTTTTTCCAAAATCTAAAATAATTCATTGTACGAGAGACTTAAATGATACGGCCCTATCAATATATAAAAATGAGTTTGAAATAAATTCTCTTTTATGGAGCAATGAACAGAATAATTTAGTTAAATATATAGAAATATACTTAGATTTAATGAAATTTTGGAATAAAATTATTCCTAATTTTATCTACAATTTAAATTATGAAAATTTGATTAAAAATGAAGAAAATCAAATAAAAGATTTAATTAAATTTTGTGAATTAAAGTGGGAAAAAGATTGTTTAAAATTTAATGAAAAAAGTAATCCAATAAAAACCGTTAGCATAACTCAAGCTAGAAACCCTATATATAAAACATCTCTTAATAATTTTAAAAACTACTATGATTATTTAGAAATGTTTAAAAAAATTGAAAAATTAAAATAATTTAACTCAAATAAAAAAGGCCCTGTAAAATTACAGGGCCTTTTAAATTATATACTAATTGTACTAATTAGAATGCAAAAGTTATACCGATTTCAGTATGTTCTGATTCATTAGCAACAACGTTAGTTACATCATCAGCTGAGTTTCTGTGAGCTTTGAAAGTCATTCCACCAGTTGTGTATGATGCAGAAATACCAGTTGCTTCTTCGTCAACTGCTAATGTGCTGTCATCATTTTCATGCGCTTGGTATGAAATAGACAACTCATCGTTTACAGCGTAAAGAACACCCCATCTAGTTTGTTCATCATCTGCTGTAGAACCGTATGTGTCTTTATTACTAACTTGGTAACCAGCTGTAATTGGACCGTAAACATATGTTACATACATTGTATCATAGTCATCAGTTTGAGCAGCTGTAGTTGAAGCAGCTTCACCAACACCAAAACCAACTTCTAAACCATCCATTGGATCTAATTTAATGAAACCTGATACAGTTGAAGCAGCTCCGCCGCCACCAGATACAGCACCACTAGCTGGTGTACCTGAACCTTTTGGCACATAACCAATACCGATTTCAACCATGTCATTGATAGTGTTCGCGTAATGGAAACCAGTTGTTCCACCAGATACAGTACCTGATAAACCACCAGCTGTACTTGAACCGTCAACGTCAATACCATTTCCAACGTCTTCGTCAGCTGTTGGCATCATATCTTTAATTTTACCGATACCTCTAGCACTTGTACTTGCTTCGTAGTTAATTGAACCCATGTCACCCATATCAATAGTCATACCTAGACCAGATACAGCGCCATTAGCTAATCCTTGAGATACAGAAACAGTCCAACCGTTATCCATCTCTCCAGAACCACTGAAAGATAGGGTTTTATTCATACCCCAATTGTTACCAGTTACACCAATACCAGTTTCATCTGCAAAGTTTCCACCGTTGTCCTCAGCACCACCTTTTGACGTATAAGTCAAATTAGCAGTACCAGTTACTGAAACAGCGCCAGCATATGCAGAAGTTGCTACCAATGTACCAGCAAGAGCAGTTAAACCTGCTTTTTTCCAGTTATTCATAGTTTTCTCCTTTGTTTATTTTTAATTAATTATTAATTAAGCCTATAAAAATTTATAAGCATGGGAAAATTATCATAATTGCTATATTTTATTAGCAAATTTCACATATTTATTAATATTTATTGATAGTGTTGCATAAATATCACTAAAATATATCTTTTTTATGCCATTAGTTTTATGATAATCAAACTCTATAGAAATTTATGAAAATCATCAATTTTAAGGGAAAATTTATATCATATAATGTTTGTATATTGCTTATATTGGCTATGAGCTCGTTTTTTTTGAATTCATGCGGTCCGTTAAAGCCAAAAAAAGTTGATCTTAGAAAAATTCCAGGAGATCCAAAATTAAAAAGGGAAAGAAATATCCGTGAGGGTAGAGGATTTAGAGCTATGAGCTTACTGGAAAAAGATAAGAGTGGAAATTTTCAATTCGCCTCATCAAATGAAATGTGGCGTGCTAGTTTAGATTTATTAGATTTTACTCCTCTGTCTAATGTTGATTATTCTGGAGGTCTTATAATTACGGATTGGTTTAGTGAAGATTCTTCACAGGATCCTTTAAAAATTACAGTAAGGTTTTTATCTAATGAAATTAGAGTAGATGGTCTTAAAATAATCATCCATAGAAAAATCTGTAAAAAAGAAGATAAAAATAATTGCAAAGTAGTAAAAGACGATAGCACTCTAGGACAAGAAATTAAATTAGCAATTTTAAGAAAAGCAGCAACAATTCAAGATTCAGAAATAGGAAAAGACCAAAGAGAATACACAGAATCTGGACCGGGTAGTGATGCACCATCCAAGTATTAATGATTGATTTAAAAAATAATAAAAAGTATTGAATTTAAAATTAATTTTTTTAAATAAATGGATAGATATAATTTCAAAACCGTTGAGAAAAAATGGCAGACTTTTTGGGAAAAAAATAAAAAATATAAAACTAAAATAGATAAGAGTAAAAAAAAATTTTATTGCTTAGAAATGTTTCCATATCCATCTGGAAAAATCCATATGGGTCATGTGAGAAATTATACAATTGGTGACGTATTAGCACGAGTAAAATCAATGCAAGGTTATAATGTTTTGCATCCTATGGGATGGGATTCTTTTGGTTTGCCAGCTGAAAATGCAGCTAAAGAAAATAATTTACATCCAAAAAAATGGACTGAGTCCAATATTTCAACTATGAAAAAACAACTAAAAAAAATGGGTTTATCATTAGACTGGGATAGAGAAATATCTACCTGTTCTGAAGAATATTATAAACATCA
The DNA here is from genome assembly GCA_902634695.1 of uncultured Pelagibacteraceae bacterium. Lineage (GTDB taxonomy): Bacteria > Pseudomonadota > Alphaproteobacteria > Pelagibacterales > Pelagibacteraceae > Pelagibacter. The sequence goes on from CACPLE010000003.1 coordinate 19,255, forward strand.
ACAACTTTTTTTTCTTGAGCTATATGAAAAAGGTTTAGTTTATAGAAAAGAAAATTATGTTAATTGGGATCCAGTTGAAAAAACAGTTTTAGCAAATGAACAAGTTATTGATGGCAAGGGCTGGAGATCTGGAATACCGGTCGAAAGAAAAAAATTAAATCAATGGTTTTTTAACATATCAAAATTTTCTGAAGAACTTCTCAAGGGACTTGGAACATTAAAAAATTGGCCTGAGAAAGTAAAAACAATGCAAAAAAATTGGATTGGCAAATCCTTTGGTTGTGAAATTGACTTTAAAATAGAGGGTAATTCATCAATTGATAAAATTAAATGTTTTACAACAAGACCTGATACTTTATTTGGATTTTCATTTTTAGCTGTTTCTGTTGATCATCCTATTTCAAAATATTATTTAAATGACTCTGAATTTAAAAAATTTAAATTAGATTGTTCAAAAACTGGCACAACAGAAGAATCTATTGCGCTTGGCGAAAAAATTGGGTTTAAAACAAATTTGTTTGCTATTAATCCTTTAGACAAAAGTCAAAAAGTTCCTGTATATTTTGCAAATTTTGTTCTAATGGACTATGGTTTTGGAGCTGTTTTTGGATGCCCAGCACATGATCAAAGAGACTTGGACTTTGCTAATAAATATAAATTAAAAGTTAAAACAGTAGTAAAACCAATTGATGAAGATGATAAATTTAGTGTCATTAAAGAAGCATATACCGGTTCTGGAATTGTAATTAATTCTGATTTTTTAAATGGTTTAAAAGTTCCAGATGAATCAATTATTAAAACTATAGATATACTTGAAGAAAAAAAATTAGGAAAAAAAAAAATTAATTTCAGATTAAAAGATTGGGGTGTGTCAAGACAAAGGTACTGGGGCTGTCCAATACCAATGGCTTATGACCAAAATGGAAAAGTTTTTCCTATTCCTAAAAAAAATTTACCAGTAAAATTACCAGAAAATATTGACTTAAATTTTAAAGGTAATCCACTTGATAATGCAAAAGAATGGAAAAAAGTTAAAATAGATGGAAAAGAATTAATTAGGGAAACTGATACATTAGACACATTTGTTGATTCATCCTGGTACTTTATTAGATTTTGTTCACCAACTAATGAAAAATATGGTTTTGATTATGATGAATTAAAATATTGGATGCCCGTTGATCAGTATATTGGAGGCGTTGAACATGCAATATTGCATCTACTTTATTCAAGATTTTTTACAATGGCTTTAAATTATAAAAATAAAAATTTTAATATAACTGAACCATTTCAAGGACTATTTACACAAGGTATGGTTTGTCACGAAACTTACAAAGATACTAACAACAAATGGCTAAGTCCTGAGGAAGTTGAAACTAAAGATGGAAAAAATTTCTTTATAAAGAAAAATCCAGAAAAAAAAGTAAAAGTTGGGCCTTCAGAATCTATGTCAAAATCAAAAAAAAATACTGTAGATCCTGAAAAAATTATTGAAAATTATGGTGCTGATGCAGTTAGATTATTCATGTTATCTGATAGTCCACCAGAAAAAGACGTTCAATGGTCTGAACAAGGAATGCTTGCCTGTTATAAATTTGTTCAAAAACTATGGTCATTGCATGAAAAAATTAAATCTATATTAGATAAAAGTGAAAAAAATTCTGAAAAATCAGAAGAAATTTCAAAATTTACTAATCAACTAATTGATAGAATAAACATTAATTTAGAAAAATTTAATTATAACGTAATTATTGCTAGTATTTATGAAACCTACAATTTTTTAAATCAAAAAATTAATTCACAAATAAATAGTGATGAATTATTTGAAAATTATAAGAAAATTTTATCTATTATATATCCAATAATTCCTCATTATGCATCTGAATGCCTTGAAGACTTAAAGACTAATCATAATGTAAAATGGCCAATTGTAGATAAACGATTTCTGGTAAGTGATGATGTAAATATTGTAATACAAATAAATGGGAAAAAAAGATCAATTATTAATTGTAAAAAAGGAATAAGTGAGGAATCTTTAAGAAAAATAATAGATAATGATGAAAAAATTAATAAGTTCTTTAATAAAAAAGGAGATATTAAAAGTATTTTTATCAAGGATAGATTGTTAAATTTAATTATAAAATAATAATAATGAATAAAATAATTACCGTATTTCTTTTTTTTTTATTGCTGGGCTGCGGATTTAGTCCAATTTATTCAGATAAAGAATTAGATAAAAATTATAATTTTTCAATAAATACAATAAATTTTTCTGGAGATAATAGCATCAACCAAAACTTAAAAAATAACTTGATTAGATACAGCAATACTAAAAATCCAATTAAATATGATCTAAATATCAATTCAAGCAGCAAAAAAACTATTATAACAAAAAATAAAAAAGGAAACCCAGAAATTTTTACGATGGAAATTTTACTTAATATAAATGTATACACAGATAATGAACTAATAATTAATCAAAAATTAAGTAAAACTTTTGATTATAAAAATAAATCAAATAAATTTGAATTACGAAAATACGAAAATAACATTAAGAAAAATTTATCCAAAAATCTAGTACGAGATATTATAAAATTACTTTATTCTAGAAAATGATAAAAAAAAGTTTTGAATTAGATAAAATTAATTTTAAAAAATATAATCTATATCTTTTTTATGGTGAAAATGAGGGTTTTAAGAATGAAATTATTAAAAAAAATTTTGAAAATAATTATAAAGGAAAAATATATAGATATGAAGAAAAAGATATTCTAGAAGATAAAAATACTTTTTTAAATGGAATTTTTACAAAATCTTTTTTTGAAGACACAAAACTTATAATAATTTCAAGAGTTAGTGATAAAATTAAAGATGTAATTGAAGAAATAACACTAAAAGAAATTTCCGATGTAAAAATAATTTTATTGGCAGGTCCTTTAGAAAAAAAATCAAAAATAAGGAATTTTTTTGAAAAGGGTAAAAGTATAATTTGTATACCTTTTTACTCTGATAATATTCAAACATTAAGTAATATTGCAATTAAATATTTTAAAGAAAAAAAAATAGCAATTTCACAACAATTAATTAATTTAATAATTGAAAGAAGTAATGGTGATAGAAAAAACTTAAATAATGAATTAAATAAAATAGAAAATTTTTCGAAAAGTAAAAAAAAAATTGAAGTTGAAGATATTTTAAAACTCACAAATCTTGCAGAAAACTATAATGCATCTGAACTCGTAGATAATTGTCTTAATAAAAATGCTAAAAAAACATCAAATATCTTGAATGAAAATATCTATTCAAATGAAGACTGTATAATGATTGTAAGAACACTTTTAAACAAAACCAAAAGACTACTAAAATTAAAAGAGATCACAAAAAATAACGAAAATATTGACCAAGCTGTAACAAATTTCAAACCACCTATTTTTTGGAAAGATAAAGAAACCGTTAAAAATCAAATTTCAATATGGTCTCATTCTGATGTAGAAAAATTAATATTCAAAATAAATGATGTAGAATTATTAATAAAAATGAATTCTTTAAATTCTTTAAATATTACTTCTGATTTTTTGATAAACACTGCAACAAGTAATACTAAATTTAATAGTTAGCTTTTATTACCATTATCAGTCTATTTAATTGATCAAGGTCTTTATATTCGAAAGTCAATGATCCTGAATTATTTTTTCTATTTTTTATTGAAGTGTTTAAACCAATTCTTTCTTTTAATGAACTTTCGAGCTCCTTAATATTAGAATCTTTCGAAATAATTTTTGGTATTTTTTTAGTTTTAAAAAAACGTACCAAGTTTTCTGCTTGTCTCACCGATAATTTTTTGTCTAAAATTTTTTTTGCAACAAAAAAAGCATTTTCAAGACCAACTAAGATTTTGGCATGTCCCTGAGAAAGCTTGCCAATTTCTACTAGTTGAACCACTTCTTTTGGCAATGTTAAAAGTCTTAAACAATTAGATATATGACTTCTGCTTTTACCTATAAATTTTGCAACTTTTTCATGGTCATATTTAAAATCATCAATCAGTCTTTGATATCCATTTGCTTCTTCTATTGGATTTAAATCATGCCTTTGTACATTTTCGACTATAGCAAATTCCAAAGACTTCAGGTCATCTGCTTCTGTTATTACTACGGGAACTTCATGAAGACCAGCATTTTGAGCTGCAAGCCATCTCCTTTCTCCTGCTATAATTTCATACTTATCATTATTATTTTTTAATTCTCTTACAATAATTGGCTGGATTACACCTCTTTCTTTAATTGAATTGGAAAGTTCTTCTAAACTTTCTTTGTCAAAATACTTCCTGGGTTGAAATTTGTTTTTCACTAAATTTGCTATAGGAAGCTTATTAATATTAGTATTAACTTTATTATCTCCTATTAGAGAAGATAGACCTCTACCTAATCCTTTCCTGATTTTAAATGTATCCATTATGCAGCACTTTCAAATGTTTCATGTTTATTTAAAAATTCTTCAGTAAAGTTAAAATACGATTTACTACCCGGACATATTTTATCATAAATTAAAACTGGAACTCCATGTGAAGGAGCCTCTGATAATCTAACATTTCTAGGTATAACGGTAGAATAGACCTTTTCCTTAAAATAATCCCTAGCCTCTTTTTCAACCTGGCCAGATAACTTATTTCGCTTATCATACATAGTTAGTAATATTCCTTTAATCTTAAGTTCAGAATTTAAATTAATTTTAATTCTTTCAATAGTTTTCATTAACTGAGTAAGTCCTTCAAGTGCAAAAAATTCGGTTTGTAATGGTACTATAATTGAACTTGATGCCACTAAAGCCATTACCGTAAGTAAACTAAGTGATGGTGGGCAATCTATAAAAATATAGTCATATTCGCTCTCAAAATCCTTTAAATATGCCATTATTTGCTCTTTAAGAATAAAGGCTCTTCTACTATCTCCGGCTGTTTCAACTTCCAATCCAGACAAATCAACATTAGATGGAATTAAATCTAATTTTTGAAATTGAGTTTTTTTAACAGTATCCAAAAATTTTTTCTCACCATTAAGAACTGCATAAATTGTTTCACTAGAATTTTCTGAATTTGACATTCCCAAACCTGTTGTGGCGTTACCTTGAGGGTCTAAATCTATTACTAAAATTTTTTTATTTTTTAAAGCTAATCCTGCTGCCAAGTTTACAGCTGTTGTAGTTTTACCTACTCCACCCTTTTGATTTATGATTGATATTATTTCTGTCTTAATCATCTTTTTTTTACATTTTTAATATTTATTAAAAACGAATCTTTGCTTGTGGTACTCCTTATATTCTTATACTCAAATTCCCATTTCTTAATAGTGTTCTCCAATAATTGTTTTCCATTTTTCCCCATGAAAACAACTAAATTTGATAAATCTGAAAAATTTTTATCTATAAGTTCCAGGATTATTGGCAAAGGTTTGAACGCACGAGCAATTACAGTTCCCGAAATAATATTTTTTTCTTTAAACAAATCTTTTTCATGAACGTCAAAGTCCAATTTAAGTTTTTCCCTTACCTCTCTTAAAAAATTACTTTTGTGGTAGCTTTTTTCATAAAGTTTTAATTTAGTTTTTGATTTCTTTTCTCTAAGCATTATAGAAATTACTACACCTGGAAGCCCACCTCCTGAACCTAGATCTGTACACATTTTGCTATTTAAGTCAATTAAATCAATGGCTTGTGCGCTATCCTCTATATGCCTTTTTATTAAATTTCCTATATCTTTTCTACTAATAAGATTAATTTCCTTATTTTTCTCTAATAATAGGTTTTTATAGTGATCCAATAATTCAATTGTTTCACGTGAAACGTTAAATCTATCTAAATTTATATATTTTTTAGAATCAATACCCATTAAGCTATTTGCTTAATAGACTTTCTTTTTACATGTGACAACAAAATATATGCAGCAGCTGGGGTAATACCGTCAATTCTTAAAGCTTGACCTAAAGTTTTTGGCTTAATTTGCTTAAATTTAGACTTTACTTCATTTGAAAGCCCATTTAAAAGATCATAATCAATTTTATCTGGTATTAATAAGTTCTCATCTCTTTTGAAAGCTAATATATCTGCTTTTTGCTTTATTAAGTATCCTGCGTAATGTGCATTAATTTCAATCTGATCATCAATTTCTTTGCTATAAAATGGTATATTAGGCCATATCTGTCTTATTTTATGCATGTTTACGTTTTTTTGGCTTAGTATTTCAGTAGATTTTCTTGAAATACCATCCTTTGCTACTTTTATTGAATAGTTCTCGGCCTTAGAAGGGGTAATTTGTAATTTTGACATGATTTTATCAACATGAGTGATTCTAGCTAATTTTTCCTTAAATATAAGGATACGATCTTTTGATATAAGACCAATTTTAATTCCCTTATCAGTCAATCTTTGATCAGCATTATCAGCTCTTAAGGAAAGTCTGTACTCGGCTCTGGATGTAAACATCCGGTAAGGCTCTGCAACACCTTTGGTTACTAAATCATCTATCATAACTCCTATATAAGCTTCAGATCTATCCAAAATAAATGGCTCAAAATTTTTTATTGATAAAGCTGCATTAATACCTGCTATTAAACCTTGGGCAGCTGCCTCTTCATATCCAGTGGTACCATTAATTTGGCCAGCTAAATAAAGATTATGAATCTTTTTTGTCTCTAAAGTCAAAAAAAGTTCCCTGGGATCAACGTAATCATATTCAATAGCATAACCAGGCTGAATAATTTTAACGTTCTCTAAACCATTGATATTACTACATATTTCACTTTGAACATCTTCTGGGAGTGATGTTGATATTCCATTTGGATAAATATTATAATCATTTAAACCTTCTGGTTCCAAAAATATTTGATGTCTAGTCTTATCAGTAAACTTAACTACCTTATCTTCTATTGATGGACAATATCTAGGACCAATGCCTTTAATAGAGCCTGAATACATTGCGCTTCTTTTTATATTTTTTGAAATAATTTTATGAACCTTTTCGTTCGTATATGTCACTCGACAAGAAATTTGTTTATTATAATTTTCTTTAGTTAAAAAAGAAAAAAAATATGGATCATCATCTGCAAACTGTTCTTCTAAATTATTATAATTTATTGTACGAGAATCAAGCCTAGGCGGTGTTCCAGTTTTTAATCTTCCAATTTTAAAATTATATTTCTTTAATTTTTCGCTTAAGCCTACTGATGGTTTTTCATTAATTCTTCCTGCAGGAATTTTTTTTTCACCTACGTGAATTAATCCATTTAAAAAAGTACCAGTTGTTAAGATTAATTTTTTACAAAAAATTTTTTTTCCGCCTTCAGTAATAAAACCATTTACACTGTTTTCTTTAAAAATAAAGTCGATTACAGGATCTGAAAAAACTGTTAAATTACAATAGTTTAGAAGTTTTTCTTGCATATATTTCTTATATAATGATCTATCTGATTGAGTTCGGGGCCCTCTTACAGCTGGTCCTCTGCTTCTATTTAGCAGCCTAAACTGTATTCCAGACTTATCAGCTACTTCTCCCATTAGTCCGTCAAGTGAATCAATTTCTCTAACTAAATGTCCTTTACCCAAACCACCTATGGCAGGATTACATGACATTTCTCCAATAGTTTTAACATTGTGGGTGAATAGTGCAGTGTTAACACCTAAGCGTGCTGATGCTGCAGCAGCTTCACATCCTGCGTGTCCTCCTCCAATAACAACTACATCAAATGAAAAATCTTTTTTCATTCTTATAATTTATATTTCATTCTTTTTTTTACAAGAATTCTCTTAAATTGTTAAAAAAAGCCCATAAATTAAGGCTTATTTACCTATGCAAAATTCACTGAAAATAGACCCTAAAATCTCTTCAACATCAACTTTTCCCACAATTGCACCTAAATGTCTAGTTGCCAATCTTAAATCTTCAGCTGCCATATCAAAATCTTTATTGTCATTTTTTAACTCAAAATTATCCAAGTGATGAACACATTGCTGTAAATGATTTCTGTGTCTTTCTCTTGTGATCAAAATATTTTCATGGTTTACAAATTTATTTTTTAATTTCTCTTTAATTTTATTAATAAGCATATCTATGTTTTTTTCCTTTTTTAAAGAAATATAAATTGGGCTAAATTTTTTAAAATCACTTACAATATTTTCAATTCCAAGATCTGATTTATTTATTACTAATATAGATTTTTCAGATATTAAATCATTCAAAAAACCTGTAAAATGGGCACTTTTTGGCTCAATTACTACTATATTTAAGTCTGCATTTTCAGCTTTTTTTAAAGCTAAACGTATTCCTTTTTTTTCAATTTCATCCTTAGATTCTCTTATACCAGCAGTGTCTGATAAAATAACTGGAAGACCATCTATTTTTAAATGAGTCTCTATAACATCTCTTGTAGTTCCAGCAATTTCTGAAACAATAGCAACTTCTCTCCTTGATAAATAATTTAGCAGGCTCGATTTACCAGCATTGCTAGGTCCAACAATTGCTATTTTAAACCCCTCTCTAATTCTTTCTCCAACCTTTAGATCATTCAAGGTAGTTAAAATTTCATTTTTTATTTTGCTACTATTTTTTTTGATATTTTGTAAAATGTTATTTGGAAGATCCTCATCGGGAAAATCAATTTTAGCTTCAACATTTGCTAAAATTTTTAAAATATTTTCTCTCCATCTTTCATAAACTTTTGAATGTTTTCCAGACATAATTTTTATTGCTTGCTGTCTTTGTATTTCTGTTTCTGATGCTATTAAATCTGCAATACTTTCTGCCTTAAGTAAATTTATTTTATTATTTTGAAATGCTATTTTTGTAAACTCGCCTGGGTCGGCCATTCTGCAATTTTTTATCTCCGAAATTGATTTATGAATAGCTTCAACAACTGATCTACCGCCATGTACATGAAATTCTGCCATATCCTCGCCTGTGTAGCTCTGCGGGCCAGGAAACCATATTATTATACCTTCATCAATTAGCTCATTACTGTTGATTTTATTGAGTTTTCTGAGTGTTGCTACTCTAGGGATAGGTAAATCTTTGCCTGTAATTAATTTAATTACTTCAGATGTTTCGCTGCCTGATATCCTTATTACTGCAACTCCAGAAAGTCCCGGTCCCGATGATAATGCATAAATTGTCATTTAATTTAGTATAGTATCATATGAATTCATTAGCAAAATTTATTAGACTATAATGATATGAATATAATTGTACTTCAACATATTAAAATTGAAGACCCTGGATATATAAAAGACTTAATGTTAAATGATGGTGTAAACCTAGAAACTATAGAGCTCGACGAAGGTCAAAAAATTCCAAATGATTTAAATAAATTTGACGCAATGCTTTGTATGGGTGGTCCAATGGATACGTGGATGGAAAAAGAATATCCATGGTTAATTAATGAAAAAGAAAAAATAAGAGAATTTGTTGTTGATTTAAAAAAACCTTATTTGGGTTTTTGTTTAGGATGTCAATTATTGGGTGAAGTTATAGGAGGAAAGGTCAAAAAATCAAAAACTCCCGAGATAGGAATGTTAGATATAAATTTTTTAAATAACAAATATAACGATAATTTATTTAGTAAGTTTCCAGAAAAAATTAAATCACTTCAGTGGCACTCATATGAAGTACAAAATTTAGAATCTAATGAAAATGTAACCTTAATAGCTTCATCAAAAGAAACTAAATATCAAATATTCAAATATCAAAATCACGCATATGGGATTCAGTTTCATATAGAAATTAAAGATACAACAGTTAAAGAGTGGGGTTGTGTACCTGAATATAAATTGGCTCTAGAAAAACAGTTAGGAAATGGAGCTCTTCAAAAATTTGATAATGAAGCTCAAAAAAATATTCAAAATATGAATAATTATTCAAGGATTTTATATTCTAATTTTAAAAAAATTATAAAGTAAATGCAAATTAAATTGGATAAAGCTGTTAAATATTATAATTCTGGAAAGATAATTGAAGCAAAGAAAATTTGTTTAGAAATCCATAAAATAAATTCTAAAGAATTTCATAATTTACGTTTGCTAAATCTAATTTATTTTAAAGAAAAAAATTTTTCTGAAGCACTTTACTTCATAAATAAAGCAATTGGAATAAATCAAAATTTTCCTGAAACTTATAATGAAAAAGGTAATGCCTTAATTGAACTTAAAAGATTTAACGAAGCTATAGAAAGTTATGATAAAGCTATTAAAATTAGTAATAATTACTCTGACGCTTACTACAATAAAGGTTTGGCATTACAAGAATTAAAGAAGATAGATTTAGCTATAGAAAGTTATGATAAAGCTATTCAGATTAATCAAAATCACATTCAAGCACATAACAATAAAGGCTTTGCTCTTCAACAATTAAAGAAATTTGACCTTTCATTAGCAAGCTATAATAAAGCTTATAAAATTAACCCTAATTTTAGCTTTTTATTGGGAAAAATAATTCATTCAAAAAATCTAATGTGTAGTTGGGAATCTTTTAATAATAAACTTGATGAATTAAAAAATAAATTAAATAATAATCAGATTGCTGCTTTGCCTTTTTCGACTCTTTCATTATACAACTTGCCTTTGCTTCAAAAAAAAACTGCTGAAAATTTTATTAAAAATACAATTAATAAAAAAAAAACAGTCTTAAAATTATCTAATAATAAGAAAATACGTTTGGGTTATTATTCAGCTGATTTTTATAGTCATGCAATGTCTTTTTTATTAGTTAGGTTGTTTGAATTACATGATAGATCAAAATTTGAAATTATTGCTTTCTCTTTTGGACCGGAAAAGAACGATAATATTAGTAAAAGAGTTAAAGATGCATTCGATCAATTCATTAAGGTAAACTCTAAAACTGATAAAGAAGTAGCTGAACTTTCTAGAGAACTTAACATTGATATTGCAATTGATTTAATGTGTTATACAGCAAACAACAGAATTGGAATTTTTTCAGAAAGATGTGCGCCCATACAAATAAATTATCTAGGATATCCTGGTACTTCAGGAGCAAATTTTATTGATTATTTAATTGCAGATAAAATTTTAATACCAAAAAAATATCAAAAATATTATTCTGAAAAAATAATTTACTTACCAAACACTTATCAAGTGAGAGATTCTACTCAAAAAATATCAAATAAAATTTACTCAAGAAAAGATTTTGGCCTCCCTGAAAAAAGTTTTGTCTTTTGTTGTTTTAATCAAAATTACAAAATCACACCTAGTGTTTATGATATATGGATGAGGTTATTAAAAAAAATTGATCGAAGTGTTCTTTGGCTTATAAAGGATAGTGATATAGGAGCTAAAAATTTAAAAAAAGAAGCAAATATAAGAGGAATAGAACCAAATAGAATTATATTTGCAGAAAAAATTCCATTATCGGAACATTTGGCTAGACATAAACTTGCTGATTTATTCATAGATACATTCCCATATACAGCTCATACAACATGCAGTGATGCATTATGGTCTGGCTTGCCAGTTATTACTCGTGTTGGAAAATCATTTGCTAGTAGAGTAGGAGCTAGTATATTAAATGCGATTGGGTTAGAAGAACTAATAACAAAAACAGAAAAAGAATATGAATATTTAGCTACTCAACTTGCAACAAAATCGGAATTTTTAAATAAGATAAATAAAAAATTAGAAAAAAACAAAATTAAAAAACCTTTATTTAATACAAAACTTTATACCTCTCATATAGAAAAAGCTTATATAAAAATATACAAAAATCATCAGTCAAATTTCACTTTAGAAAATATAGAAATAAAGTAAATTAACTTTATAATTATCCTGGCTTATTCATTGAACTAAAAAAATCATTATTATTCTTTGTATTTTTTAGTTTTGACATTATAAATTCAATTGCATCCATAGTTCCCATAGGTGCAATGATTCTTCTTAAAACATTCATTTTCTGCAAATCATCTTTATTAAAGATTAATTCTTCTCTTCTTGTTCCAGATTTAGTTATATCAATAGCAGGGTATATTCTTTTTTCTGATATTTTTCTATCTAATATTGTTTCACTATTACCTGTGCCTTTAAACTCTTCAAAAATTACTTCATCCATTCTGCTTCCTGTATCTATTAAAGCTGTTGAAATAATTGTTAAAGAGCCTCCTTCTTCTATATTTCTAGCGGCACCAAAAAATCTTTTAGGCCTTTGAAGTGCATTTGCATCAACTCCACCAGTTAAAACTTTTCCTGAACTGGGCACAACAGCATTATATGCTCTTCCAAGTCTAGTAATAGAGTCCAATAAAATCACAACATCTTTTTTATGTTCCGTTAATCTCTTAGCTTTTTCTATTACCATCTCTGCCACTGCCACGTGTCTTTGTGCAGGTTCATCAAATGTTGAGCTTATAACTTCACCTTTAACTGTTCTTTGCATATCTGTAACTTCTTCTGGTCTCTCATCAATAAGCAAGACCATCAAATAACATTCGGGATGATTAGCACTTATTGAATTTGCTATGCTTTGTAAAATCATTGTTTTACCTGCTTTTGGAGGAGAAATAATCAAAGATCTTTGTCCTTTTCCAATTGGACTTACAAGATCAATTAATCTTGGGGTTAAATCTGGATTTTTTATGGTTTTATTACTTTCTACTTCCATTACCAACTGCTTATTCGGATAAAGAGGAGTAAGGTTATCAAATGCAATTTTGTGCCTTGCTTTTTCAGGATCTTCAAAATTAATTTTGCTTACTTGCAGAAGTGCAAAATACCTTTCGCTTTCTTTGGGCGCTCTTATAGGTCCCTCAACTGTATCTCCCGTTCTTAAACCAAACCTTCTAATTTGACTAGGGCTAACATAAATATCATCTGGACCAGGTAAATAGTTTGATTCTATAGCTCTTAAAAAACCAAATCCATCTTGTAAAAGCTGCAGAACACCTCCACCTGTAATTTCTTCACCTTTTTCAGCTAATTTTTTTAGTATAGCAAATAAGATTTCTTGCTTCCTTAATGTACTGGCATTTTCTACACCCAATTCTTCAGCTTGTGAGATAAGCGCCTCCGAACTTTTCTTTTTTAACTCTTGTATATTCATGTTTTGGGATTGTTATTAATTAGATAGAGCTAATATATATATTAACTTAAAAATTTCAACCCTAGATTGGCTTAAAAATAGACAAAAATACAACAATAATCAAGATTACTGTTGGTATTTCATTAATAATCCTAAAAAATTTTGCAGATCTTGTATTTGTAGAATTTTTTAAAGCAGCAAGACATTTGCCTAAAAAATCATTATATGCTGATAGCAAGATTACTAAAATGATCTTTATTTGAAACCATAATTGAGAGAAAATCTCTATCCCATTGAGATAAATCAATGTTAGTCCAAAAACCCAAACAAATATCATTGCGGGTCGCATGATGTAAAAAAACAATCTTTTTTCCATTACTTCAAATATATCAGTTGCTTCTTTCTTTTCTTTATTCTCAACATGATAAACAAAAATTCTTGGGAGATATAAAAGACCAGCCATCCAGGAAACAACAGCTATTAAATGCAAGCTTTTAAATAATAAATAACTATTCATAACTTAGGCACGGGCATTTCTTAAATTGATTTGGGCATTGTATCTTGGGGGGAAAAAGCTTTCCATTAAAATTGTAATCTTGTTTATTGATTATTAAGTTCGACATTGCTTTTATATAATTTTCATTTGTTCCAAGTGCAGGTACTCTTGAATAATTTTTACAACCATTTTTATCAGCAAGCTCTCTGTATTCTATATCAAGTTCAACCAAAGTTTCTGAATGTTCGGATACAAATGCGATAGGGACTAAAACAATATGTTTTCCTAATTTTGAATTTTTTACTATTATATCCTCAGTCGACGGGGCAATCCATTTTAAAGGTCCCACGCGGCTCTGATAACTTAATACCCAGTCTAAATCTTCAATATTTAGGGATTTAACAATTTTATCAACAGATTGTTCTACCTGCCATTGATATGGATCACCTTTCTTAATATTTTTTTCAGGCAATCCATGGGCAGAAAAAATTAATTTGAAATTTTCTAAATTATTAATCTTTTTCATTATTTCATCTTTGTGTGCTTGGACAAAATTTTTATCAGTTGGATAACAACAAATCGTAGATGTCTTTACTTTAAAACTATTTTTTGAACAAATATTGTTCCATTCTTTTATAGATGAACCAGAAGTAGCTGCTGAATATTGAGGATAAAGCGGCATTAAAATCACTTCATCTGGATTATAATTCATCACCTCCTTAACAATATTTTCTGCTCTTGGATGCCAGCACCTCATAACAATAAAACATTTATATTCAGACAAATCATCATCTTGATTTAATTTTAATTCTAAAGCAATAGATTGCTCCTCTGTAAGTTTTAAGATTGGTGAAGAGCCTCCAATTTCTTCATATATCTTCTTTGCTATAGGTTCTCTTTTTTTTGAAATAAATTTTGCTATTGGGTATCTTAATATTTTAGGTAAATTAATTATAGCAGGATCATAAAACAAGTTAAATAAAAAAGGCCTTACATTATTTAAACTATCTGGTCCTCCTAAATTAAATAATATTACAGCTTTTTTCATTTGAAATCTTTAACATACTTAACTAGGTAGTCTAACATAATTGGATCTGTTTCTGGCAAAACACCATGACCCAAATTAAAAATGTAAGGATGATCCTTAAAAATATTTAAATAATAATTAGTTTTTTTTATTATATTATTTTTATCTGTTAGTAAAATTTTTGGATCTAATCCTCCCTGAACAGGAATTTTTATTTCTTTTAAGATTTTTTTTGGATCTATTTCATAATCAATATTGATTGCATCTGGTAAAATTTTTTCACAATATTTTTTATAATTTCTTATATTTCTTGGAAAACAAATAACAGGTATTTTAAAAGACTTAACATATTCAACAAGATTCACCGTGGGATTATACACATATTTTTCTAAATTTTTTTCATCTACTAAACCAGCCCAACTATCAAAAATTTGAATTATTGATGCACCATTATTTATTTGGTTTTTTATATGAATTTTTAGAAATTTTTCAATTATTTTTAATAAATTATTTATTAATTTTTCATCATTAAATAAATTTTTAGAAATTTTTTTTTTTGGAGATTTTTTATTTAACATATATACTAAAATAGTCCAAGGTGCGCCAACAAATCCTATTAAATCTTTATTTTTAATTAATTTACTTTTAGATGTAGTATTTATTCCCTCATAAACTGGCTTTAATTTATTTGCAAAATCTTCTTCATTAACTTTCAAAAAATTATTAATATTTAAATTTCCAAGAAATGGACCAAAATTTTTTTTAAATTCAACTTCTTGTCCTAAACCATACGGCAACATCAATATATCAGAAAAAATAATAGCAGCATCTAAATTAAATCTTTCCATAGGTTGTAAAGTTATTTGATTAATTAAATTTTTATTTAAACATAATTTAATAAAATTAGGATTTTCTTTTCTAATTTTTCTGAATTCGGGTAAATATCTTCCTGCCTGTCTCATAAACCATACAGGATTAATATTAGTATTTTTATTTATTAAACATTTGTAAATATTAGTATTCATAATAAATAATAATTATAATAGTTTAGTTTTAGTATTAGGTAATAGGGATAATGAGAATTATTTTTTTTTGACATTTTATTAAATATTTATCCACATACAATTAAATAAAAAAACTAATAAAATTACATATTAATCTCAGTATTTTTTATGTTATTTGATAAATTGTATATTAATTATTAACATGTGTAATATTGTTAATAAATGGCACTTTTTAAGCTTATTAGACAAATAATTTCGAATTTAACTATATTAGTGTAATAATTTTATAATTATAAACAGTTTATTCATGAATAATACATATGAAATTTATTTAGTATCTGATTCAACGGGAGAAACTCTTGATAGAATTTTTTTAGCCTTAAAAGCACAATTTAATAAGATTAAATACAATCCTCATCAATTTTCTTTTACTAGAACAGAAAATCAAATTTTAAAAATTATTGATATATGTAAAAAAAAAAATAATTGTATTATATTATATACAATTGTTGATACAAAACTTGCAAAATTTTTAACTGCCATAAGCGAAAAAGAAAAAATACCCTGTTTTGGTGTTTTGGGAGATCTTATACTATCTTTTTCTAAGCTACTTAATCAAAAAGCAACTCACTTACCGAGTGGCCAACATGTGTTAGATGAAGAATATTATAATAGAATTGAAGCAATACAATTTACTATGAATCATGATGATGGAAATAAAATAGACGATATAAATAAATCAGATATTATTTTATTAGGAGTTAGCCGTACAAGCAAAACTCCAACGTCTATATATTTAGCTAATAGGGGTTTTAAAACTGCAAATATACCTTTGGTTAATAAAGAATCATTACCTGAAGTTTTAAAAAAAAATCCAAAATTAACCTGTATAGTTGGTTTAACTACAGAAGCAGACAGATTGGTTGATTTAAGAAGAAATAGAATGAATTCATTAAAAGAAAATGAAAATATAAATTATACCGATTTTGATAAAATATCTAGAGAGGTTGAAGAATCAAAAAAAATATTTAAAAAATATAGTTGGCCAATTGTAGATGTTACTAGAAAATCAGTAGAAGAAACTGCTGCTTCAGTAATAAAGATTTATGAAATAGAAAAAGAAAATGGTTAAAAAAGTTGTTCTTGCATCTAAAAGCAAAGTAAGAAAAAAAATATTAGAAGAAAATGGTATTATTTGCGAAGTAAAACCTGCTAATATTGATGAAGATTTAGTTAAAGAAAGTTTAATAAAAAAAGGAGCGAATCCCGAAATAATTTCAAAAAATTTAGCAGAATTAAAGGCAAATAAAATTAGTCAAAAATTAAATGGAGAAATAGTTTTAGGGGCAGATAGTGTTATAGATTTAAATGGAAACATTATTTCTAAACCCTCTGATAGACAAGAAGCGTTGGAAATACTTAAAAAATTAAATGGAAAAAGACATTATCTAATAAGCTCGGTTTGTATATCAAAAATTGGATCTATGATTTGGAATTATACTGATAAAGCAGCTTTAACGATGAAAAAAATGTCTGATGAAGAACTTAAAGAATATCTATCAAAAATTGGTGATGAGGATTTATTTGCTTACAATGTTTATCAAATAGAAGGAGAAGGAAGAAACTTATTTTCAAATATAGAAGGAGACAAGAATACGATTATGGGTTTGCCAATTAAAAAAATTAAGGAATATATAAATTCTTTATGATTAAAAAATATTTAGTTATAGGAAATCCTATTGAACATTCTTTATCACCTAAGCTTCATAATTATTGGATCAAAGAAAAAAATATTGATGCTATTTATGATAAAAAAAAAATAGATGAAAATGATTTAAAAAATATTATTTCTAAAGTTAAAGAAGAAAAAATAAGTGGAATTAATGTGACCGTTCCATTTAAAAAATCAGTTATTCCATTTTTAGATGAATTAAGTCCTGAAGCAAATAATACTCAATCAGTCAATACTATTTATTATGAAAATAAAAAAATAATTGGACACAATACAGATATCGCTGGGTTTGATTTAGCACTTAAATATTCTAAATATGATGTAAGTAAAAAAGAGATTTTAATTTTAGGAGCAGGTGGAGTCGTTCCTTCTATAATTTATTCTCTTAAAAAAATGAAAGTATCTAAAATTACTATAAGCAATAGAACAAGAGAAAAAGCCAAAGATTTAAAAATTTTATTTGATAATTTAAATATTATTGATTGGGGAGATATAACTAATTTTGATATGATTATTAATGCAACAAGCCTCGGTCTTAATGAAAATGATGAAATAAAATTAGATTATGAGAATATAGGATCTAATAAATTATTTTATGATGTTATTTATAATCCTAAGCAGACAAAATTTCTTTCAAAAGCAAGGGAATTTGGACATCGAACTGAAAATGGAAAAATGATGTTTATTTATCAAGCACATCAAGCGTTTACTATATGGCATAAAACCATGCCCCATATTGATGAAGAAACAATTAAATTATTAGATTAATGATTAGAATAGGTATTGTAGGAGATATAGGATCTGGGAAAAGTTATATAGCGAAACAATTTGGTTTTCCTGTTTTTAATGCGGATATTGAAGTTGGAAAAATTTATAAAAAAAGTAAAAAATGTTTTATTAAACTCAAAAAAGTATTCCCAAATCACACGTTTTCCTTTCCAGTAAATAAAAAAGAAATATTAAAATTAATATTGCAAAATATAAATAATATCAAAAAAATTAATAAAATAATTCATCCAGAGGTTAGATTTAGAATGAATAAATTTTTAAATATAAATAAGAAAAAAAAAGCTGTTGTTCTAGATATACCACTTTTGTTGGAAGGAAAAATTAATAATAAGAATGATATTTTAGTGTTTGTTGAGGCAAAAAAAAAAGAAATAAAAAAGAGACTAAAAAAGAGAGACCAATTTAACCCAAAGACTATAAAAGTATTAAAAAAATTTCAACTTAGTTTAGAAAATAAAAAAAAAAAATGTCACTATATTTTAAAAAACAATTTTAAAAGTTCTTCTACCAAAAAAAATGTTAGAATATTAAAAAATAAAATTATAAAAAATGAAAGAAATAGTTCTTGATACTGAAACCACAGGAATAGAAGTAAAAGAGGGACATAGAATTGTAGAAATTGGCTGTATAGAATTAGAAAATCAAATTCCAACTTCAAAAAAATTTCATTGTCTTTTAAATCCTGAAAGAAAAGTTTCAGAAAAAGCATTTGAGGTACATGGATATAGCGATGAATTTTTGTCTTCGCAAAAAAAATTTTCAGATATTTGTGATGATTTTTTAAATTTTATTAGAGACAAAAAATTAATAATACACAATGCTAAATTTGATATTTCACATTTGAATAACGAACTTTCTTTAATAGGAAAAGGAAAAATAGATAACAATAATATTATTGACACTTTAGAGTTAGCAAGGAACAAATTTCCAGGAATGCAAATTAGCTTAGATGCACTTTGTAAGAGATTTAGAATTGATAATTCTAGAAGAAAAAAACACAATGCACTTATAGACTGTGAACTACTTTCTAAAGTCTATGTTAATTTAATTGATCAAAAAGAACCAACTTTGGATTTTAAACCTATTGTAAAAGATAAAATAAAAATTGATGTAAATAATATAAAATATAATAAAAAAATAATTTATCCGACCGAACATGAGTTAAAAAATCATAAAGATTATTTAAAATCTAAATTTAATAAAAATTTTTTTAATTAAATTGAGAATTATAGAGCTTATCAAAATCTATATTTTTAACTTTTACTTCTTTAAATCCAGAGTTGTTTATAAGGTCAGTAAACGCCTTTTCCAATCTAGGTTGGATATTTTTTTGTACATCACATAATATAATTTTTTGAATTTCTTTTTTTTCTTTAATACTTTCATCAAGTTTGACGATTGATACATATATAAGTTCAAAATGAGATTTTTTTTCATTATTTTCTTTGTCTTCAAATTTTAAGGTAGTACTTACTTCGATCAATTTATTTTTAGTTGGTTCCGAAGTTATATCTATAGTAAGTTGATATTTTGATATATAATCTTTAACAAACAAATACGTTTTTGCATCTTTAGTTTCACTTGAAATATCCTTTATAAATTCTGCTAAAATTTTAAATTTTTCCATTTTTGTCATCATCTATATCTTCAAATTCTCCATTAATGAAATCTTCTTTTGAATTATTTTGTTTTTGGTATTTATTATTAACATTTCTAAAGAGAACTTTTCTTGTTGGGGGAAAAATTAATAATAAACCTATTATATCAGTAGCAAAACCTGGTAAAATCAAAAGAATAGCAGCGAAAGCAAGAGCTGCACCAGAAATTATTTCATAAAGTGGTATTTTATTTTTAATAAGTTCTGACATTCCAGATTTCAGTGTATTAAAACCTTCGTATCTTGCGTATATAACCCCAATTATAGCTGTGGTTATGATTAGCATGATAGTATTTAGGGCGCCGATATATGATCCTACTTTAATAAAAAGGTAAATTTCAATTAACGGAATAGATAATATTAATAACAAAAAAGAATTCATTTATTATTAGTCTAATTTGCCAGTTGAAATTAAGCAATATACTAATTACATTTAGGTATATGAATTATAGTTTTGAGTATATAGATATTGTATTACTTGCAATGATTGCTGGGTTTATTTTTTTGAGGTTAAGAGGAATTCTTGGAAAAAGAAATGGAAATGAAGAAAATATAGATTCTAGCTTTACTAAAGATTTTCAAACAAATGAAATATTAAAAAATAAAATAAAAAAAAATATTTTTGACGAAGAAGCCAAAGAAGATTTTTTGAAAGGGGCAAAAATTGCCTACGAAACCATTATTACAAATTTTGCCTTAGGAAATTTAAAAGAGATTAATTATTTATTGGATAAGAAAGTATCCAGTGAATTTCATCATGCACTCAATGAAAGAAAATCAAAAGAAATAAAATCTGAAACAACTTTCATTGGTATTAATTCTGCAACAATAAAAGATCATATAAAAAAAAACAATATGTTAGAAGTAACGGTTGATTTTGTGAGCGAAATTATTTCTTGTACAAAAGATAAGAATGATAAGATATTATCTGGAGATCCTGATAAAGTTAAAAAAGTATTTGATACTTGGAAATTTTCAAAAGATTCCAAATCAAATAGTCCAAATTGGTTATTAATAGATACACAGTTATAATTGAATAAGAAAATTTCAGACAAAGATAAAAAAGATTGGGAAAATTTTATAACTGGTAAGGAAAAACTACCAAATAAGGATTCAAATTTAAAAGAAAAAAATATAGAAGAATTTAGAACTGTAGATTTACATGGATTTACTTTGGATAAAGCAAATTCTTTTATAGAAGAATTTATTATTAAGTCTTATAAAAAAAAAACAAAAAAAATAGTTGTAATTACTGGTAAGGGGTTAAGATCAAAAACCCATAATGATCCGTATGTTTCTAAAGATTTTAGTATATTAAAAAACTCAGTTCCAAATTACATAAAATCAAATAAAAATTTGACAAAAATAATTAATACAATTGAAGAAGCTGATGCTAATGATGGTGGAGATGGTGCTTTTTATATTTATTTAAAAAGTTTTAAAGAATAAATTTAGATAAATCAGTATCTTTTACTAATTCTCCTAAGTTTTTCTTAACATATTCAGAATTTATAATTATTTTTTCACCACTTCTATCAGTTGCAGTAAAGCTAATTTCATCTAATACTTTTTCAATAATTGTGTGAAGCCTTCTGGCTCCAATGTTTTCTACACTAGAATTTACTTCTGTCGCAAGATTAGCAATTGTATCAATTCCATCATCAGAAAATTCTAGATCAACATTTTCAGTTTTTAATAATGCTTTATATTGTTTTATTAAACTGTTATCAGGCTCTTTCAGGATTCTTTTAAAGTCTTCACTTGTTAATGCATCAAGTTCAACTCTTATAGGTAACCTACCTTGAAGTTCTGGTAATAAATCTGAAGGTTTTGCTAGTTGGAATGCACCAGATGCAATAAATAAAATATGATCTGTTTTTATTGGCCCATATTTAGTACTTACACTTGTACCTTCTATTAAAGGTAAAAGATCACGTTGTACACCTTCTCTTGAAACATCTCCTCCAACCCTGTCTGTTCTTGCAGAGATCTTATCTATCTCATCTAAAAAAACTATTCCATTATTTTCAGTTGAATGTTTGGCTGATTTAATAATTTTATCTTCTTCGATTAGTTTATCAGATTCTTCATTAATCAAAATTTCATGGGATTCCTTTACAGTCATTTTTTTCTTTTTGGATTTATTACCCATTGATTTGCCAAGCATATCATTAAGATTAATCATGCCAACATTTGCTCCTGGCATACCGGGTATTTCAAATGAAGGCATATTATTGCTCTCATTAACAGCTATTTCAATTTCGTTATCATCTAAATCTCCGCTTCGAAGTCTTTTTCTAAAACTTTCTCTTGTTGCAACGCTAGCTTTATTACCAACCAAAGCATCCAAAACTCTTTCTTCAGCAAGCTTTTGAGCTTTAGCAAAAACTTTTTTTCTTCTCTTTACTTTTTCCATTGCAATAGCGATTTCAAGCAAATCTCTTACTATTTGTTCTACATCTCTGCCAACATAACCAACTTCAGTAAAACGTGTTGCTTCAACTTTTACAAATGGTGCTTCTGCTAATTTTGACAATCTTCTTGAAATTTCAGTTTTTCCTACACCTGTTGGACCGATCATTAATATATTTTTTGGTAAAACTTCATCCTTCATTTCACCTTTTAAAGCTTGTCTTCTCCACCTATTTCTTAAAGCAATCGCAACTGCCTTTTTAGCATTATTTTGACCTACAACATATCTATCTAATTCGGAAACTATTTCTCTTGGAGAAAGAGAACTAACATAAGAATTTTTATTTGAATTTTTTTTATCTTTTGGGACAAATGATGTTACGTTTGATTTTTCCATTATATTTTTTCAACATTTAAATTATTATTTGTAAATACGCATATTTCTGATGCAACTTTAATTGCTTTTTTAGCAACTTCTTCAGCTGATAAATCGGTTTCCATTAAAACTTTTGCTGCTGCTATTGCATAATTTCCCCCAGAACCAATTCCTATAACATCTCCCTCAGGTTCCAAAACATCACCAGTTCCTGAGATAATAAAACTTTTTTCTTTGTCTCCAATTGCCATAAGCGCTTCCAATCTTCTAAGATATTTATCTGTTCGCCAATCTTTTGCTAATTCAACAGCTGCTCTTGATAAATTGCCAGCATGTTTTTCAAGTTTTGATTCTAATCTTTCAAAAAGGGTTAATGCATCTGCTGTAGATCCTGCAAAACCAGCTATAACATTTCGTTTCTCAATTTTTCTTACTTTTTTTGCAGTGCTTTTAATAACTGTATTACCCATACTTACTTGTCCGTCACCAGCAACTACAAGCTCATTATTTTTTCTTACCAATACAATAGTTGTCATATCTGTTAGATGGATATTAATTCTTATAGTTCAAGGCCTACATACAAATATTGATATAATGAAATAATGTATATATACCTATAAAAATTATGAAGAGAAAAGCCAAAATTACTAGAAAAACAAAAGAAACTAAAATTGATGTTGAAATAAATATTGATGGAAAAGGAAAATATAATATCAAAACTGGAATTGGTTTTTTAGATCACATGTTGGAGCAACTTTCTAAACATTCTTCAATAGATATTAAATTAAAAGCTAAGGGCGATACTCATATAGATCTTCATCATACAACTGAAGATACTGGGATTGCGATAGGTGAATGTTTAAAAAAAGCCTCAAATAAATTTATAGGAATAAAACGTTATGCTCATGCAATGATACCTATGGATGAAACATTAACTAGAGTTGCATTGGATGTATCTAACAGACCTTATTTAATTTGGAAAGTAGAGCTGAAAGTAGAAAAACTTGGGGAAATGGATACAGAGTTATTCAAAGAGTGGTTCCAGGCTTTTTCCCAAGCTGCAGGAATAACTTTGCATGTTGAAAATTTGTATGGAGATAATAGTCACCACAAAGTTGAATCATGCTTTAAAGGATTGGCTAGATCTTTAAGGGCAGCTTTAGAGATAGATCCAAAAAACAAAAAAGTAATACCTTCTACAAAAGGCTCATTATAAAAAATTAATGAATATCACAATTGTCGACTATAATTCGGGCAACATAAGTTCCGTAGTTAATTCATTTAAAGAAGTTGCTCAAAACAAAGTAAATGTAGAAGTCACTTCTGATTTAAAAAAAATTGAATCAAGTGACAAAGTTGTTTTGCCAGGACAGGGATCTTTTAAAAGTTGTGTGGATGCTTTAAATAATATTAATGGCTTAGTAGAAAGTTTAGACAAGTTTTCAATAGAAGACAAAAAACCTATTCTAGGAATATGTGTTGGTTTGCAAATGTTTGCAGACATTGGTTATGAAGAAACAGAGACCAAAGGATTGGGATGGATACCAGGCAAGGTATTTAAAATTAATAATCAAAATGGGAAATATAAACTTCCTCATATTGGTTGGAATCAAATAAATATTGTTAAAGAAAGTAAAATTTTTAAAAATATTGAAAATAATACGCATATGTATTTTGTACACAGTTATGAGTTTATACCAAATGATAAAAATGTAATTTCTGCAACCACAGACTATTCATCAAATATTGTTTGTTCCGTTGAAAAGGAAAATATTTTTGGAACCCAATTTCACCCTGAAAAAAGTGATAAAATAGGATTAAAAATAATTGATAACTTTATAAAGTTATAGAATGAAAATATTTCCTGCAATAGATATTAAAGATAAGAAGTGTGTGAGATTAGTTAAAGGAAACTTTAGTAATAAAACTGAATATCAAATGACACCAGTTGAACAAGCTGGCAAATATAAAGATTATGGTTTTAAAAATTTACACATTGTTGATTTAGATGGAGCTTTAACAGGAGAGACAGTTAATTTGGATATTATACGGGAAATAGTTAGTAAATTTGATCTTAAAATAGAAATAGGTGGTGGAGTTAGAAATTTTGAAAGTATTCAAAAATATACTGACATTGGTGTTGAAAAAGTTATTTTAGGAAGTGTTGCTATAAAAGATAAAAACTTTTTAAAAGAAGCATGTCAAAAATTTCCAAATAAAATTGCTTTAGGTTTAGATGCTAAAGATGGATATCTTTCAGTGTCCGGGTGGAAAGAAAATTCAAAAAAAAAAACTCTAGATTTTTTAAAAGAAGTTAATGATTTAGATGTTAGTAGACTAATTTATACAGATATTAATAGAGACGGGACCAAAGCAAGCCCTAACTTTGATGATACAGTAAAAGTTGCCAATACTTCAAACTGTCCAGTAATTATTTCTGGAGGAGTATCATCAATAGAAGATATAAAAAAAGCTAAAGAATTAAAAAATATAGAAGGTATAATTGTTGGTAAAGCCATATATGATGGCGATATTGATTTAAATGAATTGGTAAAAGAAGATGCTTAAAAATAGAATAATTCCTTGTTTAGATGTAAAAAATGGACGTGTAGTTAAGGGTATTAATTTTGTTGATCTTAAAGATGCCGGAGATCCTGTAGAACAAGCTAAAATTTATAGTGATGGCGGTGCAGATGAAATCTGTTTTCTAGATATTACTGCATCTAATGAAAATAGAGATACTATTTATGGCGTTGTTAAAGATACATCTAAAAAATGTTTTGTACCTCTAACTGTTGGAGGTGGTGTAAGAAGTGCTGATGATATTAATAAATTGCTAAATTGTGGTGCTGATAAAGTTTCTATAAATACAGCCGCTGTACAAAATTCAGAAGTTGTTGTTGAAAGCTCTAAAAAATTTGGATCCCAATGCATTGTTGTTGCAATAGATGCAAAAAAAAATGGAAATAAGTGGGAAGTTTTTACGCATGGGGGAAGAAATAATACAGGAATAGATGCAATTGAATTTGCAAAAAAAATGGAAAATAGTGGAGCAGGTGAGTTGTTGGTTACTTCTATGGATAGGGATGGAACACAAGTTGGATATGATATTGATTTAATGTTCAAGATATCTAAAAAAGTAAATATTCCTGTGATAGCCTCGGGTGGTGTCGGAAATTTAGATCATTTAGTAGATGGAATTAAATTAGGAAATGCTAGTGCTGTTCTAGCAGCATCTATATTTCATTATGGTAAATATTCTGTTAAACAAGCTAAGGAATATTTGGACTCAAAAGGAATACCTGTTAGAATTTAATATGCTAAATACGCTAGAAAGTTTGTTTAAACTTGCAAGAGAAAGAAAAAATACTCCTGTAGAAGGCTCATATACAAATAAATTACTTAGTAATAAATCTTTAAGTAAAGAAAAAGTTCTCGAAGAAATCAACGAATTAATTGAGGCGGTTGAAAAAAATGAAAATAAAATTCATGAAGCAGCTGATGTTTTTTATCATTTAATAATGTATCTTGAGGCGAATGAAATTAAAGTTGAAGATATAATGTTAGAACTAAATAAAAGAAAAAAATAAAAATATATGGGTAAAATAAAATTTTTTTTTTTTATTATCTTAGCATTTATTATTTACAAAGGAGTAGTAGCACTCAAGAATTTTGAGATAGGAATTAGTGACAAGGTCACAGAAATTGAGGAATCAGTAGATTTTGAAAAAGAGCAAGAAGTTATAGGTCTTATGATGTATTTAGGTGATCCACTAGAATTGAAAGAGCATCTTTTTATAGAATCAAAATCAAAATGCTTAGAACTTAAAGAATTTGCTGAAGAATATTCTAATGCTTATTATGAGTGCGCAAAAGTTAATGCAGTTGTTAAGGGTAAAAAAATTGTAAGTGTAATAGAAGAATTAAAGGTTTTTGAATGAAATATGATGACAATAATATATTTGCAAAAATTTTAAGAGGAGAAATTCCTTGTGAAAAAATTTATGAAGATGATTTTGTTTTATCTTTTTATGACATAAATCCACAAAAAAAAATTCATGCACTAGTAATCCCAAAAGGAAAATATATCGATTTAGATGATTTTAGTGTTAAAGCCTCTGCAGAGGAAATAATTGGATTTATAAAAGGTATTAATATTGTTGCCAAAAAGTTAGGAATAGCGGCAGATACTGGCAAAGGTTATCGTGCATTATCTAATATTAGTGAACATGGAGGACAAGAAGTGCCACATTTACACTTTCACATCTTTGGTGGAGAAAAAATAGGTAAAATGGTTCAGTGATGGAAAAAATTGTAAGAAACTATCTAGAAATTAAATCTATAGATGATTTAATTGAGAAAAAAAGTCCAGATACAAAATATTACGTTGAAAAAATTTTTCCAAGCGATTTTCAGTTAAATAAATTTTTTTACAAACAAATTGGCAAAAACCACCAATGGAATGATAGACTGGTATGGGATGATAATAAATGGATCAATTATGTTTCCAATCCAAATATAAATACTTTTGTATTAAAAGATAAAAAAGATATAGCAGGTTTTTTTGAGCTTATTTATCATAAAGATAGTTTAGAAATCGAAATAGCATATTTTGGAATATTAGAAGAATACATGAAAAAAAAATTAGGTGGATATATGTTAACAGAGGCAATCAAATTAGCTTTTTCATATAAAATTAAAAGAGCATGGGTGCACACTTGTTCTCTAGATCATCAAAATGCTTTACAAAATTATTTATCTAGAGGAATGAAAGTTTATAATAGTGAAACAATCAAGGTTAAATCAGCCTAATTCCTACTAGGTAATTTAAACAAATTATTATCAATTTTTTTATTATATTCAATATTATAAATATATGTAATTACCAAATTTTGATAAATATCTTCAGTTTGCCAACCTATCAAATTTAAATTTTTTTTATCAAAAAAAATATTTATTTCATTATTATTTTTTAAAATTTTAAAATTAATATATTTATCATCTACAATTCTACCCTCGAGTTTTTGAATTTGATCAATAAGAAAGTTTTTGTCTAGAATAAGTTCTAATGGCGTTTTTTTTAATGGGTAAAGGTAGTATTGATTACTTGTTTGATTCTTAATTGCTAAGGATTTACCATTAGAGACCATTATTTTTTTATTTCTATTATTATATGAACAAAATATTTTTTTAGGGTATTTGATAATACAATCACCATCTTCTTCTTTTGTTCCAATAGTTTGTTTAAAACTAAAAGATAAATTATTTATATTAATTAAATTATTAATTATTTTACTTTGAATTGATGCAATTGCTAATTGTGGTAAATTATTTAAAATAAATAATATTAGGATAATTTTTTTTAACATTAAAGAACATCTCTTTTACCAACATGATTTGCTTTACTAACTATTCCTTCAGCTTCCATCATATCCATTATTCTTGCAGCACGATTATATCCTATTTGAAGTTTTCTCTGTAAAAAAGAGGTTGAAGCTTTGCCTTCAGATTTTACAATTTCTAAAGCTTTTTCATATAGATCATCTTTATTTTCATTGTTTAGAAAGTTATCTCCCATTTCTTTTTCATCAGCAAAATTAAGAATTTCATCAATGTAATCAGGTTCAGCTTGCGATCTAAGGAAATTATTGATTTTTTCTATTTCACTTTCTGAAACGTATGGAGCATGAATCCTAACTATTTTATTTGCAGATGACATGTAAAGCATATCACCTTTACCTAATAATTGTTCAGCGCCTTGTTCTCCTATTATAGTTCTACTATCTATTTTTGATGTTACTTGAAATGAAATTCTTGTTGGAAAATTTGCTTTTATTGTACCAGTTATTACATCAACACTAGGTCTTTGAGTAGCCATAATTATATGAATCCCCGCAGCCCTTGCCATTTGTGAAAGTTTTTGAACGTAATTTTCAATTTCTTTTCCGGCAACGAGCATTAAATCAGACATTTCATCTACTATTACAATAATGTATGGCATTGGTAATTTATGTTTTTTGTTGTAACCATCAATATTTCTTACGCCTTCTTTTGTCATTAATCTGTATCTACTTTCCATTTCTTTAACTACCCAACCAAGGACAGAAGCAGCTTTTTTTGCTTCGGTTATAACTGGACATAATAAATGCGGAATTCCTTCGTATGTTGAAAGTTCCAACATTTTTGGATCAATTAAAATAAATTTACATTTTTCTGGTGAGTGTCTGTATAAAAGTGACAATATTATTGTATTAATGCATATAGATTTTCCTGAACCAGTTGTACCAGCAATTAGTAAATGTGGCATTGATGATAAATCTCCAGTTATTGGCAAACCTGAAATATCTTTTCCTAACGCAATCGGTAGTTTTATTTCTTTATTTTTATAATTACTTTCAGATATTATCTCACTTAGATAAACATTTTTTCTTGTTGTTTTAGGAAGTTCGATACCAATAGTATTTTTTCCAGGTATAGTTGCTATACGAGCAGATTCTGAACTAGTATTACGAGCT
>CACPLE010000004.1 GCA_902634695.1 uncultured Pelagibacteraceae bacterium
ATCAAATATACTACACTCGACAATCTCAATATAACCGGGATTGCCTAAAGGTTTTAAATAGTAACCTTTGCGATGAACACTTCTTGTTACTAATGTAACCTTAAAATTATTTGATGTGAGCTTTCTTATTAAATGACGCCCAATTAGCCCGGATGCGCCAAAAATTAGACAATTTTTAGGTTTCATATATATATAAATATAAAATGAATATAGATATAAAACTACATAAAGATGATCTTCCGGCAAATCTAGAATTAGGACCTGTAGTCGCATGTGACTGCGAGTTTACAGGTTTAAACCCACCTAAAGATAAGCTGTGTCTTATACAGTTATACTCGGTTGGATCTAAAGAAGTTCACATAGTACAATTTATTAATAGAGATTCTTACAATGCTCCGAACTTAATAAAATTATTAACTAATCAAAATATCAAAAAAATTTTTCACTATGCGCGTAAAGATCTTCAAATGATATACTGGGCTCTAAATAAACATGTAAACAATGTAGAATGCACAAAACTTCAAAGCAAATTAGCTAGGGGTTATTCTAATCAACATTCTTATAAAACTTTGGTTCAAGAATTTTGTAATGTTGCAATTTCAAAAGCTAAACAATCCTCAGATTTTGGAAAAAAAGATTTAGACCCGGAACAGCTAAAATATTCAAGTAATGATGTTTTGTATATAGAAAAAATAAACAAAGAATTAAATCATATATTGGAAAGAGAAAAAAGAATGGATCTTTATAAAAATTCTTTAAAATATTTAAAAACAAGAGTGGAACTAGATATAGCCGGATTTGAAAAAATAGATATTTGGAATCATGAATAAAAATAAAAATTATAAAAAGTCAGCAATAAATACGATTAATCTTCAAATTCTAGCTTTAAAAAAATTGAAAAAAACAATTGGAAGTTCATTTAATAAAGCTGTTAAAACAATCGGAGACTGTCAGTCAAAATGTATTCTTGTTGGTGTTGGAAAATCTGGGCATCTGGCTAACTTAATTGCTTCTTCATTAAGTTCTATTGGAGCAAGTTCTTTTGCTCTACAGTCTGCTTCGGATGCCGCTCATGGCGATCTGGGAGCAATATCTACTTCAACAAAAAAAGATGTTTTAATATTAATTAGTAACTCTGGTTCTTCTTCTGAACTTAATCCAATAATATCATTTGCTAAAAAACATAACGTTCCATTAATAGGTATAACTTCTAAAAAAAATTCAACGTTACATAAAGCTTCAAATATAAAAATATTAATTCCAGAAGTAAAAGAGGCAGGAGAAGGTTCTTTAGTACCAAGTAGTAGCCTGATAACTCAAGCATCTTTAGGTAGCTCTTTAGTGATAGCAGTTATGGAATATAAAAAGCATGGTCTAAAAATTTTTCAAAAACTCCATCCTGGTGGATCTTTGTCAAAGAAACTTTTAACGTCAGGCGATTTAATGACCAAACCACCTTTCGTACCAGAAAATTATAAAATGAAAAAAGCTCTAAAAATTCTATCAGAAAAAAAATTAGGTATGCTTGTTGCTAAGAATAAGAAAAAACATACAAGTGGAATAGTAGTAGATGGAGACATCAAGAGAGCTAGTGAAAAATATAAAAACTTACATGATTTAAAAGTTAAAGATATTATGATTAAGAATCCTTTAAGTGTAGATAAAGACATGCTTGCAATACAATGTTTAAATTTAATGAATAAAAAAAGAATAACTAGTTTACTTGTGCATAAGAATAATAAGAAAAATAAAACAATTGGGGTGTTAACAATACATACGGTTCTAGAGAACGTTCAATAAATGAACAAAAAAATAATAATTCAAATATTATTATTAATAATACTATTAGTAATAATTTTATCTGTTTTTTTTATTTATTTTAAGAGTGAAAAAAAACCATTAGAAGAAATAACAGAAACCAGCGATAATACTAAATTAATAATTGATGAAGAAACAGCAACTCTAATTAATAACTTAAATTATTCATTTTCAGACCCCGCAGGAAACAATTATGAACTTTCCTCAGAAATTGGAAAAATAGATATAAATGATTCAAATAAAATGTTTATGACAAATGTAAAAGCTTTTATTTATTTAAAAAATTCATCACCAATTAAAATAGTTTCAAAATATGCCAATTATAACAAAGAAAGTCATGAGACTAATTTTTTTGAAAATGTTGTATTAACCTATTTAGTTCACAAAGCGAATAGCGAAAATTTGGATATTTCCTTTAACAAAAATACCGCATCAATGTATAACAATTTAGTTTACAACAAACCTGGAACTCAATTAACAGCTGATAGATTGGAAATTGACTTAGTTACAAAAAATACGAAAATTTTTATGGATAATAAGTCTGAAAAAATTAAAATAGTAAATAAAAAATAGTTATGGCTATAATAAAAAAATTTAGAATTAAATCATTTAAAAAACAAAAACCAATTGTTTCACTAAAAAAAATTTCTCTTACCTATGGAAAAAGACAAATTCTTGATAATATTAACTTTGAGGTAAACGAAGGACAAATTTTAGGATTATTAGGTCCGAATGGAGTTGGAAAATCTACTATATTTAATTTAATTACAGGTTTGGTAAAACCTAGTTATGGTTCAATATTTTTCACTGGCATAGATGCAACAAACTATCCCATCTATGAAAGGACAAGAAAGTTTAACATAGGTTTTTGCCCTCAATATGGAGGGTATTTTTCAGATTTAACACTATTTGAAAATTTAAAATGCATAGCAGAAATCTTAATTAAAGATAACAAAATAAGAGATGAAAAAATTAATAAACTAATTTCAAAATTTGAACTTGATTCAGTTAAAGATGTAAAAGCAAGATTATTATCTGGGGGTCAAAAAAAGAAATGTGTAATTGCTCTGGCATTGCTTGGTGATCCTAAAATACTTTTGCTTGATGAACCATATTCAGCACTAGATATATTAACGATAAAAATGGTTCAAGAAATAATTGTAAACTTGCAAACTGAAAACCCAAAAATCTCTATTATAATTTGCGATCATGCTGCTCGTGATATCTTAGCTGTTGCTGACACTTCTATAATTTTATCTAATGGCAAGGTTATAGCACAAGGAACACCTACTCAACTTATGAATGATGTAAAAGCAAGAAGTCATTATTTTGGCGATTCTTTTAAATTTAGTTAATAAAAAATTAAAATGTCAAAATACATTATAATTAATAATAAAATAAAAAAATTTGATAAAAAAATTGAAGTGGACGGAGATAAAAGCTTAAGCATACGTTTTGCTCTTCTTGCTTCACAAGCAATTGGTAAATCAACAGCATATAATTTGTTAAAATCAGAAGATGTATTTAGCGTAGTTAATTGCCTTAAAAAGCTTGGAGTAAAAATAAGATGGAACAAAAAAAATAATTTATGTGAAATAATTGGAAATGGATTAAATAGTTACGCATATAAAAAAAATTTAATTCTAAATGGAAATAATTCTGGAACATGTGTAAGGTTATTAACTTCGCTTCTAATTAATTCACCAGAAAAAATAAAAATTACTGGTGATAAATCTTTATCTAAAAGAGATATGAAAAGAATAACAGAGCCACTTTCTAAA
The DNA here is from genome assembly GCA_902634695.1 of uncultured Pelagibacteraceae bacterium. Lineage (GTDB taxonomy): Bacteria > Pseudomonadota > Alphaproteobacteria > Pelagibacterales > Pelagibacteraceae > Pelagibacter. The sequence goes on from CACPLE010000004.1 coordinate 3,600, forward strand.
TTTGGAGCAAGCTTTTATCCAAAAAATAAAAGTACTTTGCCTCTATATATTAAAGGAAGTAATTACTTGACTCCAATACATTACTTAGAACTTAAGGGATCGAGTCAATGCAAGAGCGGTGTGATGCTTGCATCTTTATTGACCGAGGGAGAAACTATAATCAAATGCAAACCTTCAAGAAATCATACTGAACATTTATTTAAATATCTAAAAATTCCAATTAAAATAAAAAAAAAAAATAATTTTGAAATTATAAAAATAAAAGGTAAAAAAAATTTTAACAGTTTTAAATATATTATTCCTGGAGATATAAGCTCTAGTGCTTTTTTTATCGTTTTAACTTTATTATCTAAAAACAGTAAACTAATTATAAAAAAAGTTGGAGTAAATAAATCTAGAACAGGCGTTATTGATATACTAAATAAAATGGGTGCAAAAATTTTACTAAAAAATAAAAAAAATTATAAAGGTGAAAAAATTGCAGATATTCATGTAAAAAGTTCAAAATCTTTAAAATCTATAAATTGTCCAACAAAATTAAATACTAGTGCTATTGATGAATTTTTAATAATTTTTCTTGCTGCTGCAAAAGCAAAAGGAATTTCATACTTTAAAAATCTTGAAGAATTAAATAAAAAGGAGTCCAAAAGATTAGATTGGGGATCAAAAATTTTAAAAATGATTGGAATAAAAAATAAGTTAATTGGAAATCATGGAATCAAAATATGGGGAAGGCCAAATCTAATTTTAAATAAAAATTATGAAATAAAAAATTATTTAAAAGATCACAGAGTAATGGCCATGAGCACGATAGCTGCACTGACACTTGGTGGAAAGTGGAAAATACATGATTCAGATTCAATAAATACTTCATTTCCATCGTTTTTTAATATTTTACAAAAAGATCTTGGATTAAAAATTTATAGATGAAACTTAAAAAAAAAATAAAAATTGCTATTGATAGCCCTGCAGCAGCTGGTGCTGGAACACAAGGTAAAATGATTTCAAAACACTACAAATTGTTTTTTTTAGATACAGGTAAAATTTATCGATTTTTAGGTTATTATAAAATTAATTACCCTAAAAAATTTAATATTTCTTTTATAAAAAAAAAAATAAAAAAATTGAAATTAATTGATCTTTCAAAAAAAAAACTGTTAAGTGATCAAGTCGGAGTGGCAGCATCTATAATAGCAAAAAGAAAAGAAATCCGTAAACTTGTTCATAATTTTCAAATTAAATGTGCCTATTTTCCACCAAAAAAATATAACGGATCTTGTTTAGATGGAAGAGACATAACTTACAAAATTATCCCAGATGCAGAATTTAAATTCTTTATTACTGCTGATATTAAATCAAGAGCAAAAAGAAGGTATTTGGAGCTTATAAAATTAAAAAGAAAAGTTTCTTATAATGAGGTGCTTAAAAGCATTAAAAAACGTGATAAAAATGATTATAAAAGAAGAATATCTCCCCTAAAAAAAACAAAAGATTCGATCTTGATTAATACTACAAATTTATCTAAAAGAGCTTGCTTTTTAAAAATTAAAAAAATAATTGATAAAAAATTGATAATTGATGGAAATTTATAAAGATATTCAAAGCCCTGCTTCTAAAGAATTTATAGAATTGCTAAACACGCAATTATCTAAAGCAAAAATTGAAGAAGGAAAAATAGTTGAGGGCAAAGTTGCAAAAATTACTGAAAAGTTTGTATTTTTATTCATTGAAGGTCTTAAATCAGAACCAGTTATAGATGTAAACGAAATTAAAAATATTAAAATTTATGAAAACATTAAAGTTGGAGATAAAATTTCTGTATTGCTTGAAAGAATAGAAGATAGAAATGGAGAAGTGGTTGTTTCGGCTTCTAAAGCACAAAAAATTAAAGGTTGGTATCAATTAGAAAATGCTTATGAAAAAAATGAACCAATTATGGGAAAAATCACATCAAAATGCAAAGGTGGTGTAATAGTTGAACACATTGATACTGGTTCTTTAATGTTTTGTCCGGGATCTCAAGTATCAGATAAACCTTTGAAAGATATTTCACATTTAATGAATGAGCCTCAAAAATTTGCGTTAATAAAATTAGACAAAGTTAGAGGAAATGCATGTGTTTCAAGAAGACAAATAATATCATCTAACAAAAAAGAAGATAAAGCAAAAATAGTTGATAAGTACAAAGTTGGAGATGTTATTAAAAATGCAATAGTTAAAGGTTACTCTAGCTTCGGATGTTTTTTTGATGTTAATTCGGAATTAGATGTTCTTGTACACTTGCAGGAAATTAGTTATTCTAGAATAAATCATCCAGACGAAATTTTTAACATAGGCGAAAAACACGATTTACTAGTTATAAGTGTTGATAAAGAAAAATTACAGGTTGGATGTAGCATAAAACAACTATCACCAGATCCCTTTGAACATATTTCAAACTATGAATTGAATAAACCTTATAAAGCAACAGTAGTAAAAATAATGGATTTTGGTGCCTTCTGTGAACTGGAACCTGGATTATCAACTTTGCTACATTCTAGTGAACTGAGTTGGACTAAAAAAAATCCATCTGCAAAAAAAATGTTTAAAATAGGAGACGAAATAGAATGCGTAATTACTGAAATTGATAAAGAAAAAAGAAGAGTTGCTATATCTCATCGCCTAACAAAAGAAAATCCTTATGAAGTTATGGAAAAAAAATATCCTGTCGGTTCAGAAGTTGAAGGTGTTGTTAGTAATATAAGTGAATATGCATTATATCTAAAAATAGACAATTTAGAAATTGATGCATTTCTCCACTGCAATGATTTAACTTATGGAAAAGAGCCTGAAGAAGAGCTAAAAAAATATAATAAAGGTTCTAAATTAAAAGTAAAAGTATTAGAAATTAAAAAAGATCAGCAAAAAATTAGAGTAGGTTTAAAACAAACTAAAACTGATCCATTTGATTGGTTTAAAGATAAAAAAGTAAATGAAACTATCACTGTTAAAGTGGTAAGTTCTAATAATAAGGGACTTATTGTCAAACCAGAAGGATGTGAACTAGAATTTTTAATAAAAAAATCTCAAATTGCAATAAGCGCTGCAGATGCAAGACCCTCTAGATTTGTTGGTTCTGAACGTATAGATGCGGCTATCGCCGAAATAGATATGAATAAAAGAAAAGTTACCTTAAGTATAAAACTTTTAGAAGAACTAAAAAACAAGGAAGCAGTTTCTAAGTTTAGTTCACCTCTTTCAGGAAAAAATCTACCTTTTTCATCTCTATCGGATGATTTAGAAAAAAAACAAAAAAAATAAAATAAATTGGCTATTGTAAAATCAAAGCTCTTAAAACAACTAGCAGATAACTATCCAAATTTTTTAAAAAAAGACTTAGAAAAATCAATAAATATTTTACTTAAAGAAATTAAATTAGCTCTTAAAAAAGGTGAAAACGTAGAGCTGAGAGACTTTGGAACATGGTCATTAAATCTACAAAAAGCTAGAATATCAAGAAATCCTAGAACTGGAGAAAAGCTTGAAACTCCAGAGAAAAAAAAAATTCGTTTTAAAATAAGTAAAAAACTTTTTAAAAAAATTAACAACAATGAATAAAAAAATTTTTATAGCTTGTGACACTAGAAATATAACCAAAGTTAAAAATATAATTAAGAAAAGCAATACAAAAAAATTAAAAATTGGCTATAAATTTGGATTAGAATTTTTTAATTCTAAAAATGGTAGAAATTTCATTTCGAAAATAAAAAACAAAATTATATTTGCCGATTTAAAACTTCACGATATTCCAAATACATGCATATCTGCAGTAAAAGCAATTAAAGATTTAAAAGTTAACTATTTAACAATTCATATAAGTTCTGGTTTAGACGCTCTAAAAGCTGTAAAAAAAATTTCTGGTAAAATTAAAATTGTTGGTGTTAGCACACTAACATCATTAAATAATGAAAAATTAAAACAAACTGGACATACAAGATCAATAAAAAATTTAGTAATGTATCAAGCAAAGTTGGCCAGAAAAGCAAACTTAGATGCATTAGTTTGTAGCGCACATGAAGTAGCATACGTAAAGAAAATTTTTAAAAAAGAAATTATTACACCTGGGATTAGGTTTTCGGGTGATAAGGCTATTGATCAAAAACGTATTATGACCCCAAAAAAAGCATTTGAAAATGGCGCCACTTCAATTGTTATTGGACGAAGTATCACGCAAGGAAATATTAATAATAATATAAAAAGATTAATTAAATCATTAAACTAAAATAATGAAAGTAAAAATATGCGGACTTTCATCGGTAGTAGATGTAAAAACTTGTATTGACCACGGGGCAGATTATTGTGGATTTATTTTAAATTACCCTAAAAGTCATAGATTTATTCAAATAGATAAAGCTAAAGAATTAACAAACATTGAAAAAAAATACACTAAATATGTTGGGGTATTAGTTAGTCCAAAATATCAAGAGTTAGAAAAATTTTCAAAATTAAATTTAGATTATTTTCAACTTTATGGAGATTATAATGAAAAGTTAATTTATGATATTAAATCAAAGTTTAATAAAAAAATAATTGTCGCAATTCAAGTAAAAAAAAAAGAAGATGTGCTTAATTACAAAAAATTTGAAAAAGTTGCGGATATCATTCTTTGGGACAGCTTTGGTTTAGAGCTAAGCTTAGATTGGAATTTTGATTGGATAAAGTCAATAGAAACTAATGTTACTAAAATGATAGCGGGCAACATTAATGTTGATAAGCTTGAAAAAATTTTCAATTTAGCAGATATAATTGATGTTTCTGGTGCTTTAGAAACAAATAAAGTAAAAGATATAACAAAAATTAAAAATTTTTTGAATAATTTAAAAAAACTTACAAAATGAAAATTAAAAAAGGTATACCTTTGATCGACCAACACGATAAAAATGGTTTCTGGGGTAAAAAATTTGGAGGCAATTTCATTCCTGAAACATTAAAAAAACCAGTCGAAGATCTTGCTTCGTTATTTGAAAAACTAAGAAAAAACAATAAATTTATCAAGGATAGAGATTACTATTTTGAAAATTGGGTTGGCGCTCCTACCCCATTTGTAAAACTAGAAAACTTAACAAATTATTTAGGTGGAGCTCAAATATGGACAAAAATTGTATCTGAGGCAAACGGCGGGGCTCATAAAATTTATAATGCTACAGTTCATTGTCTTATTGCAAAAAAATCAGGGAAAAAATACATAGTGGGCGACACTGGAGCAGGATATGCAGGAAAAATGCTAAGTATGGCTGCTAAAAAATTTGGCTTAAAATGTAAAATTTTCATGGGAGCAAAGGATATTAAGAGGCAAAAACCTAACTGCGATGCAATGAGAAAGAATGGTGCTGAAATAGTTCCAGTTTACACAGGAAGTCAAACACTAGTTGATGCTGTAAGTGAATGCATGAGATACTGGGTTTCAAACTGTGACACTACTCATATGTGTGTAGGCTCAACTGTTGGACCTAATATTTTTGTAAAAATTTGTGGGTGGAGTACATCACAAATTTCTAGAGAGCTTTTAGTTCAAATAAAAGAAGAATTCGGAAAAATTCCAAAAAAATTAAAATTGCTGAACTGTGTTGGTGGAGGTTCTTCAAGTTTTGGGTTTTGGAATGAGTTCATGGATTACGATAAAAAACAAATTGAGTTTGTTGGTATTGAAGCAGGCGGTCCAAATAAAAGTAAAAGACACGCAGCTCCTTTAACGTATGGATCAAAAATCGGAATATTGCATGGTGCTGCTCAATATGTAAATCAGAATACAGATGGTCAAATAGAAGAAACTGAATCTATTAGTGCAGGCCTAGATTATCCTGGCGTTTCTCCACTGCATTGTTTTTTAAAAGATGCTAAAAGAGCTAGATATACTTCGGCCAGCGATGAAGAGGCATTAAGTGCATATAAAATAGTTACTAAATATGAAAATTTAAATCCTAGTTTAGAACCAAGCCATGCATTTGCAGAAGCAATAAAAATAGCTCCAAAATTAAGTAAGGATACTATTGTTTGCGTAAACAGCTGTGGCGACGCACAAAAAGATCGCGATATTTTAAAGCAAAGGTTAGGTAAATAAAAAATGAATATATCTCCAATTAGTTTGGCTTTTAAAAAAACAAAAAAACAAAAAAGACCCGCTTTATTGACTTATACCGTTGCAGGAGACAATACCAAAAAAAAATCTCTAGAAATATTAAATTCTATTTCAAAATATGTTGATATATGTGAATTAGGTTTTCCTCACAATACACCGATTGGTGATGGAGGACAAATTCAAACATCTTCTTATCGTGCAATTAATAATGGAATAAAAATGAAAGATATTTTTGAAATTGTCAGAAGTTACAAAAAAAATAAAAATTCAAAACCTTTAATTTTAATGGGGTATTACAACATGGTTTACCAATATGGTGAAAATAATTTTTTAAACAAATGCAAAAAAGTTGGAGTAAATGGTTTGATAGTTGTTGATTTGCCTTGGCCTGATAACAAAATTTTTGCAAAAAAATGCAAAAAAAAAAATATCACTTTTGTACAACTTTTATCTCCAACTACATCAAAAAAAAGAATAAAAATGATTATTAATGACTCACATGATATGATCTATTATATAAGTATGCTATCAACCACGGGCGGCAAACTTAAAGTTTCTCCAAAAAAAATTTTGAATAACTACAATGTTATAAAAAAGATCAGCAAATTAAAAAATGTTGTAATTGGATTTGGAATAACAGAAAAAACTATTTCATCTCTTAAAAAAGCTGATGGATTGGTTGTAGGAAGTGCATTATGTAAGAAAATTTCAGAATCTATAAAAAAAAGACAAAATCCTGTCACAAATGTTGTTAGTATAGTATTAAAATTAAAAAATAAAATATCATGAATTGGATAAAACGAGTTCTACATATTGGAGAAAAAATAAAAAGGGTTTTAAAAAAAAGACCAACGAAAGAAGAAGTAGAAAATAGTAATTGGACATCTTGTTGTAAAGGTCCAATTCTAAAAAAAGATCTAGAAGAAAACCTTTGGGTCTGTAATTTATGCGGTAAACATCACAGAATTAATTCACGACAAAGATTTGACATTTTTTTTGGAAAAGATAATTACGAAATATTAAAAACTCCAATACCAAAAGATGATCCTTTGAACTGGTCAGACTCCAAAAAATACACTGATAGATTAAAAGAAGCTAGAAAGAAAACTAACCAAGATTGTGCCGTTATGATTGCACGAGGCCAAGTTAATGGTATCAATATTACAGCTGGAGCAAATAACTTTGAATTTATGGGAGGTAGTGTAGCGGCTGCTGAGGGTGAGGCAATTATTACTGGAATTCAACATGCTATTGATAACAAAAACCCATTTGTTTTTTTCCCATGTGGTGGCGGGCAACGAATGCACGAATCTGCAATATCTCTTTCTCAAATGACTAAAACTACCTTGGCGGTTAATGAATTAAAAAAAAATAATCTTCCTTATATAGTTTGTTTTACTGACCCTACCGCTGGAGGAATCACTGCATCTTTTGCAATGTTAGGAGATGTTCATTTTGCAGAATCGGGTGCTTTGATAGCCTTTGCTGGAAAAAAAGTTGTACAAGCAACTGTAAAAGAGGAACTGCCTGAACATTTTCAAAAAGCAGAGTATGTAAGAGAGTGTGGATTTGTAGATATAATTGTTGAAAGAAAAGATTTACAACAAAAAATAAGTTCTCTTTTATCAATATTGTTAAAGAAAAATTCTGATATAAATAATGAATTATCAGATGAAACTACAGAAACTAATTTCAAGACTTCAGCAAAAGCATCCTAGAAAAATAGATTTAACTCTAGATAGAACTTTTAAACTTCTAAAAAAACTTGGAAATCCTCAAGATAAACTCCAAAACGTTATATCAGTTGTTGGAACCAACTCAAAATATAGTATTTGCAAAAGCATAGAGGCTATCCTAAATGAAGCTGGATATAAATGTAATTTATATCTATCTCCACACCTCCAATCTTATACGGAAAGATTTATATATAATGATAAAGAAATAAAAGATGAAATATTAATTAATTTACTTGAAGATATTGAAAAAACTCTAGGCGATGATCAAGCCACTCTTTTTGAAATACTAACATGCGCATATCTTAAATACAGTGAAGAATTTAAAGAAAACGTTACATTAATCGAAGCAGGTCTTTTTCATCAATTTGATAGCACTAATGTTTTTAAAAAAAATATTGCATCTATTATTGGCTCCATTGGCCTAGATCACTTACATTGGATAAAAAATAAAACAATAGAAGGAATAATACACGAAAAAACTGTAAGTTTATTAAACTCTAATATATTTGTTAACAAACAAGATAATATTAAAATAGTATCAAAAATAGAAAACGCCCTTAAGAATAATAATTCTAAAAAATATTTTTTTGGAAAAGATTTTAATATTTTAAAAGCAGAAAATTCATTTATCCAATATGAAGATTCAAAAGGATTAATAATTTTGCCAGAGCCAAGTATATTGGGCGATCATCAGCTAGCAAATATAGGTACTTCAATTGCTGCTACAAAACAATTATTTAATATAAAAGATGAAGATATTAAAAATGGAATTACAAAAATTGATCTTAAAGGAAGACTTCAAGAAATAAAGTCAGGAAGATTAAAAAAAATTGTAGGATTAAATAGGTTAATTTGTGATGGTGGTCATAATATTAATTCATCAATAGCAATTACTAAGTGGATAAAACAACAAAATGAAGATGTGCATGTAATAATTGGAATGATGAAAGATAAGGATCATCGAGGATTTATTGAATGTTTTAAAGATGAAGTAAAATCTATTACTTTAATTAATATACCTAACCAAGTAGGATCAATTTCAAAAGAAGATTTTCAAAATAAATTAAACAAAGTTGAAAAAAAAATTAATTTAGAAAATAGTATAGAAGAAAGCATTCGATCAATGAATAGATATCAAAATAATATCTGTTTAATTACAGGAAGTTTATATTTAATTGGTGAAGTATTAAATTTAAATTAGATATTTTCTTTTATCCAAGAAACAATGTTTGATTTGGTGGTTGCGCCAACTTTTGTAGCTTTAAGTTCTCCACCTTTAAATAATAACATTGTTGGAATTCCTCTTATTCCATACTTTGTGGGAGTATTTGGCTCTTCATCAATATTATGTTTTGCTATTATTACATCGTTAGACATTTCATCAGAAATCTCCTCAAGAGTAGGTCCAATTTGCTTACAAGGACCGCACCACTCAGCCCAAAAATCTACAACAATAGGTTTTGAAGATTTTACAACTTCATTATCAAAATTTTCGTCTGTTACCTTTACTGTAGCCATGGAATGTATATATAATTAAATTTTATTAATTCAATAAAAAAAAATTTTTTTTTTTAATTATCCACATTAAACATTTTCATATTTTTGTTGTATTGACATTATATGTTCGTTAAGTTCATCTAAAAATTTTAGTTTTTCTTCATCATTTTCATCAGAATATTTATCTCTTAAAGTATCAATTTCGTTAAAACACATTGAAACCGTCCACCATTTTTCTTTTTTTTCACTAAGAATTCTTTTTGCTATTGCCTTTTTAATTTTTTTTAACATATCTGGGGGTAATACTTCGGGTGCTTCTTGGTAAATTATTTTTTTCCCAAAGCCCACTAGCCTTTCATCGTCAAACTTTTCTAATAGCTTTAATTTATCTTTCCAAGAGGCTGCATGCCAAGCTGGAAAAAGCGCAGTATCTTTGTTTGATGTAAATTTGGTATAAATGCTTTCCTCGGGATAAATATCTTCTTGAGATTTTAATTGTTCTTTGTCCTCCGCTATTTCCCTTAGCGCTGTAAGAATATTCTGAGAAAATTTTTCATTATTTTTTACTAATTGAGCTCTTTGCTTTATTAAATTGGGGTCCATTGCACTGTATGGTTCTTCCTTCATTCCATATTCAGGACCAAGAATTATTGGTGCCTTATTAGATCTTATTGTTCTTAAAAACTTTGGTGTTTTTTTCATCTCGATTTTTATTTCGTTAATCGACATTTGTAACAAAGGTTCGACATCGACCCGAAGATCTACTGCTTGACCCCATTGATAAATAGGATGAATACAATGTTTTGGATGTAAAGGAGCGCATAAATATAATCGTGATTTTCCATAAAAATATTCATTTAAAGTTATTATGCTTTCTTTTTTAAAAATTGTTTCTGCATCTGATCTACTCGCAGTATTTAAAAAAGTACCCCAAGTATTAGGTTGCTTTTTTTTTACTAAGCCTAATATTTTCATTGTCAAATTTGCATCGAATAATGCCGAGTGAGCATCGGTAGAGTCAAATCCATTCATCCGACTTAAAGATTCTAGTTTAAATACCGCATTACCTTTTTCATTAATCTCTGTTTCAAGTACATTTGGATCTATTGCATAAGCTGCTCTTGCAATATTTATACCATCATGTCTTTTATTTGGTGAGGCATTTGTAATATAAGGGTACCTAATTCCTTTAAAAAACTCTTTTCTAAGCATTTCATCATCAAATCCAATATTTGACCAACCTAAAAAAATAGCTGGACTCCATTTTTTAAAAATTTTTTCAATTTCTCCAAGCATTTGATAGTGGCTTAAGTTAATTTTAGTTAACTGATCAACACTTGTTTTGTTGACAATTAAAGCCATTGCTTGAGGAATTTCTCCTTCGGGCAATCTACATCTTAAATTAAATCTGTCTTTTTCATTAAAATTTTCATCAACTAATACACCTCCAATTTCAATAATGCTTCCAAAATCTGTGATAGCACTTGATGATTCAATATCCCATATAGCTAAATTCATAATTTCCTAGTTTAATTTGTTTGGATCTTCTGCTTCGATTTCTTTAGTTTTTTTTTCTTCTAAATCTAATTCAGCAATTTTTGATGTGTGCTTTTGAATTTTCTCCACAGATGTTCTTGCTTGCCTAAAAAGTTCTGAAATTTGACTATGTTTAATATCAGCATCAGTAATCCTTTTTGATAGCCTTGTTACATCCTCGTCCAATGCTGCAACTTGTTTTTGAATAATACCCGATAACATGTACATTTCTCTATTTTGTATTAATAATCTATAAGTTCTTAAAAAACCAAAAATTGTATCGGGAGACACAATAACTACATTTTTTTCTCTGGCTTTTTTTACAAAATTTTCAGGATGTTTTGCAATATCTCTAAACACTCCCTCTGATGCAACAAACATTAAAGCTAAAGGTGCAGTTTCTCCTGTAATTATATATCTTTCCGAAATATCTTTGATATGTTTTTCAATATCTTCTCTAAATGATTTTGCTAAGCTTTTTTTAATTTGTTCATCTTTTTCCTCATGCATTTTTTTATAATTTTCCCAGCTAAACTTTGAATCAATACAAATTGATTCTTCCGCAGAACCAAAAGTTAAAAAACAGTCAGGTCTTTTACCGTTGCTTAGTGTGTGCTGAAATTTATAGTGTTTTTTATTAATTGAGTCTTTTACGATATCTTCGAGATATTCTTCTCCAAATTTACCTCTTTCAGTTTTGTTATTAAAAAGATTCTTAAAATCGACCATGTCGCCTTGTAAACCTTCAATTTTTTCCTTTGTTTCTGCAATTGTAGTAAGTTTTGTTTTTATTTCTCCGAGTCCTGCATTTACTGCTCTTTCTACTCCTAGATTGTCGCCACTATTAATTTTTTGATAAATTAAAAAAATTAAAACCAAAAGGATTCCTAGAAAACCAATGATTATATATTCCAACATAAATAATTCCTTTTCAATAAGGTACTGTTTAGAAGGATTGTGAAGTAATTTCTTTATAGAAACTAAATCGCCGTGTCTAAACAAGTAACTTTAATTTAGTATCTCCACTATATAAAATTAGTTTTATAATGTCAAGGTAAATTTTTTAATTCATTAAATTTTTTTAATCTTCCAAGAAATAAATTTTGATACATAGTTAATTCTGCTCCATCAATTTTAAAATCCTGAAACAAATTATCCACGGTACATAATAAAATTACACCTGAGGTAATAGATGTTTTATAAACAATATTATGCGCCAAAGTATATGCTCCTAATTGAAGAAAATAATCTTGAATGAAGTCTATTTTCTTTGGTTTATTACTTTGCTTAAAATCTATAATCGCTTCTTGACCTTGGTAAATACCCACAAGATCTGCTGTACCAGCGTATTTTTCTGGATAATGAAGTATAGTTTCCATTCCATATATTTCTTCTAATTTTCCTTTAATACCTTTTTCGATTATTTCTTTTGCCATATTTTTATACTGTTCATTACTCTCAAAAAAACTTTTATTAACCCTACCTCTTAAAAAATCTTCGATAAATGAGTGCATAGATGTGCCTCTGCTAGATGCTTCAGTTTTGATTTTATGAGCTTCTTTATAACCAACTCGCTGTTTCCAATTTTCTAAAGATGCTTTATCTTCTTCTGATTTAGTTGCTTGCAAAATAGAAGTGACACTTGGTAATTTTTCATCTCCAAACAAGTATTTTCTTAGGCCATTTTCAATGGTTCTTGATGATTTTGGATAATTAAATTTATTATTCCATTTCATTTTTTCGAAAAAATTTTAATAAGACTTTTTATATTTTGTTTATTTAAACTTTTTTTTGAAATCATCAAACATGCTTGTGATTTTAAAATTTCTCCATCTTTTAGAATCCTTAAATTATTAGCCTTTAATGTGGCTCCTGTGCTTGTTATATCTGATATAATTTCTGCAGTTCCTGTAAATGGAGCTACCTCGGTGCTTCCTAAACTTTGAACTAATTGAAATTGAGTTACTCCCTTAGAATACAAAAATTGTCTGGTTAAATTTGGATATTTTGTTGCTACCCTTAATAGTCTTTTTTTCTTTTTTTTGAATTCGTCTGCAACTTCATCTAAATCTAACAATGTTTGAACATCTATCCACAAATCTGGAATGGCTAACACTAGATTTGCATTACCAAAATCATATTTTTTACTAATTAAAATTTTTTTTTGTATATTGATTTCACTTTCTTTAAACAAGTCATATCCTGAAAAACCAATATCAATATTCCCTAATGACAACTGCTCAATGCATTCCCTTGCGTGCAAATAAATAATCTTAACATTGGCAAGTTTTTTAATATATCCAAATAAATCTCTTTCTCCTCTTTCAGAATAAATATTTAATTTATTCTTTTTAAATATATTAATTGTATCATGCTTTAATCTCCCTTTAGATGGAAGTCCGATGTTAATAATATTTTTAATCATATAAATTCATATTTACAGCTGCACCTACTGCAGAAACTTTTCTAAATCCTAAATTATTAGTTAGCTGATCATATCTTCCGCCTGATATGAAATTTTTAAATTTTGATTTTATTTTAACTTCTATAGAAAAAATCATTGAACTATAAAATTCAACTTCTCTACCATTTGAAGCGGTGAATTTTATTTTTAAATTTTTATCATTACTTCTTCCTAAAGGAAAAAAACCTTTTCCGACTATTATATTAATTTTATTTTTTTTAAAAAATGAATTTAAAACTTGAGGTGCTTTTTCTAAGGGACATTTTATTTTTAAAAATTGCTTTATAATATTTGTATTTTTTTTACCAGTTGAAGATTTTCTTGGATCTTTAATCTTCATATTAAATCTATCTAATACTTCCTTGTAAGTTCTAGAAGCAATAATTTTATTTTGGTTTTGTTTTTGCATTTTTTGATATCTATACTTATCTGTTTCAACAAATACTGGATCTATGTCCGAATTTGTTTCTAGTCTTTTTAATAATTCATTGAAATAATTTTCATTCCAATAGTATCTTTTAAGTCTATTTTTCCATCTTCTGGGAATATCTAATTTGTCAATTAACAAATTGAACAATTCAACATTCCCAATTTTTAAAATAGATTTTTTAAAACCACTATTTTTTAAAACTTTTAATGACGTATCTATAATCTCCTTATCATCTTTCTGTTTATTTTTAGATCCCAAAATTTCATAACCAATTTGATTTTTTATAATGCTGTCTTTTTTTTGATAAGTTTTTCTAAATGCTTCACCACTATAAAAAACTTTTTCTCTACTATCTTTTTTATTTTGAATAAATCTTATTACTGAAGAGATCGTCAAATCTGGTCTTAAACAAAGTTCTTTACCGTTTAAATCATAAAATGAAAATAAAAATTTCTTAAAATTCTCACCAGATCTTTGAAGAATATATTTGGTCTCAAGAACTGGATCTAAAGTAATATTGTTAAAACCCCTAGATTTAATTGATCTAAGGATTTTTTCAGATAATTTTTTTGATTTCATCTATTAGACTTTCTTCTGAAACAGTTTTTTGATCATTTTCTTTTGAAGACTTGAGATTTTTTAAAGTAAATTTATTTTCTTTAATTTCAGATTCTCCAACTATAATCGCAACTGGACAACCTTTTTTGTCTGCATAAGTTAGTTGTTTTTTTAAATTTTTTGATGAGTCTAAATATACTTCTGAGTTTATTCCATTTTCTCTTAAATAATCTAAAGTTTCATTATATTTTTTTAAATATTTACTATCTAAAATACAAATAAGAACCGGTTCATTATTTTTTGGTTTAATTGAACCAATTTGATTTAAAACAAATAACAACCTATCTACACCAATACTCATTCCTGTTCCTGGAAAGTCAGCACCTTTAAACCTAGATATAAGTTTGTCATAACGACCCCCGGACGCAATACTTCCAATATCTACTTCTTTTCCTTTTGGATTTTTAACCTTAAAATTAAGATTAGTTTCTACACAAAAACCATCATAATAAGCAAGACCACGCACTATTGTAAAATTTGGTTGAATTAATTTAGTATACTTTCCATAACTTACGATTTCCAAAAGATCTTCTGTTTCCTTAATTCCTTCAGTAGATAAAGAGTTTTTTAAAATAGACTTTAAATCTTTAAGATTTTTTATTTTTAAAAAATCTAAAATTTCTGATGCTTGAGCGTCAGATAAATTAGCACCTTTTGTAACTGCTCCCGATGAATCTGTTCTTTCTTTTTTAAGTAAATCTTCTACACCTTTTAATCCAATTCTATCTAACTTATCGATAGCTCTAATTACTTTTAATTCTTGAACCTTATCATTAATCTTTAACTGATTAATCAATCCTTGGACTATTTTTCTATTACTTATATTTACTCTAAATTCTTTTTCACTCAGTCCACATTTTAGCAAAGTGTCAGCAATAGTATTGCAAATTTCAGAGTCTGCCTGGCTTTTGTTTACATTCCCAATAATATCAACATCGGCTTGGGTAAACTCACGATATCTTGCATTTCCACTTTTTTCATTTCTCCAAACATTTCCTATTGCATATCTTTTGTAAGGAAAAGGAAGTTCTCTATAGTTTTGAGCGACAAATCTACTTAAAGGGCTGCTTAAATCATATCTAAGAGTTATCGTCTCGTTATCATCATTAAATGTAAATACACCAGACATAGAATTATCTTCATCGTCTGCCAAAAACGATCCTATGTTTTTACTAATTTCAAAAGATGGTGTTTCTAAAGGGTCAAAACCAAACTTTAAAAAATTATTTTCAATTATCTCAATTAATTTCTTTTTTAATGATAATTGTTTATTCCATCTATCTTCAAAACCTGAAGGTAGTCCAGGTGTTAATTTTTCATCTTTTTTCATTTTTTGGTACCGCCTCTTGGAATTGAACCAAGATTGAGAGTTCCACAAACTCCAGGATTAACCATTATCCGAAGGCGGCATCCTTCCTTTATTTTATACTAATTATTATTAATTTTAAATTTATAAAATGATTAAATTGCTAGCGTGCAGCCAGCATGAAAATGATGTCTGTGTGAATTCCTTAATACTTTAATCTTTTTAATCATTGCGATTTAGATAACACTTATTTTTATAAAAACAAGTAAATTTTGTATAGGAACTAAAAAGCTTACTTAAGGCTTTTAAAATTCCTATACAAATTAATGTGAATTAGAATTAAGAGGTTTTTTGCAGTTTTACTGCGGCAGGACCTTTTTCTCCATCTTCAACTTCAAATGTAAGCTCATCACCTTCGTTTAAAAATTTTAAACCAGCATCTCTTACTGCAGATGCATGAACAAACACATCTTTTTCTTTATCTTCTCGCTCAATGAAACCATAACCTTTTTTGCCATTGAACCATTTTACTTTACCTTTTAGACTCATTATTACTCTTTCGTTTATTGTTTTACTTTAGCTAAACTTTAGCTTGTGACTAATTAGTAGATTTTATTATTTATTGCAAGTTAAATGAAAACTTTTTTTGGCTTATTTAGTGGTGGCTTCGGTTAGAATCGCACTAACGACACATACCTTTTCAGGGTACTGCTCTACTACTGAGCTACGAAGCCTTATTTAAAACCTAAAAATAATTCTTCCTTTTGTTAAATCGTAGGGTGTAACTTCTACTGTAACATTGTCTCCTTGTAAAACTCGAATTCTATTTTTTCTTAGTTTGCCGGCTGTATGAGCTGTTACAATATGATTATTTTCTAGCTGGACCCTAAACATAGCATTTGGAAGTAGTTCAACTACCTTTCCTTTAAATTCAAGTAAATCTTGTTTTGACAATCTTATTTTCTCCCTAATCTAAAATTTATAGATCTAGCATGTCCTTCTAGACCTTCAAATTTTGCTAAAGTTATAACTGAAGGACCAAGAGTTTCAATACCCTTTTTTGACAAATTTATATATGAAATTCTTTTATAAAAATCATAAACACTTAAACCACTTGAAAATCTAGAAGAAGAATTGGTTGGTAAAATATGGTTAGTACCAACATTATAATCGGTTACTGCCATTGCTGAATATTTTCCCAAACAAATTGAACCTGCATTATTAATTTTGTTTAAAATTTTTTTATATTTTTTTACATTTAATTCTAAATGTTCGGGTCCAATTTCGTTTATAACATTTATAATTTGATTATTAGAATAAGTTTTTATAAATACACTATTTAATTCCAAACTTTTTTTTGCAATTGATTTTCTTGGCAAATTTTTTAATTGATGAACAATTGAATTTTTAACTTTTTTAATAAAATTATAATCTTTAGAAATTAAAATACATTGAGAATTAATATCGTGTTCAGCTTGTGCTAACAAGTCTGCAGCTACCCAATCTACATTAGAAAATTTATCTGCTACTACTGTGATCTCTGAAGGCCCTGCTATAATATCTATGCCAACATCGCCAAAAATTTCTTTTTTTGCCGCTGAAACAAAAATATTTCCTGGCCCAACAATTTTATCAACCTTTTTAATTTTTTTTGTCCCGTATGCAAGTGCGGCTATTGCTTGTGCACCTCCAATTGAATATATTTCTTTAATTCCTAATTTTTTAGCAGCATATAAAACTCCAGGACTTTGATTTCCATCAAGTTTTGGATTAATCATAACAATTCTTCTAACACCAGCTATTTTAGCAGGAATTGCATTCATCAAGACCGTGGATGGAAAACTTGCATTTCCACCTGGCACATAAATTGCAATTGAATCGATTGGTTTGTGTTTATAAAATATCTTATTTTTCAAGTTATCTTTATAAAATATATTATGAACTTTTTGTTTTGAATGAAATTTGTATATCCTGTTAAAAGCAAAATCTATTGCTCTTTTAATTTTTGGGTCTAATTTTTTTATACTTTCAGATATTTTTTTCTTATTAGAAATTATACCATAATTGTTGCTGTATTTTTTTTCGTATTTTATTAAAGCTTTATCGCCACTTTTTTTTATATCTCGAATAATTTTTTGAACAGTCGTTTTAATTTTTTTGTCATTAATTTTATTTTTTTTGAGCAATTTATTTAAAAAAAAAATATAATTTTTATTTTTACAATCAAATATTTTAATCATCTATATTTTATTTTGATCCTCCAAAGTTACCTCAACAATTTCAGTAGAAAGTGTTATAAATGAATTATTATTAAAAATTAAGCTTATTTCAAACCTATCATTATTCTTTATTAAATCTATTGCTATTAGCTCTAAAATTAGATCTTGATTATTTTGATCAATATTTTTTGATTTAACAGAATCTATAAATTCAAACTTGCATACGCTATTTATTTTTTCATTATTTTTTTTGTTTTCAACATTGAATCTTTGTAAAAAAATTAGAAAAATTTGATTTTTTTTCAAATATCTTAATTCTCTGACTTTTAATTTTGCTTTAAAACAGTATGCAGATATCAATTTTAATCCTTCATTATCTTTTGCGATAATTCTTGCCAAATATTTTTTGTTCATTTTTGTGAAATTCTTCTTATCTTTGCTCCCACATTTCTCAATTTTCTTTCAATATTTTCATAACCTCTGTCCAAATGATATATTCTGTTGATTATTGATTTGCCTTTAGCAGTTAAAGCTGCAAGTATTAGCGAAACTGATGCTCTAAGATCTGTTGCCATTAGCTCTGCGGGCTTAAAAATTACATTTCCTTCAATTATAGCTTTATTTCCAAATATTTTAATTTTAGCTCCCATTCTATTGAGTTCTGAAGCGTGCATAAATCTATTTTCAAAAATTTTTTCAGTTATTTGAGATTTTCCAGAAGCTTTACAAAGTAAAACCATTAACTGTGCTTGTAGATCAGTCGAAAATCCTGGGTAAGGAGATGTAAATATTTTTAAATTTTTTATTTTATTTTTCCCAATGATTCTAATTTTATTTTTTTTAGTTCTTATATCTGCTCCTATTTTTTTTAAAATATCAATTTCAGTTTTAATTATTTTAGGTTTAACATTAACAATTTTTAGGTCTCCACCAGTCAAAGCAGCGGCAATCATGTAGGTTCCTGCCTCAATTCTATCGAACATTATATTATATTTTACTTCTTTTAATTTTTTAACTCCAAATATTGTGATGGTTCTTCTACCAGTCCATTTAATATTGCAACCCATTTTTCTTAAAAAATTTACTAAATCACTTACTTCAGGTTCAATGGCACAATTTTTTAAAATTGTTTTTCCTTTTGCAAAGCTTGCAGCTATAACTAGGTTTTCCGTAGCACCAACAGAAATTTTTGAAAATTTAATTTTATTTCCTATTAAGCCTTTTGGTGCTGTGGCATGTATATATCCGTCTGCTATCTTATATTTTACTCCAAGTTTTGATAGTGCTTTTAAATGTATATCTACAGGTCTTGCTCCAATTGCACAACCTCCTGGTAGTGAAACTTTTGCCTTCTTAAATCTCGCAAGAAGAGGTCCCAATACTAATATCCCTGCTCTCATGGTTTTAACTAAATTATATGAAGCATATGTTTTTATTTTTTTAAAATTATGAATATTTACAGATTTTTTTTTTTTACTTAAATTAATTTTTGAACCCATTGAGCTTAACAATAGAATCATTGTTTCGATATCCTTAACTGTAGGTAGATTTTGTATTTCTATTTTTTTATTTGATAGTAATGTTGCTGCCAGAATAGGAAGCGAAGAGTTTTTTGATCCTGAAATATTAATTGTTCCTTTGAGCTTTTTTGCCCCTATAACCTCCAATTTTTTCATTTTTTATATTTTTGGTAAAGTAACTCCAACTTGACCCATATATTTACCCTTTCTATCAGAATAAGAAACTGCTGGAATTTCATTTCCTTTAAGAAAAACAAACTGAGCCACACCTTCATTTGCATAAATTTTAGCTGGAAGAGGAGTTGTGTTTGAAAATTCTAGTGTAACATGTCCTTCCCATCCAGGTTCAAGCGGTGTAACATTTACAATAATACCACATCTAGCATATGTTGATTTACCCAAACAAATAACCAAAACATCTTTTGGAATTTTAAAGCGCTCAACTGTACTTGCTAATACAAATGAATTTGGTGGCACAATACATTCTGAAACTTTCTTAGTTAAAAAATTACTAGGCTTAAAATTCTTTGGATCAACAATTTCAGAATTTACATTTGTAAATATTTTAAATTCATCTGACACTCTAGCATCATATCCAAAAGAGGATAGGCCGTAAGAAATTTTACCATCTCTAACTTGTTTTTCTTCAAATGGAGAAATCATTCCTTCTAATGCCATTTTTTTTATCCATTTATCAGAAAGAACTGGCATTTTTATTTTTCTTTTTTATTTTTTATTTTTTTTTGAAATATTTTTCTTTTTCTTAAATTTTTTTTAAGAGCCAATTCTAGCTTGGCATTTTTTTGTCTATTGTTCATTTGTTTTTGTTTGGATTAGTTATAAAATCAAGAGTAATTGGTTCTTTTGTATTGATTTTTTTTTCACTTTCCTTTGGTTCTTCTTTTTTCCCTACTTTTGCTTCTCTCTTTGCTTTTTTTTCGGCCAACCTACGTTCTCTCTTTGCCGCCTTTTCCATAGCCTTCATTCCCCTTGTAGATTTATAATCGTAATGAATTCCCATTTGTCTTTTCCTAAAAAAAAATTTTATTATAGATATAATTTATTATGTTATAAAAATTAAGGCAATAATTTGAATAAAATTGATTTATACATTAGGTTTTTTTAGCAGATATATTGCGCCCATATAGCTCAGACGGTAGAGCAATTCCATGGTAAGGAAGAGGTCATCAGTTCGATTCTGGTTATGGGCACCAAATTTAATTTTTGAAGAAAAAATTTTTGATTATAAAAACTAATACTAATAAAGATAAAAATAGCAAAATTGGTAAATAAATTTCTGAAGAACTAAAAGCCTCTATCAATGATGGAGGCTCAATATTTTTTTCTATTTGATTTTCTATTCCTGATCCTAAAGATGCTATTACAAAACATTGAGGAATCATTCCTAGTATAGAACCAATAAAAAAATTTTTTATACTTACTGAAAAAATGCATGGAATAAGATTTGATATTTGAAATGGTATTCCTCCTATAATACGATATATAATCATATAAGATAACTCTTTTCTTTTGAATCTATTTTCTAAATTTTTAAATTTTTTTGAAAATTTTTCTTTTACCAAATCTTTAAAAAAAAAATTTGCAAATATATATATTATTGTAGCTCCAACCGATAAAGAAAATACTACTAGCATTGCACCCAAATAAGATCCAAAAATGAAGCCCGAAAGTAAGACAACTGGTGAACCAAACCCTTGAAGAAGTACCCATAAAATACAAAATAATATAAAACCAACAGAAACTAATATCAAATTGGTTTCTTTTAAATTAATGAAATATTCTCTATTGGTTCTAATAAAATTATAGGTAGTAATTTCCTCAATTCCAAAATTTAAAATTAAAAAATAGAAAAAAGCTGAAAGCAACAATAAGTAAAGCAAACCAATCCAAATTTTAACATTTTTCATTCTTTGCATAATTCAATTTTATACACTATAAATACCAAAAATTTTAACAATACTAACATTACAGATATATGAAAAGAACTTGGAATCCCAAAAAAAAACGTAGAGCTAGAAAGCATGGCTTCAGAAAAAGAATGAGAACCTTAAAAGGTAGGAAAGTTTTAGCCGCGAGAAGGAAGAAAGCACGAAAAAGATTAACTGTTTCAATCTAATTAATGAAAACTAAAATTGTTGCTTTAAAAAAAAATGAAGATTTTAAAAATTTACTAAAAGGACGTAAATTATCGAACAAATATTTTGTTATGTTTTATAAAAAAATACTTAATAAGAATTATAATAATTTGAACATAAGCATCGTCACAAAAAAAAAATTGGGTAATGCAGTAAAACGAAACTTTTGTAAAAGACGTTTTAAAAGTCTAGTTAATGAAGCAGTAAAAAAAACTTTACTAAATTTTAAATATTCTTATTTAATTCTAGCTAAAGATAATTCTTTAAAAAAAGATTCTTTTGAAGATCTAAAAAAAACAATGTTTGCCGAATTTAATAAGGTTAAATAATGAAAATTATAACCTATTTATTAATTGGAATAATAAAAATATATAAAATATGTATTAGCCCAATATTTCCCAACAGCTGTCGTTTCGAACCAACATGTAGCAAATACTGTATTGATTCTTTAAAAACTTATGGATTAATAAAAGGTTTAACAAAATCAATTGTTAGAATTTTAAAGTGCAATCCTTGGTTTGGGTACGGTGGATATGATCCTGTAAGAAATGAAGAGGAAGTAAAATAATTATGGATATCAAAAATGTTATAGCTGCTATTTCTTTATCTGCTGCAGTAATAATTCTGTATTCTCTTTTTTTTGCTGAACCACCCAATCCAAATAAAATTAATAAGGATCAAGTTGAAAAAACAAAAATTGTCGAATCTTCTGATGCTCCGGCCTTAGATCAGAACGAAAATTTTTCAAAATTGACAAGAAAAGAAGCTCTTGCCAAAAGCAATAGAATAGCATTTGAAAACAATAATGTATTTGGAACAATAAATACTGTGGGAGCTACAATTGACGATTTAACTTTTAAAAATTATAATTTTGAACTTAATGGTAATGAAAAAATTGTTCTTCTAAATCCAAGAAAAATCAAAAATGGCTATTCAATTGAAAGTGGCTTTGTAACCAATAACAAAAATATAGATGTGCCGAATTCTTCTACAGTTTGGACAATTGTAGGAAATGATAAGTTAACAAACAAAAACGCCGTAAAATTGGTGTGGAAAAATTCTCAAGGAATCGAATTTCAAAAAAATATAAGTCTTGATGATCAATTTTTATTCACAATTAAAGAAAAAATAATTAATTCATCAAATAAAACTTACAATTTTTATTCGTACGGCCAAATTATTCGAAACAAAAAACCTGAAATTTCTGGTTTTTATATATTGCATGAAGGTTTCATAGCAACTCTTGATGAAGAGCTAATTGAAGAAGATTATGATGATATCCGTGATAAAAAGTTTTCTAGAAATGCTTCAAAAGGATGGCTTGGTATAGGTGATAAATACTGGATTACAAGCATTGTTCCTCCAAGAAATAGAAATTTTAAAACGACTTTTGATTATAAAAATAAATTTAGAGCAAACTATATATCTGCTGAAGGAATTGAAGCTGGCCCAAATGAAACAATTGAAGAAGAAATACAAATAATTGTTGCTGCAAAGAGAGTTGAAACAATTGATGGTTATGCTGAAAAATTAAAAATTGAAAAATTTGATTTAGCCATTGACTGGGGTGTATTATATTTTTTAACGAAGCCATTATTCTTTGCTATTGATTATTTCTTTAAAATGCTTGGAAACTATGGCTTAGCAATCATAGCGGTAACTATTTGCATTAGACTGGTATTCTTTCCTCTCGCCAATTTTAGTTTTAGAAGTATGGCAAAAATGAAAATGCTTCAACCTGAAATGCAAAGATTAAAAGAGCTTCACAAAGAAGACAAAATGAAATTACAACAAGAAATGATGGCTCTATATAAAAGGGAAAAAGTAAATCCCATGAGCGGTTGTTTGCCAATACTTGTACAAATTCCAGTATTCTTTGCTTTGTACAAAGTTTTATTTGTAACAATAGAAATGAGACATCAGCCTTTCTTTGGCTGGATAAAAGATTTATCAGATAGAGACCCAACATCTATATTTAATCTTTTCGGCCTAATCCCTTGGGACCCACCTTCTTTTTTATTGATCGGTGCATGGCCTGTAGCAATGGGTGTAAGTATGTGGATACAGCAAAAACTTAATCCGGCTCCGCCTGACCCAGTTCAGGCAAAAATATTTATGTTTTTTCCAATTTTCTTAACAGTCATACTGGCTCCTTTTCCTTCAGGATTAGTTGTTTACTGGACAATTAATAATATTCTTACAATGGCTCAACAAGTAGTAATTATGAAAAGGACGACAGTAAAAACTACATAAATGAAAAAAATTGAAGAAGTGAATTTAAAATCAATTTTACCTTCAAATGGCCCTTCCATCAACGAAGTTAAAAAATATTTGGAAAAATATAGTGAAGAAAAAATTGTAATAAAATGTGGTGGAAGCGTTTTGTTAGATCCTAATCTCTTTAATGTTTTTATTGAAGATATCGTTGTTTTAAAAAAAATTGGATTAACTCCAATAATTGTTCATGGAGGTGGGCCAAAGATAAAAAAGAAATTATTAGAATCGAATATTCAAAGTACTTTTATCAAAGGTTTAAGAGTAACTGATAAAAAAACTATTAATATAGTTGAGGATGTTTTGATAGAACTTAATAAAGAAATTGTAAATTCTTTAAAAAGTCAATCTAGTGCCGCAAGAAGCATTACAACAAAAGAGAACAATATTATATATGTTAAACCAGCTGAAAAGGAGCTTGGCTTTGTTGGTGTACCAAATCAAATTAAAATAGATATTTTAAATAAAATCATTAAGTGTAACGAAATTCCTGTTATTGCTCCAATTGGACAAAAAGATAGTCAAACATTTAATATTAATGCTGACATAACTGCTGGTGCGGTCGCAAAAAAATTAAAATCGAGAAGATTACTTTTGATGACAGATGTTGAAGGTGTGCTTGATAAAAATAAAAAGCTAGTTACGGAAATAAACACTGATACTGCGAAAAAAATGATAGATGATGAGATTATTACCGGCGGGATGATACCTAAAATTAATACATGCATTGATGTAATAAACAATGAAGTTAAAGGAGTGGTTATTATAGATGGAAGAAGACAACATAGTATTCTTTTTGAACTACTTTCTGATAAAGGATCTGGAACATTAATTAGAAAATGAATAAATTTAAAAAAATAAAAAATTTTATATTTGATTGTGATGGCGTATTGTATCAAGATTTAGATGCAGTATTTGGCCAAGTCAGCAAAAGAATGACGAAATATATTTCTGAAAAATTAAATTTAGATTTAATAAAAGCTAAAGAATTACAAACAAACTATTTTCACAAATATAGTACAAGTTTGAATGGTTTGATGATTCATCACAAGGTTAATCCTGATGAATTTCTTAAGTATGTTCATGATATAAATTTAGATTTTATGGAAAAAGATCTAGTTTTAAGAGAAGAACTTGTAAAACTTGATGCCAAAAAGTTTGTTTTTACCAACGGATCAAATGAACATGTAAAAAATATTATTAAACATGTTGGTATTGAAGATTTATTTGACGGAATCAGTGACATTACTGATTGTAATTTAATTCCCAAACCTTCAATAGAGCCTTACAAAAAATTAGTAGAAAAATTTGGGATTATTCCAGAGGAAACAGTTTTTATAGAAGATATAGCAAAAAATTTAGAACCAGCAAAAAAATTAGGCATGAAAACAGTATGGTTAATCAATGATGAATATTGGGGTAAACAAGATTCAGATAAAGATTTTATTGATTTAAAAATTAAAAATCTTTCTAGTTTTCTTAAAGAAATTAATATATTAAAAGTATCATAACATTTATGAACAATATTGAAAAAATAATTAATGATGCTTGGGAAAATAAAGAAAAAATAAGTAGTAATTCAGATAAATCAATCATAGATGCAATAAATCAAACTATACAAAATCTAGACCAGGGAAAAATGAGGGTCGCAGAAAAAATAAATGGAAATTGGATAACTCATCAACATATAAAAAAGGCCATAATGTTAAGTTTTCGAATTTATGATATGGAAAGTTTGTCTGGACCATACAGTTCATGGCATGATAAAGCTCATTTACTTAAAGGGAAAACAGCCAGTTGGACAAAGGCAGATTTTGAAAAAGCTGGATTCAGAATGGTTCCTAATTCTCCTGTAAGAAAAGGATCTTATATTGCAAAAAATGTTGTTCTAATGCCTTGCTTCGTAAATATAGGGGCATATATTGATGAAGGAACTATGATGGACACCTTCTCAAGAGCAGGTAGTTGTTGTCAAATTGGAAAAAATTGTCATATATCAGCGGGATCTGGAGTTGGAGGTGTATTGGAACCAGCTCAAGCACTACCAACAATTATTGAAGACAATGTATTTTTAGGAGCAATGTCTGAAGTTGTTGAAGGAATTATTGTTGGAGAAGGTTCTGTATTAAGTATGGGTATTTACATTGGACAATCAACAAAAATAGTTGATAGAAAAACAGGAGAAATTACGTATGGAAAAATTCCTCCATATTCAGTCGTTGTACCTGGTTCTTTACCAGATAAAAAAAATCCAAGCGCTCCATCTCTAAATTGTGCAGTAATAATTAAACAAGTTGATGAAAAAACTAGATCTAAAACTTCAATTAACGATCTACTAAGAGAGTAATATAATGAAAATTTATAATGAATTAAAATTAGCCAAAGAGCTAATGAGATTTCAAAGCATTACACCTGTAGATGCTGGAACCATGAATTTTCTAGCAAAAAAATTAAGGTCCTTAGGGTTTAAATGTAATATCTTAGAATTTAAATCAAAAAATTCAAAACCAGTTAAAAATTTATATGCAAAGTTAGGAACGTCTAAACCAAATTTTTGTTATGCTGGTCACACAGATGTTGTCCCACCAGGAAATTTAAGTGACTGGACTGTAAATCCATTTAAGCCAAAAGTTAAAGGAAATCACTTAATTGGAAGAGGCGCAAATGATATGAAAGCTTCCATTGCTTGTTTTATTTCAGCTGTAAGTAAATTTAAAAATAAAAAATTTAAAGGCTCTATAAGCTTGTTAATTACTGGTGATGAAGAAGGTGTGGCCATTAATGGAACAAAAAGAGTTGTCGAGTATTTAAAAAAAAAGGGAGAAAAAATTGATTTTTGTTTAGTAGGTGAACCTACGAATCAAAACAAACTGGGAGAAATGATGAAGATTGGTAGAAGGGGTAGTATTACTGGATACCTCACTATTAATGGAACACAAGGTCATGTTGCTTATCCAAATCAAGCGAATAATCCTGCTCCTGTTATGGCAAAAATACTAGACCAAATTGAAAATATTAAACTTGATAAAGGTACAAAAAATTTTCAACCCTCAAATCTTGAAATTGTTAGAATTAACATAAGTAATAATGCTGATAACGTTATACCAGCAAATGCAACAGCTACCTTTAATGTAAGGTTCAATAATAAACATTCTTCCACTTCTCTAAAAAAAAAATTAAACAATGTTTTTCAAAAAGCTTGTAAAAAAAGTGGCTGTACTTTTAAAATTTCATACATGGTTTCTGGAGAAGCTTTTATAACTATTCCCAACAAGACAACCTTGATGATTCAAAACATCATTAAAAAAATAACAAAAATCAAACCAAAATTATCAACTTCTGGTGGAACATCTGACGCAAGATTTATTAAAAAAATATCTCCGTGTGTAGAATTTGGCCTAGTAGGAAAAACTATGCATAAAGTTGACGAAACTGTTTCTTTATCAGACCTTAAAAAGCTGACTACAATTTATAAAAAGATCTTAGAAAATTATTTTAAATGAAGACAGGTTTAATAACTACTAATACTTTTTTAAATCATAATACAGGATCGGGTCACCCTGAAAGAGCAGACAGAGTTTCGACAATAATTGAAAACTTAAAAAAATTTGAAAAAAAATTGATATGGAAAAATCCAGTTACATTTGATAAAAAATTTTTAAAAATTACTCATAGTAGTGAATATGTTGAAAAAATTGAAAATTCTTTTCCAAAAACAAATTTTCACTATTTAGATGGAGATACTATAGTTTCGCCAGGAAGTAGAGATGCAACATATGATGCTGTAGGTTCAATTATTTGTGCAATAGACGGCGTTATCAATAAAGATTTTAAAAATGCTTTTTGTGCAGTAAGACCACCTGGACATCACAGTGAAAAAGAAAAGGCTATGGGTTTTTGCATATTTAATAATGTTGCGGTTGGCGCAAACTATTTAATAGATAAATACAAATATAAAAAAGTTGCAATAATCGACTTTGACGTTCATCATGGAAATGGAACTCAAGATATTTTTTATAATAACGAAAAAGTATTATACATTTCAACTCATCAATACCCTTACTATCCAGGTAGTGGCAGTAGTAAAGAAAAAGGTAAACATGATAATATTTTAAATATTCCTTTGCCTGCTGGAACAACTTCAAGTGAATACCTTAACGCTTATGAATATGCTTTAAAAAAATTAAAAAAATTTAAACCTGATTTCGTTCTTTTTTCTGCGGGTTTTGATGCACATAAAGATGATCCCTTGGCACAACTACAGTTAACTTCCAAAGACTATTATGAGATTACGAAAAGAACTTTAAATTGTATAAAAAAATCATGTCATGGAAAAGTTGTATCAATTCTAGAAGGTGGATATGACTTAAATGCACTGAAAGAAAGCACAGAGCATCATATTAACGCACTATTAGAATTTAATTGAAAGTTTATTTTTTTTAATTAAATACAATTTAATGAAATTATACAAAATAAAAAAATCAAACATAGATAAAAAAGGACTTTATGCCTCAAAAGATATTGATGAAGGCACAAAAATAATAAATTATATTGGAAAAATTATTTCAAAAAAAGAGTCAGAAGAAAATAATAAATTTGATAATAAAAAAGACATTTATTTATTTAATTTAAATAATAAATTTGATCTTGATGGAGATTTTAAATTTAATACAGCAAGACTTATAAATCATTCTTGCGATCCAAATTGTGAAGTTGAGGGTACGGGATTAAAACTTTGGATTTCAGCAATAAAAGATATAAAAAAAGGAGAAGAACTAACTTACGACTACGGATTTAGTTATGATAAAGACTATAAACAATTTCCATGTAAATGTGGTAAAAAGAATTGTGTTGGTTACATAGTTCGTTCTGGGTCAAGATGGAGAATAAGTAAAAG
The DNA here is from genome assembly GCA_902634695.1 of uncultured Pelagibacteraceae bacterium. Taxonomy (GTDB): domain Bacteria; phylum Pseudomonadota; class Alphaproteobacteria; order Pelagibacterales; family Pelagibacteraceae; genus Pelagibacter. The sequence continues at coordinate 32,371 of CACPLE010000004.1, forward strand.
ATTTAAAAAACAAAAAAATTCAGTAAGTAACTTTTTCCAAAAATAATCCACATGCTGGAGCTGGCGGCGCACATAAAGATCTTTTTTTTAATTTAAAAACTTTTTCAAAATATTTTAAACTCCATTTTTCTTCTGCTAAAAATTTTAAACATCCAACCATTGATCTTACTTGTTGCTGTAAAAAAGACTTAGATTTAATTCTTATTTTAATTGTGCTTTTATTGTTTGAGATAGTAAATTTTTTTATCGTTTTTACTGGACTTTTTGCTCCGCAACTAGATGCTCTAAATGTTGAATAATTAAAAGTTCCTGTAAGTTTTTTAGCACCTTTCTTCATTAAATTGAGATTTAGCTTTCTCTTAATATGCCATACTCTTTCTTTATTTAATGAGGGTGGACTCTCTCTATTATAAATTACATAAAGATAAGATCTCATTTTTGCATTATGCCTTGCATGAAATGTTGGCCTTCTTTTCTTAATTTTCAAAATTGAAATAAGATTTTTGTTTAAAAAATAATTACAAGATTTTAGAAATATTTTATGATTTTTTATTTTTTTTTTACAATCAAAATGTGCTGATTGCTCAATTGCATGTACTCCACTATCTGTCCTTCCTGAACCAGTTAGAGTTATTTTTTCTTTTAATATTTTTGATAATTTTTTTTGAATAGTGCCTTGTACTGAATATCCTTTTTGTTGAATTTGCCATCCTATAAATTTAGTTCCTACATATTCAATATAAATTTGATATCTAGGCATTATTTAAATTAGATCCTTTTTTTATTTTCGTACCTAGTAAAAATTCACTAATTTTTTGGGGACGTTTTCCCTCTCTCTGGATTTCTAAAACTTTAATTGCTCCTTCGTCGCATCCCACTTCAAATTGATCGCTTAAAATATGTCCTATTTCACCAGTTTTATTAGATTCTTCGGCCCTAAGTATTTTATAACGTTCTCCTTTATAAATAAAAAAAGCGTTTGGATATAAACCATTTATTTTACCAATTATATTTTTTGGTTTATCTAACCAATTTACTTTTGCTTCCGACTTTAATATTTTATTTGCATAAGTTGCTTTGAGTTCATCTTGAGGCTTAAAAGCTGCTTTATTTTCAAAAATAGCGTCAATATCATCTAATATTTTTTCCGATGCCAAAATAGAAAGTCTTTCTGAAAGACTTTCTAAATTTTCATTTTCTAATATATTTAATGAATAGGAATTACATATGGGCCCTGTATCAAGTTTTTCTACAATTTTCATAATACTTATTCCGGTTTGTTTATCTAAATTCATTATAGATCTTTGAATAGGTGCGGGACCTCGAAATTTAGGAAGAAGGGATCCATGAATATTAATAAATCCTTTCTTGGTAAGGCTTAAAATTTCTTTTGGCAATATTTTTCCATAGGCAACTACAATTGCAATATCTGCTTCTAATTTTTTTAAATAATCATATTCATCTTTATTATTTTTTAACGAATTAGGAGTTCTAAATTCTATATTTAATGTTTCACACATTTTTTGCACAGGAGTTGCATTAAGCCCCATACCTCTTCGTGACTCTTTTGGAGGTTGTGTGTAAACCACTGAAATTGGATATCCATTTTGATATAATGATTTAAGAACGGGTACCGCAAATAAGGGGGTACCCATAAAAATAATTTTTTTTAACATTTGTTAAACAACAATTCTATCTGGATTATTTTTTTGTTTAGAAAGTTTTTTAATTATTATTGATTTTTTTAATTTAGATAAATAATCTATAAAAAGTTTTCCATTACAATGGTCTAATTCATGTTGAATACAAGTAGCGAGTAATCCTGTTGCATGTAGAATTTTTTTCTTTCCATCGTAATCTAAATATTCTACTTCGCATTTATTTGGTCTTTGAATCTCAGCGAATTGTCCAGGTACAGATAAACATCCTTCTTCATAAGTGGCTAGTTCCTCATTTTTATTTTTAATAATTGGATTTACAAAATATCTTGGTTCTTTTTTTTCATCTTCTTTTGATAAATCCATTACAATAATTCTTTTTGGGATTCCGATTTGGATTGCAGCCAACCCAATACCACGGGCAGAATACATTGTCTCTAACATATCTTTCATTAGTTTTCTTTCTTCATCTCCAACTTTTTCTACTGGTTCTGATATTTTTCTTAAAATTTTGTTTGGTTCTGTTAATATTGTTTTTATAGTCATTTTTAATAATTATATTATTTTATAATAAATACTAAACTTTTAAAGGAAGAACTTTTAATAGTAAATTATTTCTTATTTTATCAAGATTAAGCTGGTTTAATATGCTTACAATAAAATATAAAGTTTCAGAATCTATGTCGGTAATTTTATCTTGACCTATAATTTCTACTAATCTCAACAATACTAGTCCTGGCTCATTTCTATTTATAAATATTTGTATATCATAAGGTATATTTGGATCAGTTTTTTCATAAATATTTTCATATTTTTTTGGTATTTCCAAACCATCTGATTTTAATGATTCAAGAACAATTAGGTCATTTATAGAAAAAAAATATTTTTTATCTTTTTTAACTTTTTTTAATATACCTTCTAAAACTTTTTCGATGTTAATTGATTTTGAATCTTCTTTAAAATAGTCTAAAATTTTTGACTGATGAATTATTTTATTATTATACTTAATTTTTTTTTCTTCTACATTTTTGCTTTTTCTATACGTATTATAAAATGTAATAAAATTTGATGGAACTTCATTTTCATCTATAGGCTCTAAAAAATCTTCCAATTTATTATTAAAGGCATTCGAAATACCATTTTTTTCAAAAGAATCTTTTAATAGCTTAATTAATTTTATTTTCTTTGGTACATTTTCTGTAATTAAAACACCTTGATAAACAAGAGCTCTAGATTCTGAATCTGGTAATAATTTAGAAGAATCTTCAACAGTTAATAATTGATTAATACTAAATTGAAATCTTTCATAAAGAGAAAATAACTCTTCTTCATTATAATTTCTTTCGTGAGTTGCCATTTCAATTGTGGATAGTTTTTCTATATCTTCTAAATCAACTAAATCAACATTTTCCAACAAATTTGAATATGATAAATATTTCCAAATTATCTTTGGAGTAGTTTTTTTGGGCTCAAAATTAAAATCTTTATTTGTTCTGTGAGATAAATGAAAATCTAATAAATTCTTTTCAGAAATTTCATTGTCTAAATTTTCTTCATATTCCATTAAATATGAAAATTTTTTTTCAAAAAATTTATCTTTGAAATTGTTTTCTTTCATTAAATCAAAATAAAGTTGAGCTTCCTCCCTTTTGTCTAAATTAATTAAACAATAAATTTTATATTTTGAAACATAGTTTTCATTTATTAAAAGATCTGTCTTATTAAAAATTTCGCAAGACTTAGCAGTATTTGCATGGGACAGATAATAATCTAAATAATATGTAATTAGTTTATCTCCATAGGGTAAATTATTATTTTTTGATAAATATTCTTCTATCAAAATTAAATTTTTTTGTTTAATTAGCCAGTCTGATTTTATTTTTAAAAATTCTTCCCTAGTTATATTTTTTTCTGGAAAATGAGAATTGGTTAACAAGGCTATATTTAAAATTTCTTTTGCGTCATTTGACAAATTGATATTATTAATTTTTTCGATAGTTTTTAAAATTATTTCTCCATTCGAATTTTGCCACATATCCATTGATAAATCATTTTCAGCTGGATCATATATTCCAACAATGTTTATTTTTTCTGAAGTGGAATTTTTTTTTTCTTCAACCTCAATATCACTTTTTTGATTAGTTTGAATTTGAAAAATAGAATCTGATATAGATTGTTCTTGATCGAATAAATTTTCATTTTGTAGTGTCTGTTCGTCTGCAGTTTGTTTTTCTAAATTCCAAATATCAACTGGTTCCTCAGAATAAGAATTTTGAATAAAAAAAAAACTTATTAAAATTGATAAACTTATTTTATTTAACAACTTTAAAATTTTCATTAGGAATAATTTTTTCTATTTTTTTATTTGGGTAAGGAAAATTTATTTTGTCTATAACTACAATTATTAAGAATAATACAATAAAAATAAATAGAACCCTGATTAGTATTTTGACTAATCCACCAAGTCCACCTGCTCTTGTTTTTTTTTGAAATTGCATATATCGTTTATTAATTTCAAATTAAGACATATTTGTGTTTTTTCAATAATAATACTTATGAAATTAAAAAAAAACCTAATATTAATAGGCATGATGGCTTCTGGGAAATCGACAATAGGCCAACTTTTAGCAAAAAAATTAAGATTAAGATTTTTTGATACAGATTTCATTTTCGAAAAAAAAATGAAAATGAAAATTGCTGAATTTTTTCATAAAAGAGGTGAAAAAAAATTTAGAAATTTAGAAAAAAAAATTATATTAAATATACTAAAAAAAAATAATTGTGTAGTATCAATTGGTGGTGGAGCTTTTATTGACCATGAAATTAGAAATATTGCAAATAAAAAACATAAAACAATTTGGTTAAACTGGACTTCAGACACATTGATAAATAGAATAAAAAAAAACAACAAAAGACCTTTGGCATTAAATTTAACCAATAATGAACTAAACAAATTAATAGTTGATAGGTCTAAAATTTACTCTAGGGCAAAATATAAGATAGATTGTGAAAATATGAAAAAAGTTGAAATAGTTAATAGAATTATAGAAGTTATTAATCAATGAAGATTTCTAGAATAAAAGTTAAAACCAGCAGTCGTTCATACAATATTATTATTGGAAAAAATATAATCAATAATATATCTAAAATTTTAAATAACAATATAGGCAAATTTAACAAATGCCTAATAGTAATAGATAAAAAAGTTCCAAAAAAATTTTTAAAAAAAATTAATTTTTTTCTAAAAAAAAAGAAAATTATCTATTTTTTTAATTCTTCTGAAAAAAATAAAAACCAGAACACAATTAATAAAATAATTGAAATTCTATTGAAAAATAATTTTTATAGAAATGATTGTTTAATATCTATTGGTGGGGGAATAACTGGAGACGTGTCTAGTTTTGCAGCTAGTATTTTCAAAAGAGGTATAAAATTTATAAATGTTCCAACTACTTTATTATCTCAAATTGACTCTTCTATTGGTGGTAAAACTGGAATTAACTCAAAATATGGAAAAAATTTAATAGGAACTTTTTACCAACCTCATTTGGTTATTTCAGATACAAATTTCCTTAAATCTTTGCCCAGTAGAGAAGTTATATGTGGATATGCTGAAATACTTAAACATTCATTAATTATTAATAGAAAATTCTTTTTTTACTTAGAAAAAAATGCAAAAAATATTTTAAATTTAAAAAGTCCTTTTTTAGAAAAAGCAATTTTCAAAAGTTGTTTAATTAAAAAAAAAATAGTTGAAAAGGACGAAAAAGAGAAAAACGTAAGACAAATTTTAAACTTTGGTCATACTTTTGGTCATGCTTTTGAAGCAGCAAAAAAATATTCTAATAAACTTAATCATGGCGAAGCTGTAGCTCTTGGAATGTTTTGTGCTCTAAATTTTGCAAAAGTCAACGGTAACTTGCATAATAATGATTATAAAATAATTGTAAAACATTATACTAAGTTAAAATTACCAATGAACATAAAAAAATATTTTTCAAAAAAGGATTTGAATAAACTTATATCATTTATGAAAAAAGATAAAAAAAACAGCAATAGTAAAATTAACTTGGTTTTAGTTAATAAAATCGGAAATGCTAATTACAATTGTCAATTCAACAATTCAAAATTATATAATTTTTTATTAAAAAATTTAGTTAATTAATGGATATTTTTATTGAATGAATATATTTATTTATTTCATCATCTAAAATTTTATATATTTTTTTTGTTGCGTCAATTTTATTTAATTCTTTTAGTTCATCAGATACGATGCTTAATTCTAAATGAAATTTCCCAATTGTATGTGATGAATGTTTTTTATGTAAAAAAGTTTTATCTGTAATAACAATATTCTGAACAATTATATTTTTTTCAATTTTTTTTTTAACTTGTAAAATTAATTCGTTTACTTCCATAAATATTTTTTGTTATTATATTATATACTATGAAAAATATATGTGATTGGAATAATTGTTTTAATATCGGCGAATACAAAGCACCCGTAGAGAAAGATAATAGCAAAAAATATCGATTATTATGTTTGAATCATGTTAAAGAATTTAATAAAAATTGGAACTATTTTTCTGGAATGAATGATGATCAAATTTTAGAGTTCTTAAAATCTGATGTAACTTGGCATAAACCAACACAAAGCTTTACTTCATCAGATAATTTTTTTAAAATTTTGTGGAATAATACACTGAATGACGAGATTGACGCTTCTAAATTTAAGAATATTAATCAGTTCAAATTTAATAATAATGATATCAAAGCTTTCAGCATATTAGGGATATCCGTGGGTTTAAAATGGAGCAAGATACAAGATAAATTCAAAAAGCTTGTCAAAAAATTTCACCCTGATATGAATTCTGGAAATAAAAATTATGAGGAAAAACTTAAAGTTATAACTTTAGCTTATACACAATTAAAAAATACATATAGAGGAAAAATTGACACCTAATTTAAATATCGAGCCAGATATAAATTTATCAGTTAAACAAACTTTTGGAATAGAAAGTGACATGGAGGTTAGAGCTTTTTCAAAAAAAAATGAATATGTTCCGGAAATTGATAAAGACTATAAATTTGACCGTGATACAACTCTGGCAATACTAAGTGGTTTTTCTCATAACAAAAAAGTAATTGTGCATGGATATCATGGAACCGGTAAAAGTACGCACATAACTCAAGTTGCCGCAAGACTGAATTGGCCATGCATTAGAATAAATCTTGATTCACATATTAGCAGAATAGATTTGATAGGAAAAGATGCAATTGTATTAAAAGATGAAAAACAAGTTACAGAGTTTAGAGAAGGAATTTTACCGTGGTCATTTCAAAATCCGGTTGCTTTAGTTTTTGACGAATACGACGCTGGTAGAAGCGATGTTATGTTTGTTTTACAAAGAATTTTGGAAAGCGATGGTTTTTTTACTCTGCTAGACAAAAATAAAGTTATAAAACAAAATAAATATTTTAGATTATTTGCTACTGCAAATACAATTGGATTAGGTGATACAACAGGTTTATATACTGGAACACAACAAATCAATCAAGCGCAGCTTGATAGATGGGAAATTGTAACTTCGCTAAATTATTTAAGTTTAGAAAAAGAAATGGAAATTATTTTATCAAAAAATAAAAAGTTAAATAATCCAAAAGGTAAAGAAAAAGTATCAAATATGATTAAAGTTGCATCTTTAACCAGAAAAGGTTTTATTGCGGGAGACATATCGACCGTGATGAGTCCTCGAACTGTTCTAAATTGGTGCAACAATACAGAAATCTTTAAAGATACTGGCTACGCTTTCAGAGTTACTTTTTTAAATAAATGCGATGAACTAGAAAAAAATATTATTGCTGAATATTATCAAAGGTGTTTTGGAGAAGATTTGCCAGAATCTTTAATAAATGTTCAGATTTAAATGAACAAAGAAGATAATTATAAAGAGAAGTTTAAACAGGCTCTAATTTCTACAGTAAAAGTAATATCCGAAGATTATAAAGTAAAAAAGGATAAAAAAAATCAAAGTTCCGATAATATAAATTTTTTTGAAATAGATAATCTAACTAATAAATATGACTTTATACGTTTTAGAGCTGAAGCAGATTCTGAGGCATTAAAAAAAAAATTTTCTAATAAAGAAATTTATCAAAATAATTTACCAAAAAATTCTTCTTATAGATCGTTATACGATATTTCTGAAAAAATCAGATATGAACTACTTGGCTCAAAAATGCTAAGAGGAATATCTAAAAATATTTTTGAAAATTATATGCAAAAAATAAATTTAAAACGCAAAGATCAATTAAAAAGCAAAGAAGATACAAATGTTGTTGAAGCTTTTGAATTGTATATGTTAAAAAATTTTTTAGATATAAAACTAAATACGATTTCTACTAAAATCTTGAGTTTCTGGGAAAAGGAATTTAATTCTTCATTAAAAAAACACTTAAAATTCTTGCACGATAATCTTGAAAATCAAAAAACATATAATTCAAAATTTTCTAAAATTTTAGAGGAAATGAATATTTTTGAATCTCAAGATGAAAATGAAAAACAGGAAACTAATGAAGATCAAGAAAACAATGAAAACAATAGCAATAATAACCAATCGGAGGATGAACAAGAAAAAAGTAAGCAAGAAGAAAGCCAGAATGGATTAGATGGTGAATATAATTTTGATGATTATTCAATGAATGAACAACTTATAGATACAAATTCTGAAGAGCAATCATCTGAAAATATAATTCAAAAAATGAATTTGGATTCAATAAATAAAAATTATAATATTTTTTCAACTCAATTCGATGAAGTGGCAAAAGCTGAAAAATTAGAAAATGATGAAGAAATAACTAAATTGAGAAGTAATTTAGACCAACAACTTGTTAGTTTTCAAGACCTTATAACTAAGCTTGCAAATAAACTTCAAAGACAACTTTTAGCAAAACAAAATAGATCATGGGAATTTGATTTAGAAGAAGGATTGCTTGATAGTTCAAAATTAACAAGAATTATAATGGATCCATATCATTCTATATCATTTAAAAAAGAACAAGATTTAGATTTTAAAGATACGGTTGTTACTTTATTAATAGACAACTCGGGTTCAATGAGAGGAAGGCCAATTACAATAGCAGCATTATGTGCAGACATTTTATCCAGAACCTTGGAAAGATGCTCGGTTAAAGTTGAAATTTTAGGTTTTACCACAAAAAATTGGAAAGGTGGAAAAAGTAGAGAGCTTTGGAACAATAATAATAAACCAAAAAATCCTGGACGTTTAAATGATCTACGCCACATTATTTATAAAAATGCAGATACTCATTGGAGGCAATCAAAAAAAAATATAGGACTAATGCTTAAAGAAGGACTGCTTAAAGAAAATATTGATGGAGAAGCAATTTTTTGGGCATTTAATAGATTAAAAAAAAGAAAAGAAGAAAGAAAAATATTGATGGTAATTTCTGACGGTGCTCCTGTTGATGATTCAACTCTTTCTGTAAATTCCGGAGATTTTTTAGAAAAACACTTAAAAAAAATTGTAAAATTTATTGAAAATAAAACCGATATTGAAATATTGGCAATTGGAATAGGACATGATGTATCAAGATATTATAGTAAAGCCATAAAAATAACTGATGTGCAAGAATTAGGAGATGTTATGATCAAACAATTGAGTGGATTATTTGAAAACAAAAAAAGCCTTAATTAAACTTTATTTAAGTCTTTATTATTCCAATTTATTATTACTTCTGCGCAACAATTCTTATTAGCATTTCTAAAAGTTATATTTGCAAAATTTTTTTCTAATAATGTTTTCCCTATAAATGTTCCAAGTCCCAGCCCATATTTAGAAATATTTTCATGACTTGATGATCTAATGTAAGGCTCTCCTAATCTATGTTTATTTATTAAATCATCTGGAAATCCCGGTCCATCATCTTTGATGAAAATTGTTGTGGTATCTTTATCGCTTGCTAAAGAAATTTCTATTTTTTTTATTGCAAATTTATTTGCATTTCCAATAAAGTTTCTTAAACCATAAATAATCTCTGAAGATTTTTGTATATTAAAAGGATTAAAAAAATTTTTTGAATTTACTAAGAATTCTTTTTTACTTATTTCCTTATATGATCTAACTATTTCGTTAATATAATCATATAAAGAAAGATTGGAATCTATAAAATCGTTATCAATACTTGGGTTTAGAGACAATTTTTTTAAAATATCTTTACACCTAATACTTTGACTCAACAATAAATCTAGGTCTTTGCTAATTTTTTTATTATTGCCAAATTCTTTTTTTAATTCTGTAACTGTCAATAAAATTGTAGATAAAGGTGTTCCAAGAGAATGTGCTGCTGCTGCTGCCTGTCCTCCTAAAGATAAAAGTTCATTTTCTTTAGCCATTAATTCTTGAATTTTATCATAAGCTTTTTTTCTAATTCTACTTTCTGATCCAAATTGAACTCCAAAATATACCAAAAAAATTAACCCAATAATTATTGATAGTGGCACGGCATACAAATAATAATCTGGAGCATGAAAATGTAATTCACCTGGATGAGGAAGTTCATAATAATAAAAAGTTAATAAAATCAAAATTATAGTTATAAAAAAAACTAATAAAATTGAACTCGAAATTTTTAAGTACTGCGAAGAAAATACAGCAGGTACTATTATTAAGAATATGAAAGGATTAGTTATGCCTCCGGTTAAAAAAAATAAAATTCCTAATTGGATTATATCGTAGCTTAAATATACTGTGGATAAAGTATTATTAAGTTGAGTTTTTTTTATTTTAAAATTTAAATATAAATTTGTCAAAATGCTAAAAAATACTATTCCGATACATGCAAAATAGTTAAAATCAAATTTTAGATAAAATTGAACAACTAAAATTGCACTTAGTTGACCAATATATGCAATCCACCTAAGATAAACATATGTGACCTTATTAAGTGAAAAAAGATTTGAAGTTTCTAAGAACTTCATTTTTAAATATCTAAATTGGAAACATTTATTGCATTGGATACAATAAAATCTTTTCTAGAACTAACGTCATTTCCCATTAAAGTATGTATAATATCTTGGTCTTTTTTTATATTTTTTGAATATTGCACTTGAAGTAAATTTCTAGATTCTGGATTAAGTGTTGTATTCCATAATTCTTCAGGATTCATTTCTCCAAGGCCTTTAAATCTTTGAATGCTTAATTTTGATTTTTCAAATTGATATGCTTTTTCAAATTCTCTTGAACCTTTTTTAAATTTATTAAGGTCTTTTGAATTTTTTAAAATATATTTTTCTAATTCTTTTTCATCTTTTATATAATACGCTTTTGATCCTTTATTAATTTTGAATAGTGGAGGTTGTGCAAGATATATATTTCCATTTTCAATAAGTTTATTAAAAGGTTTATTGTTAAAAAAAGTTAATAATAGAGCTCTTATATGTGAACCGTCTACATCTGCATCGGTCATTATGATTATTTTTCCATACCTTAAATCTTTTATATCAATTTCTTCTACTTTTGGATCAAGCCCCAAAGCATTTATTAAAGTAAGAATTTCGCTTGAAGAAATCATTTTTGATAAAGCTTTTGTTTTAAAATCAGAATTTCCAACACTTCTTTTTGATCCATTGGTATCAACATATGTATTCAAAATTTTTCCTCTAAGTGGCAAAACTGCTTGGTTTTCTCTATTTCTTCCTTGTTTAGCCGATCCACCAGCAGAATCCCCTTCGACTATAAATAATTCAGTCCCTTCCTGTTTTGAAATTTGACAATCGGCTAATTTTCCTGGCAAACCAGTAAGTTCTAATGCCCCTTTCCGTCTAACATTTTCTCTTGCTTTTCTAGCGACGTCTCTTGCCATCGCAGCCTGAATAACTTTCGCTAAAATTACTTTTGTTATTGATGGATTTTGATCAAGCCAAATTGACAACTTTTCATTAATAATTGTTTCAACAATTGGTCTTACTTCTGAAGATACAAGCTTGTCTTTTGTTTGAGACGAAAATTTTGGATCTGGAATTTTAATTGACAAAATGCATGTTAATCCTTCTTTAATATCATCACCAGATATTGAAACCTTATTTTTTTTTAACAGATTGTTTTCTGTTGCATATTTATTTATTACTCTTGTAAGTGCGCTTCTAAATCCTAATAAATGAGTACCTCCATCTTTCTGAAAGATATTATTTGTATATGAGTTAACATCTTCACCATATCCAGCATTCCATTTTAATGAACATTCAATAATAATATTATTTTTACTTCCTTCTATAAATATAGGTTTTTTAAATAAATCATTTCCATTTTTATTGAGTAGTTTTTCTCTTTTTTCATCTAAATAATTTACAAATTCAACAATTCCACCTTCAAATCTAAAGTCTATTTTTTTTTCTTTTTTTTGAGTTAAGTCCTTTAGCGAAATAGTAATTCCTTTATTTAAAAAAGCTAATTCTCTTATTCTTTTTTGTATAATATTGAAATTAAATTTTATCGAAGAAAAAATTTCTTTTGATGGCAAAAAATTTATTTTTGTTCCCGATTCTTTTGACTTGCCCACTACTTTAAGTGGAGCTACAGCATTTCCATTTTCAAATTCAATGAAGTGTTTTTTACCTTCTCTATCTATTTCTAGTTTTAATTTTTCAGATAACGCATTAACAACCGATACCCCGACTCCATGCAATCCTCCTGAGACTTTATATGAATTGTGATCAAATTTACCACCGGCATGTAACTGGGTCATAATAACCTCAGCAGCTGATTTTTTTTCACCTTTATGAATATCAACTGGTATTCCTCTTCCATCATCTTTAACAGTTACTGTGCCATCAGAATTAATAACAATATTGATTGCTTTGCAGTGTCCTGCAAGAGCTTCGTCAATTGAATTATCAACCACTTCGTAGACCATATGGTGCAAACCTGTACCATCGTCAGTGTCACCAATATACATTCCGGGTCTTTTTCTAACTGCTTCTAAACCCTTAAGAACTTTTATGGAGTCTGCTTTATATAATGAATTATCTGTTTTTTTGATCATTTTTAATTTTTTTGGAAATGAAAATTATATCATTTTTAATCAATTAAATAAAATCTTAATCGGATTAAATAAGGAAAAAACGTTGATAATAAAGAATAATATAAGATTATTAAATTTAATTTTCTATTTTTTTTTTTTAAGTAAAAAACATCATTTTTTGGCATCCAAATTATAAATTTGGAAAAAATCATTTAATATTTAAAATTAAACTTTGGCGGAGAGAGTGGGATTCGAACCCACGATACCCAAAAGGTATACACACTTTCCAAGCGTGCGCCTTAAACCACTCGGCCATCTCTCCATAAAAATATAATATTACTTATTGAGTAATATGGTAATAATTAATTATGAAAATATTCGATTGTTTTACATATTTTGATGAAAATGAATTATTAGAGATAAGATTAAATGAATTAAATAAGTTCGTTGATTATTTTGTAATTATTGAGTCTGGAGAAACACATCAGGGAGGAAAAAAAACAAAAAATATCAACAATAATTTACTTAAAAAATTTGGTAAAAAAATTAGATATTATTATATAAAAAAATTTAAAAAAAATCAGTCATCTTGGACAAATGAAAACTACCAAAGAAATTGTATCTCAAAAGGTTTGTATGATGCTAAAAATGAAGACATAATTATCATTTCGGATATTGATGAAATACCTAACTTAAAAAATATAAATTTTAAAAAAATTGAAAATACAATTTTTGCATTTAGACAACTTCATTCTATGTATAAATTTAATTTGTTAAGAAAAGATAAATGGCTAGGTACAAAACTATGTTCATTTAATAAATTAATATCACCACAATGGCTAAGAAGTTTGTGAAAAATTAAAAGATTTAATACCAAGACAGAATTTTATGATACCAGTCCAAGCAGCAATAGGAGGAAAAATTATTGCCAGAGAGACCATTAAGGGCTTTAAAAAAGATGTTCTAACTAAAATACATGGTGGAGGGGCCAGAGATAGAAAAAGAAAATTACTTGATAAACAAAAGAAAGGTAAAACAAGATCAAAACAGTTTGGAAAAGTTGAAATACCCCAAGAAGCATTTATTGGAGTCTTAAAAATAAAAAAAAATGATTAAAACTTAATTTTTTTTTTTTAATATTGTAAATAGATATTCAAACATTATTTTAGCAATTTTCTCAGATCCTTGTGGAGTGGTATGCATTTCATCATAAAAATCATCTTGAGAGCCCACAAATATTTCATCAAGTTTTAATATATTTATTTTATTTTCATGTGAAAATTTTTTTAAAGTTTCGTTTAATAAAAATAATTTTTCATCTTTAAGCCCATTAAATTTTACTTGGGTAATAAAAATTATTTTTGAATTTCTTTTTTTTATTTCTTTGTAAAGACTATTTAATCTTAATTTATATCTTTCATATATATTTTTGTGTTTTATTTTTAGTTTTTTTAGATCATGTATTTTTTTAGCAGAATTGTAATCAACATATAAAAAATTGTTATATAGATTCTTATGTTGGTTTACATCGTATTCAAATTTTATTATTTCAAAGTATTTCCACTTAATTTTTTTTGACAACTCAACAATTATGCTATTATTTGTAATGATATCTCTCAAATTTTTGAAAACATTGTCATCGTAAGTGAGATCATATTTTTCATCTTGATTCAATACAGTATCGTTTATTCCAACATAAATAATAAAATAATCAGGATTAAATTTTTTTAATTTTGGAAACCAAATTTGAAGATCATTAATGTGTCCCCTGCTTGTCTTTCCATCAACAGAGGCATTTATTATATTTACAGATTTATTTTTATATGAAAAAAATTTATTTAAAAGGCCAACAATTGTAAGATTTTCTGGTAAAAATTTTTCATTTCCAGTACTACCACCTAAAAAAACATAATTTACATCTTGAAGTTTATTAATTTCTTTTCCCCTGAAACCATAAAAGTTTCTTTTGTAATAATACTTATAATCAACATTATTAATTCTTGTTTTAACTAAATCATTTCTATTGCGATGTTTTCGCATATGAATTCCAAAATTATCATCATCAAACCAGTACCCAAACATCAATTCAGATAAGACTAAAAATATGATGAAAATGATGAAATTATAAAAAATTATTTTTTTCATATAATTAAAATTAATTTTATTATTTTTTAACTAATCTAGTTAAGATTTTTTTTTCTATTGATTTAGCATTAAATTTAGAAGTATTAAAAAAAATAACCTTTTTATGAATTGTTTTACTGGATCTATATGTTGTTGAAGGATTGATTAGACTTATAATTTTTTTTTTCATCGAGGCACCGATACATATGGGGCCAGATTCATTTCCAACGATAAAATTACATTTTAAAATAATTTTTAAAATTTCAGTTAAATTTTTTTTATAAGTGAATAGAACTTCCTTTTTTCCCTTAAAAAGAAATAATGTTTTTTTAAAAAATTTTTTATTATTTGGAGAAAAATTTATAAATATAAAATATTTTCTATTAATTAATTTTTTTGTAAGTAGCATAAAATTTTTTTCCCCCCAGTTGTTTTGATTATGATGGGAATCAATATTCAAAAAAATATATTTTTTTTTATATTTAAAGTTGTTACTAGAGTTTAAATTATAATTTTGATTAAATTTGTTCATACCTATTCTAATTTTTGCATTTAGACAACTTCATTCTATGTATAAATTTAATTTGTTAAGAAAAGATAAATGGCTAGGTACAAAACTATGTTCATTTAATAAATTAATATCACCACAATGGCTAAGAAGTTTGAAAGTACATAAAAAATATAGCAAGATTAGAATTGATAAAATATTTTCTAAAAGTTATGTATCAAACTTTAAAATTATTGAAAATGGAGGTTGGCATTTTGGATGGTTAAAAAAATCAAAATTAATTAAAAAAAAATTAGAATCTTACGCTCATTCAGAGCATAATACTAAGGAATTAAAAAATATTAAATCAATT
>CACPLE010000005.1 GCA_902634695.1 uncultured Pelagibacteraceae bacterium
CAAGTAATGCTGAGTGTGAAAGTGTATCTCCAAAATAAGACAATCTTCTCCAAACAACAAAACAACCAAGAGGTCCCGTTACTAAAGCAACACCAATTCCTGCAAATAATGCTCTTATAAAAAAATCATCAAACATTTTAATTTTTCTTTATTTCTCCTTCGTGAGAGTGAACATGATCATGTTTATGCTCATAAACTGAAAGTATTTGAGAAGCTTGTTCGCCGAATAAAGCCTTGTATTCAATGTTCTTTGCAACATCTATCGGTGAACCTGAGCAGCACACATGACCATTTAAACAAACAACATGGTCAGTTGCACTCATTACTGTGTGTAGGTCATGAGATATTAATAAAATTCCACAGTTTAGTTCATCAGATATTTTTTTAATTAATTCATACAATGCTATCTCCCCAGTAAAATCTACTCCTTGGACAGGTTCATCAAGTACTAATAATTCTGGTTTTTTTGAAATAGCTCTCGCGAGCAAAACTCTTTGAAATTCACCACCAGATAAATTACCTAGGTTCTTATTTTTAAGATGCCCAACACCAGTTAATGATAAAGCTTCATCTATAGCATCATCTTTAAGGCTTTCAGTTAAGACCATAAAATCACTAACTCTAAGTGGTAATGTCCAATCTATTGAAACTTTTTGAGGAACATATCCAACTTTTTTAGTGTGTTTTTCAACGTTACCCTCTATTTTTTTATAAATACCTAACGCGATTTTTGCAGTTGTGCTTTTTCCAGAGCCATTAGGACCAATAAGAGTTACAATTTTTCCTTTTTCAACCTCCAGAGATACTCCTCTGACAAGCCACTTATTATTTTGACTATACCCAGCATTCTCTAATTTAACTAAAATATTTTTTTCTGTACCCATTTTATCACTTGACTTTATCAAATGTTACATTATTACACATTGTTATAATATAACAACAATTTAAATTTAAACTATGAAAAATCTAAACAAATTACCATTTATCTTATCAATACTATCATTCTTAACTCTTTTTACATCAGCAAATGCTGAAATTAAGGTTGTAGCATCAATTAAACCTATACATTCATTAGCCAGCTATTTAATGGAAGGAGCTGGATCACCAGATTTAATAGTTGATGGATATGCTTCACCTCACGGTTTTGCACTAAAACCATCTCATGCAAAAATGTTGCAAGAGGCAGATATAATTTTTTATGTAGGTGAAGGTTTGGAAAATTTTTTAGAAAAACCATTAAAATCAATTGCTAAAAAAGCTGAAAAAATTGAATTGATGGAAATAAAAGGTTTAAAAAAATTAAAATTTAGAGAAAGAAACATTTTTGACGATCACGATGACCACGGACACGATGAAGATGGTCATAAAGAAGATGATCACGATGACCACGGACACGATGAAGACAGTCATGAAGGCCATGCACATGGAGAGTACGACCCTCATATTTGGTTAGATCCAGAGAACGCAAAATTTATTTTAAACGAAATGGTTGAACATTTAATAGAAAACGATGAAAAAAATGCTTCTATTTATAAAAGCAATTTAAACAAAGCTTTAAAAGACATTGATAAATTATTAAAAAATGTGAAGTCTGAACTAAATAAAGATTTCAAATCAATTGTTTTCCATGATGCTTATCAATATTTTGAAGAGAGATTTAATGTTACTGTATTAGGTGCATTTACAGTCAATACAGATGTTATGCCTGGTGCGGAACAATTATCAGAAATTAGAGAAATAATTGAGCATGATAAAGTAAGTTGTATATTTTCAGAACCTCAATTTAATCCAGATATAATAAAAGCAGTTGCTAAAGATATGAATATTAGCACCGGTGTATTAGATCCATTAGGAGCTACTCTCGATTCAGGAAAAGGTTTATATTTTGATTTGATTAGAAATATGTCTAAATCATTCAAAGGCTGCTAATTTTAAACCCATTCTAATAGCTACAAAAATAACTAATACAGCAGTTAACAAAGCTAATATTTTTGTAGAAAAAAGTTTGAGATTTAAAAAGTTACCTAATTGACCACCAATTATAACAGCTAAGAGTAGCACCCAATAATTGCTAATTTCGTTGAAAACTGCATTCTTTGTTAATTGACCTATTATTCCAGAAACTGAATTAATCAAAATAAATATTGAAGCAGTTGTAACTATTTGCTGAGGTTTACCAGCCTTTAATAAGAAAAGAATAGGGCTTAAAAATATACCTCCACCTATACCTACAACTCCAGAAATAAAACCTAATAAGGATCCTATAAATAAAGAAACTATAAAAGGAATTTTTTTGTAGTTACTTTCAGTATCGTCATATGATTTAAATTTAAATAATAACAAAATACCTGCTGTAGATAGAACAAAAAACAATAATACTTCAAATAAACTTTTGTCAATTTCTAATGATCCACCAATAAAAGCTAAAGGAACAGATCCAATTAAGTATGGTGCTAATAATTTTAAATTTAAATTACCTGCTCTGATGTAATTAAAACAATTTCCGGATACTACAAAAATATTACATAATAGTGCAATAGCAGGAAATATATAATAGGGAACACCCCATATTAAAAGCAATGCTAAATATGTTGAGCCGCCACCAAATCCAACACTTGAATATAATGTAGCAGTTACAAAGAATAAAATTGATAATATAAGCATTTTCTAATAATTTAATTATATGAATACCGTTTCCTTGTCACTAGATGAAATTTATCAGTTAGCCAATAAAACATTACTTGCAAATGGTTGTGATGAAGAAAATGCAAATATTTTATCAGAAACTATAATGAAAGCTGAAAGAGACGGATCTTTGTCTCACGGTTTATTTAGACTTCCTGCTTATGTTGCTGGTTTAAAAAGCAAAAAAATAAATGGTAAAGCAAGACCTGAAATTAAAAAAATTTCTCCAAGTATAATTAAAGTTTTAGGAAAACATGCATTAGCACCAATGGTTTTAAAAGTTGGCATACCAGAATTGGTAAAAGCTGCCAAAGAAACAGGAGTTGCGATATTAGCAATTACAAATTCACATCACATGGCTGCTATGTGGCCTGAAACAGAAGCTATTGCCGAAGAAGGTTTAGTAGCATTTGCATGCACATCCTATAAACCAATGGTGGCCCCAGCTGGAGCAAAGAAAGCTTTATTTGGAACAAACCCAATTTCTTTTGCTTGGCCTAGACCAGGAAATACCCCAGTTGTTTATGATATGGCTACAGCTTCAATGGCTATGGGTGAAGTTCAAGTTGCTGCAAGAGAAGGACATAAAGTTCCTATTGGAACTGGTTTAAATAAAGATGGAAAAGAAACAACAGATCCAAATGAAATAGCTAAAGGAGGAGTAATACTTCCATTTGGTGGTTATAAAGGATCAGGAATTGCAATGATGGTAGAATTACTAGCAGGAGCTTTGTTAGGTGAGGCATTCAGTTATGAAACTGCCGCCAAAGACAGTAACGATGGTGGGCCACCTGCCGGAGGGGAGTTTATTTTAGCAATGTCACCTGATAAAATTTCTGGTGGTGATTGGAACAAACATTCAGCTGAATTTTTTAACAAAATGAAATCAATGGAAGGAGTTAGACTTCCAGGAGAAAGACGTCATAAAAATAGACTAGATAAAGGTCCAAGAAATATAAATGAGGAATTGGTAAATAAAATTAAATCTTTAAGCTAATTCTAATTCAATAGGTGTATGATCAGATGGTTTTTGCCTTCCACGTGGAAATTTATTTATTTTAACATCTTTAACAATGTCAATTAAAGAGCTAGAAACTAAAAAATGATCAATTCTCATACCATTATTTTTTTGCCAAGCACCACTTGTATAATCCCAAAAAGTGTATCCTTCTTTTTCAGGATAAATATGTCTATAGGCGTCATGAAATCCTAAGTTAATTAATTCTCTTAATTTTTTTCTTATTTCCAATCTAAATAGAGCATCATTTTCGTAGTTTTTCGGATTATGAACATCTTCAGCTGATGGAATAATATTAAAATCACCCCCAATAATTATATTTTCATTTTTTTCAGATAAAGATTTTAATTTTTTAATCAAACTATCTAACCAATAAATTTTATAAGTATATTTATCCGTATCAACAGGATTTCCGTTTGGTGTATAAATATTTATTAAAACTATATCTTTTTTTTTATGTTTAATTAACGCTGATATTATTCTTGACTGTTTATTTTTATCTTTAAAAATATCATTTTGAATATTACTTAATTTTTTTTTGGATACTATTGCTACTCCATTGTAACTTTTTTGACCAAATACATAATTTTCATATTTTAACAAACTAAAATCATCATAAGGATAAGTTTCATCTGGAGTTTTAATTTCCTGCATCATCATTATGTCTGGAGAAAATTTTTTTAAATATTCCTTGATATTTTCAATCCTAGCTCTTACTGAGTTGACATTCCAGGAGCTAATAATCATTAAAGTGAGAAAGATACACCACAACCGCAAGAAGATTTGCTTTGTGGATTTGAAATCTTAAATGAGTCCCCAATTAAATCTGTCGCATAATCTACTTCAGATCCTTTTAAAAGATCAGCCGAAGCTTTGTCGATAATAATATTATTAAATTTTAAATCTTCTTCACTAGGTTTTTTTTCAAAAGAAAAATCATATTGAAAGCCTGAACATCCACCACCTTTTATTGCGATTCTAAAAAAAACACCTTTATCTTTTTGAGACAACAGGTAGTTGATCTGTTTTATTGCGTTATCTGTAAATTTAATTTCTTTATTCATATTTCAACACTGATAATACTAATATAATATTATTTTATTCAAATTAAAGTATGAAAAAGTTCTCAAAATTAGGTTTATTTAAAAGCAAAGGACGTATTTTTAGAGAATCTAACAATAAATATCGAACACCTTTTCAAAGAGATAAAGATAGAATTGTGCACAGTGCTTCATTTAGAAGACTAAAGCATAAAACACAGGTATTTGTTAATACTGATGGGGATCATTATAGAACTAGAATAACCCACTCTATAGAGGTTGCTCAAATAGCAAGATCAATTGCTAGATATTTAGGTTTAAATGAAGATCTAGCCGAAACATTGAGCCTTGCTCATGATCTTGGTCACACTCCATTTGGACATGCAGGCGAAGACGCTTTAAATGAATGTATGTTGAGGCATGGTGGATTTGATCATAATCTTCAAACTTTAAGAATTGTTATGTTTTTAGAGAATAAATATTTAAAATTTAAAGGATTAAATTTAACATTAGAAACATTAGATGGCTTGTTAAAACATAATGGTCCTATAAACAATACTTCTAAAATTGATAAAATAATTGGATTAAATAACTTAAATAGAAAAATAATTTTTAATAAATCTGCATCACTTGAAGCGCAAATTTCTTCAATTTCAGACGATATAGCATACAACAATCATGATATACAAGATGGCATAAAGGCTAATTTGTTTAAACTAAAAGATTTAGTTGAGATTAATTTTTTTAAAGAAATCTACAAATCTCATTACAAAAATAAAATTACCTCCAATAATAATATATTAGTTTATCAGATTATAAGAGATTCGATTGATCTTATGGTTAAAGATTTAATAACCAATACAATTAAAAATTTAAAAAAAAATAAGATAAATAAAATTCAAAAAATTTATAATTTATCAAAACCAATAGTGTGTTTTTCTAATAAATTTAACAATATAGAAACAGAAATTAAGCACTTTCTTAAAGAAAAAATGTATAAAAATAAAAATGTTTTAAACAAAAACAATAAAGGTAAAAAAATAGTTAAAAAATTGTATGGTGTAATATCAAAAAATCCATATAAGTTTTTAAGTAGGTCTCAGTTAAATAATAACAAGACGAGAGCTATTGCTGATTTTATATCTGGAATGACAGATAGATATGCGATTAATTTGTATAGCAGTAAAAAATGAACATATTTGATATTTATTTAGAAAAAATTACTAAAATTATTAAAAGCGAAAGTAAAAATAACACACTAAAATTACCTGATAAACTTGATTCAGTAAATGTAGAAATACCACCTAAACATTTTGATTGCGATGTTTCAACAAACGTTTCAATGGTATTGGCAAAACCTAATTCTATAAATCCAAATGATCTTGCTAAAAAAATTTCTGAATTGATTAAAAAAAATGATGATTATATTTCGAATATAGATGTTGTTAAACCAGGTTTCATTAATATTAAATTTAATCAAAAATTTTGGAATGAATTTATTAAAAACGTGATCAATTGTGCAGATGATTATGGAAAAGTAAAAAAATTAAAAAAAAATAAATATCTAGTTGAATTTGTTTCTGCTAATCCCACCGGGCCGCTTCATGTTGGTCATTGTAGAGGTGCAATTTTAGGCGATGTAATATCTAATATTTTAAAATTTAATAATCAAGAAGTTGTTAAAGAGTATTATGTAAATGATTATGGAAATCAAATTATTAGTTTTACTAGATCAGTTTATTTTAGAATAAGAGAAATTATTTATAAAGAAAGTTTTCCTAAAGATAAACCAGATTTATATCCTGGTGATTATTTAATTGATATTGCTAAAAACATTGTTAATGAGAACAAAGATATAGATTTCTCAAAATTTGAACCAATATCCGATAAACTTACCAAATTATCTGTTGATCAATCCCTAAAATTTGTAAAATCAAATCTTTCTAATCTTGGCATTAAACATGATAATTTTATTAGTGAAACAAATATAATTAACAACAAAGAGGTAGAAAAATCCGTAGAACTTTTGAAAAAAAAGAATTTTATTTATGAAGGAAAAATAGAAGCACCAGAATCAGAAAAAAATTCTAACTGGGTAAAAAGAAATCAATTATTATTTAAATCAACTGACTTTGGTGATGATAAAGACAGAGCCTTACAAAAAACAGATAAAACTTGGACATATTTTGCAGGTGATGTTGCTTATCATAATAACAAACTTAATAGAGGTTTTGATAAACTTATTAACATTCTTGGTGCCGATCATGCTGGATACATAAAGAGGATCACAGCTGTTGTTGAAGCAATATCAGGAAATAAAACTAAAATTAAATGCAAAGTTAGTCAACTTGTTAAACTAATAAAAGATGGCAAGCCTTTCAAAATGTCAAAAAGAAAAGGAGACTATATAACTGTAGAAGACTTAATAAATGAAGTTGGAAAAGATGCTGCAAGATTTATTATGCTAAACAGAAGCAGTGATGTCGAACTAGATTTTGATTTTTCAAAAGTTAAAGAAAAATCTAAAGATAATCCACTTTATTACGTTCAATACTGTTATGCTAGAATATGTTCTGTGTTCAGAAATGTTAATATAAATATTAATGATAAAATTGATGTAAAAAATTTTAACTTTAAATACTCATCTGATGAAATAAGAATTTTAAAGAAAGTTTCCGAATGGCCAAAATGTATAGAAATATCTTTAAATAAATTAGAACCACATAGAATACCAGTATATTTGTATGAATTATCTTCAGAATTCCATTCATATTGGAACATGGGAAAAGATAGAGAAGAATTAAGATTTATCAATAAAGATAATAAATTGTCCGAAGATAAATTAGTTTTTTTAAAAATTATATCTCAAGTTATAAAAAACGGAATGAATATAGTTGGTGTTGACACACCAGAAAAAATGTAATGAAAAAGGAAATTAAGTATTTTTTTTATGTCGTAACAATATTTTCTTTTCTAATATTTGTTGGGTCATATTATTTTTCTGATAAAAATATTAAGAATTCTTATAGAGCAAATAAATCTTTTGAAAATAAAGTTATTAAATACGATTTTAATCTAAATCTTCTCGAAAGTGATACTGTAAATATTATTGAATATCCTGAAAATAATGAAAAAATAAATAAAAAAAAATATAAGTTTTGGGAACTACTAGATAATGATTAAAAAAAGAAGAGCTTTTATTATTGGGTTAAAATCTAAAGCTTTAACAAAAAAAGAAAAATTATTTTTACGAAAGTATAAGCCGTGGGGTGTAATTTTGTTTTCTAGAAACATTCAAAATTTTCAGCAAGTTAAAAAATTAATTTTTGAAATAAAATCTATTTTTCGTGATAAAAACTACCCTGTTCTTATTGATCAGGAGGGTGGAAGAGTAAACAGGCTTAATAAGTTTATAGAATCATCTATTTTTTCAGGAGAATACTTTGGCAATCTTTATAGACATAATAAAAATAAATTTTCTACTTATTTCAAAATTTATATTAATCAAACTGCTTATCTTCTTAATGAATTAGGAATTAATATTAATACAGTTCCAGTTTTGGATTTAAGAAGAAATAAAACAAGTTCTATAATTGGTGACAGATCTTATTCATCATCAAAAAAAAATGTATCAAAAATTGGCGACATTTGTATAGAAGAATTTAACAAATCAAAAATAGGTACAGTTATAAAACACATCCCAGGACATGGTTTAGCAAAAGTTGATAGTCATAAAAAAACACCAATAGTTAAAAATAAACTTTCGTATTTATTAAAAAATGATTTTTCTGCTTTTAAAAAGAAAAAATCTTTTTTCGCAATGACAGCACATGTAATTTATAAAAATATTGACGATAAATATACAGCCACTCATTCATCAAAAATCATTAAATTGATTAGAAAAAAAATAGGTTTTAAAAACATCATCATGTCTGATGATATTTCAATGAAAGCACTAAAATATTCATTAAAAGTAAATATTCTTAAAGCCTTATCCGCAGGTTGTAATTTAATTTTACACTGTAATGCTAATTATTCAGAAATGAGAATTGTTGCTGAAAATAGTCCATTACTAGACAAATTCATTATTAAAAAAACATCACAATTTTATAACTTTTTAAGCTAATATTTACATTTATGACAAGTGATTCAAATCTTTTCGAAGTTGATTTAAATAATTATTCTGGTCCATTAGATGTGCTTTTGGATTTAGCTAAATCTCAAAAAGTTAATTTGGAAAATATATCTGTAACTAACTTAGCCGATCAATTTCATGAATTTATTACAAAAGCAAAAAATTTAAATTTAGAATTAGCTTCTGAATATTTGCTTATGGCAACTTGGTTAACATATTTAAAATCAAAACTATTATTACCTGAATCAGATGAAGAAGAATTTAAAGCTTTAGAAGTGGCAGAAAAATTAAAATTACAACTTAAAAAATTAGAATTAATTCGTCTTTTATCTGACCAAATGCTTAAAAGAAAAAGGCTAGGTAGAGAAATATTTCTAAGAGGAATGAAAGGAAAGATTAAATCTATTTATAGCTCAACATATTCTTTAACTCTTTATGAGCTTATAAAATCTTATTCCTCAACTATTATGAAAAGAGATTTTCAGAGAATAAATATACCTAAACTTCCTGTCCTTACCACTGAAGATGGAATTAAACGAATTAAGGAATTTTTTGGTAAACTTGTAGAATGGAAAAACCTTAATGATTTGTTGCCTAAAAATTTTTCATACGAAAAAAACCAAAGACGAACAGGAACAGCAGGTTTGTTTGCTGGATCTTTAGAATTGGCAAAAGAAGGAAATTTATTAATCAAACAAAATAAATTATTTGATGATATTTTTATAAAAGAAAATTAATGAACAAAATAAAAAAAAATAATATAGTTAACTTTCCATCTAATCTTAGCGAAGTTGAAAAAGAAGTCGAGGCTATTATTTTTGCAGCAGCCGAACCTTTAGATATTGAAACAATTGAATCTAAGATTTCTAAGAAGGGCAATGTATTAAAGATCTTAGAGAAATTAGAAGAGACGTATTCAAAACGTGGTATAAATTTAGTGTGTATATCTAATAAATGGTCGTTTAGAACTTCACCTTCATTATCAAAATTAATGTCTCAACAAAGAACTGTTGAAAAAAAATTATCTCAAGCTGCAATAGAAACATTAGCTATAATTGTTTACCACCAACCTGTTACCAGATCTGAGATTGAAGAAATAAGAGGTGTTGCGTTTGGAACAAATACTTTAGACATACTGATGGAGCAAAATTGGGTTAAACCACATGGAAGAAAAGATGTTCCTGGACGTCCTATTCAATATGTTACAACTGATAACTTTCTAAGTCATTTTAATTTACAAAAACTGTCAGACCTTCCAACAGTAGATGAATTAGGATCGGCAGGATTAATTGATAGTGCTAATATAGATGCATCTATATTTGGAACTGGAAAGTTTTATAAAGAAAAGCAAGACGATAAAAAGGAAAACATATATTCAAATATAGATGAAATGTTAAATAGCACCTTAAAATCTGAAGACGAATAGCAAAAAGACACTTCCAAATAAATCATAAACAATGTATAAAGTTTGAATGAGTATAGGTTTTTGGCAAATCGCAATAGTAGTAATTCTAGTCGTTCTCCTATTTGGAAGAGGAAAAATTTCAAGTTTGATGGGCGATGTCGCTAAAGGAATTAAAAGTTTTAAAAAAGGTATGGCTTCCGACGCTACAGAAGATTCTGAAACAAAAAATATTTCAGAAAACAATCAAGACTCTAACAATAATAAAGAATAATTCAAATGCCACAGATTGGCTGGTTTGAGATATTAATAATAGTATCTATTTCAATTTTGGTTATTGGGCCAAAAGATTTTCCTTTAGTTTTAAAAAAAATAGGTTCATGGATTGGATCATTTAAAAGATATATTTCCAATATTCAAAAAGAAGTAACAGATATTACTGATAATGATTTGGAAATAGATCCAGTAGATAAAAATAAAAATGATAAAAAAGATGCCAAAGAATGATAAAGAAGGTGGCTTTATTAGCCACTTAACAGAATTAAGAACTAGATTAATTCATTCATTAATATTTCTTTCTATATTTTTTATAATTTGTTATTTTTTTTCTGAATATATTTATGGTTTTCTAGTAAACCCATATGCAGAGGCTGTAAAAGAAAGTAATTTAGACAGAAGATTAATTTTTACTGCCTTACAGGAAACTTTTTTAACATATCTAAAGGTTGCTTTTTTTGCATCTTTTTTTGTCACTAGTCCTTTTATACTAATTCAAGTATGGAAATTTATTGCGCCGGGTTTGTATGATCATGAAAAATCTGCAATCATGCCATATTTAGTTCTTACACCAATTTTATTTTTTTTGGGTGGTGCTTTAGTTTATTATTTAGTCATGCCACTTGCTATTAAGTTTTTCTTATCTTTTGAAAGCAGTGGTATTGTTACAAATTTGCCAATTCAACTAGAAGCTAAAGTAAATGAATATCTTTCTCTTATTATGAAATTAATTTTTGCTTTTGGTCTAAGTTTTCAATTACCAGTAGTACTTAGTTTGTTAGCTAGAATTGGTGCTGTAGACTCAGAATTCTTAAAAACTAGAAGAAAATATGTGGTTGTTATAATTTTTGCAGCAGCAGCAATATTAACGCCTCCTGACCCTATTACCCAAATAGGTTTAGCAATTCCTCTTTTAATTTTATATGAATTATCTATTTTATCAGTAAGTATAATTGAAAAAAAATCTAAAGAAAATGCATAATATTAAAGATATTAGAGAAAACCCTCAAGAATTCAAAAAGAATTTGGAAGATAGATTTGTTGATATTAAATTAGAAAAAATACTTTCTCTAGATGAAACTAATAGAAAGTTTATTCTTTCAAAAGAAACTCTGGAAAAACAAAAAAAAGATATATCAAAATCAAAAGATCCAAAGTTATTTTCTAAATCAAAAGAAATTTCTGAACAAATATCCAAACTAGCGGCTGATCAATTAAAAATTAAAAACGAATTAGACGATATATTAAAATCTTTACCCAATGTAGCTTTGAAGGATGTTCCTATCGGAAAAGATGAAAAATTTAATAAAGAAATATCTAAAACAGGTGAAATAAAAAAATTTTCATTTAAACCAAAATCTCACTATGAAATTGGTGAAAAACTTAAAATGTTTGATTTTGATTTAGCAACTAAAACTACTGGTTCCAGATTTGTTTTTGTTAAAGGTAAACTAGCTCAATTAGAAAGAGCTATATCTAATTTTATGATAGATAGTCATATTACTAACAATGGTTATGAAGAAATATCACCACCATTGATGGCTTCTGATGATACAATGTATGGAACAGGTCAACTGCCAAAATTCGAAAACGATCAATTTGAAATCAAACTTGATGAAGACAGTGGTAGAAAATTTTTGATACCGACAGCAGAAGTTATTTTAACCAATATGGTAAAAAATCAAATCTTAAATTATAAAAATTTACCAATTCGATTAGTAGCATCAACTCCATGTTTTAGAAAAGAAGCGGGTAGTTATGGTAAAGATACTAGGGGAATGATTAGACAACATCAATTTTACAAAGTTGAGCTTGTTAGTATAGTAGATCCAATAAATTGTTTAAATGAATTGGAAAGAATGACAAATTGTGCAACCAAAATACTTGATGATTTAAAATTGCCTTATAGAAAAATAATTTTATCTACTGGTGATATGGGTTTTAGTGCAGAAAAAACCTATGATATAGAAGTATGGATACCTTCTGAAAATAAATACAGAGAAATTTCTAGTTGCTCATCATGCGGAACCTTTCAAGCAAAAAGAATGAAATCAAGATTTAAAAATGAAGCTAATGAAACAAAATTTGTTGGAACTTTAAATGGAAGCGGATTAGCAGTAGGTCGTACTTTAATTGCTATTTTAGAAAATTATCAAAATGAAGATGGTTCTATTGACGTACCAGAAGTTCTTAAACCTTACATGAATAATCTTAATAAAATTACATCGAATTAAAGATTGTCTTAATTAAACATATAGTATAAATAAAAGAAAAACTTAAGGAGCAGAATGTCAGCATCAGGAATTGGTCAATTTATACCATTAATACTTATTTTTATAATTTTTTACTTTTTCTTAATTAGGCCACAGCAAAAAAAAGTTAAAGAGCATAAGTTGATGGTCGAAAATTTAAAAAGAGGAGATGAAGTAATAACATCAGGTGGAATTATTGGTACTGTTGAAAGAATAATTGATAATGATAAAGCAGAAATATTAATTGGTGATGATACTAAAGTCGAAATTATTAAATCAACTGGTATACAGAGTTTATTAAAACCAGAGGCAACAAAAAAATAGCATTAATTTTCAGTGTTATACTTTTCTAGAATTAAAATAATAACAGTAGTAATTTTTACTTCAATTTTTATATGTCTTACCTTAACAAATTTTGTAAAAATTGATGATAATTTATTTAAAAAAAAAATTAATCTTGGATTAGATTTACAAGGAGGCTCATATTTACTTTTAGAAATTGACAACCAACCTGTAATCACACAAAAACTACAAAATAAACTATCTTCATTAAGAAAATATTTTAAAGAGAATAATATTACTTATAAAAATCTTAAAATTGTAGGGGACAATTTGATTTCTTTTGAATTAAAAAATGATCAAGTTGAATCTTTTAATACATTATTAGAAAGCAAAGATAATGATAACCTTATTAATCCATATTATCAAAGATATAAAAGTCATGAATATGATGTAAATATTTCTGAAAATATATTTAATTTAAAATTTTCAAAATACGGTTTAGTAGAATTAAAAAAATCTTCTCTTAATCAAGCCTTAGAAATTGTAAGAAGACGTATAGATGAAGTTGGTACTAATGAACCAAATATACTAAGAAGAGGCAGCGATAGAATATTGGTGGAATTACCTGGTCTTGATGATCCTGAAAGAATAAAATCTTTACTTGGTAAAACTGCAAACTTAACTTTTAGATTTGTTTCACAAGATAATGAATCAGGTTTTGGTTCAGAAAAATTATTTTCCGTCGATGATGATGAAGAATTAATTGTAAGCAAAAGAATTATTCTTAGTGGTGAAAATTTAGTAGACGCACAACCACGAATGGACAACCAATCAAATGAAACTGTTGTATCTTTTACACTTGACAGAGTAGGAGCCAAAAGATTTGGAAAAGCAACAACCTCTGGTATTGGTAAAAGACTAGCCATTGTTCTAGATGGTGAAATTATTAGCGCACCAGTAGTTAGAGACGCAATTGTAAGTGGATCAGGTCAAATCAGTGGTGATTTTACTTTTCAATCAGCAACTGACCTTTCTTTATTATTAAGATCTGGAGCTTTACCAGCACCCATGAACATTATTGAGGAAAGAACTGTAGGACCTGACTTAGGAAAAGATTCTATTAATGCAGGTATTATAGCTTTGATAATTGGATTTTCATTAGTAATAATTTTTATGTTTTACAAATATAGATTCTTTGGTTTGATAGCTAATATTGCTTTAATAATAAATTTATTTTTATTAATAGGTGTTCTGACATTATTTGAGGCAACACTAACTTTACCTGGTATAGCGGGAATAATATTAACAGTCGGTATGGCGGTTGATGCAAATGTACTAATTTTTGAAAGAATTAAAGAAGAAACAAAAATTGAAAAAAATCATATTATAGCTTTTGATAGTGGTTACACTAGATCTAGAACTGCAGTAATTGATGCAAACATTACAACACTTATTTCAGCAGTAATTTTATTTTTTCTTGGGTCAGGACCTGTTAAAGGTTTTTCGGTTACTTTAGGAGTTGGCATATTTACAACAATGTTTTCTGTTTATTACATAGCAAGATTATTAACATCGTTTTATGTAAACAAAAATAAAAATAAAGAAAGCTTGATATAATGGAAGATTATAAAATAAATTTAAAAAACTACAATTTAGAAAAGAAATCAAAATATAATTTTAATAAATATTTAAATTTTTTTAATCTTATTTCAATAACTTTGGTTATAATTTCGTTAATACTTTTATTTTTCAAAGGTCTAAATTTTGGTGTAGATTTTAAGGGTGGAACTTTAATTGAATTAAGAGCAACAGATAAACAAATTACCATTTCTCAATTAAGGCAGTCATTTTTGAACATGAATCTTGGAGATGTTAACATTAAAGAATTTGGTAAAAATGATGATTATTTAATTAAGTTTGAAAAAAAAGAAGATAATAACCCAAATTTAATTAATGAAATCAAAAAAGATTTAATTAAATCTATTGGGGAAGGTTTCAATTTTAGAAGAGTTGAAAATGTTGGTCCTAAAGTTAGTGCAGAACTTTTAAAATCAGGAATTATTGCTATTGCTCTTTCTTTAACAGCTATGCTTATATATATTTGGATACGTTTTGAATGGCAATTTAGTATTGGAGCTATCTTAGCACTTTTTCATGATGTTTTTTTAACTTTAGGAATTTTTTCATTATTTAATCTTGAAATTAATTTATCTATAGTTGCAGCAATTTTAACTATTGTTGGTTATTCGATGAATGATACTGTTGTTATATACGACCGTGTACGAGAAAATTTAAAAAAATTTTCTGATATTAAAATTTTTGACTTAACAAATCTTTCAATAAATGAAACTTTATCAAGAACAATAATAACGTCCGTTACAACTTTATTAGCATTAGTTTCTATTTATATATTTGGTGGTGAAATTCTTAGAGGTTTTTCTCTTGCAATGATATTAGGCGTGATATTTGGTACCTATTCTTCAATGTATATTGCAAACTCAGTTTTGATTAAACTAAATGTTAGTCAAAAAACAATTTTAAAAGAAGAAGATAAAAATTAATATAAATTTTGAGCTGCAACCATCGATAACAACATTGGCAGAGATAATAAAGTATTTGTTCTAGAAAATAACATTGCAGTTTTTGCAGATTTAGCTTTTAAATCAGGATCACATTCCACTATTCCAAGAGCTCTTTTTTGATTAGGCCAAATAACAAACCAAACATTAAAAGCCATAATTAAACCTAACCACATTCCTATACCTATTGCAGTATTTTTTCCGCCACCGCTTCCTATACCTAAAGCCATAGCTTGATGAACATAACCATTTAAATAAGCAACTATTAAACCTGTAACAATAGTTGCTAGAGCAGCCCATCTAAACCAAAATAGAGCAGCTGGAGCTATTACTTTTCCAATTGCTGGTTTTTGTTCGTCAGGGATTTTGCCCATATTTGGAATTTGAACAAAATTAAAATACCATAATAATCCTATCCACATTACTCCTGAGATTACATGCAAATATCTAAATAACCAGCTCCAAAAAAGCATATCAAAATCAAAACCATCATTTCCAAAAAATAAACCTAAAAATAAAATTAACGATAATGCTAATGAAACATGTATAGTTTTAGATAGCGATTTAAGAATTTCTCCCATTCCAATATTATATATCAATATAGGTAAATTTTAAGCAGTTTTTTTATAATTTTTTTCTAATATATTTTTAAGATATTTGGCCGTATAGCTTGTTTTGTTATTGCATATATCCTCAGGTTTACCCTCAGCTATGATATTTCCACCCTTAACACCACCATCTGGACCCATATCAATTATATGATCAGCTGTTTTTATTACATCTAGGTTATGTTCTATTACTACCACTGTGTTTCCTAGAGAAACAAATGTATGAAGAATTTCTAGTAATTTTTTTATATCATGTTGATGAAGCCCAGTTGTTGGTTCATCTAAAATATACATAGTTCTACCAGTTGATCTTTTAGATAATTCTTTTGCTAATTTAATACGTTGAGCTTCACCACCAGATAAAGTTGTCGCTTGTTGTCCAATCTTTATGTAGCCTAAACCTACCTTCTTAAGAGTTAGAAGTTTAGATCTAATATTTGATATATTTTCAAAAAATTCACATCCTTCATCAACAGTCATATTTAGAACGTCTGCAATACTTTTTTCTTTAAACTTTATTTCCAAAGTTTCTCTATTATATCTACTACCCTTGCACTCATCGCATGTTATATAAACATCTGGTAAGAAGTGCATTTCATAAGTTATTACTCCATCTCCTTCGCATGCTTCACAACGACCTCCTTTTACATTAAAGGAAAATCTACCTGGTTTATACCCTCTACTTTTTGATTCTGGTAATCCTGTAAACCAATCTCTTATAGGGCCAAATGCTCCTGTATAAGTGGCTGGATTTGATCTTGGAGTTCTGCCTATAGGTGATTGATCTATATCTATAACTTTATCTATAAATTCTGTACCCTTGAATCCTTTGAAAGGTTTTGGAATCTTTCTAGATTTGTTTTTATTTAGAGTTAAATTTAAAGCATTATATAAAGTTTGAAGTATCAGTGTTGACTTACCACTACCAGAAACACCTGTTACACAAGAAAATGTACCTAAAGGTATTTTTAGATTAACATTTTTTAAATTATTTCCTGAAGCTCCAGAAATTTCTAAAAATCTTCCGTTTTTAGCAATCCTTCTTTTTTGAGGAATAGATATAAATTTTTTGTAAGAAAGATATTTTCCTGTAATACTTTTTTCATTTTTTGAAATTTCATCATAGCTACCTTGAACTACCACTTCACCACCATTGTTACCAGCCTCCGGTCCCAAGTCAATTATATGATCAGCATTTTCCATAGTTTCAGTATCATGCTCAACAACAATTACAGTGTTTCCTAAATCTCTTAATCTTTTTAAAGCGTTAATTAATTTAATATTATCTTTTTGATGCAAACCTATTGATGGTTCATCTAACACATACAAAACTCCTGTAAGTCCTGAACCAATTTGTGATGCCAATCTTATTCTTTGAGACTCTCCACCTGATAAAGTTCCTGACTCTCTTGATAATGTTAAATAATCTAATCCGACATTTAATAAAAAATTCAATCTTTCATTTATTTCTTTTAATATATGTTCGGCAATTTTAAACTGCCTATCATTTAATTGAGATTCTAAATTTTTGAACCATTTATTTGCTTCATATATTGACTTTTCAGTGATTTCGCTAATATGTAGATTATCAATTTTTACGCATAGTGCTTCTTCTTTTAATCTATAACCCTTACAGCTCTCACATTTTTTATCAGATTGATATTGAGATATTTCTTCTCTTGCCCAATCACTATCAGTTTCTAAAAACCTTCTTTCTAAATTATTAATAACTCCCTCGAAAGTTTTTTTTGCTGTAGTATATTTTTCATATCCATCGTCATATGTAAATTTAATTTCATCCTCACCAGATCCATATAAAATAATATCTTGTATATTTTTAGGTATTTTTTTCCATGGATCATTAATTGAAAATTTATAATATTTTGCAAGTGATGTTAATGTTTGTATGTAGTATAAAGAAGTTGACTTTGCCCAAGGTTCAATCGCTCCATCAGCTATACTTTTTTTTGTATCTGGAATTACTAAATTAGGATCAATATTTAATTTAATTCCAATACCTTCACATTCTTCGCAAGCACCATATGGACTATTAAAAGAAAATAATCTTGGTTCTATTTCTTCTATCGTGAAACCACTTTCCGGACATGCAAATTTTGTAGAAAATATTAGTTTTTCAATTTTTCTATATTTTTTTGGTAATGTTTCATTTTCATATTCTGCGTGCACTAAACCATTAGAAAGATTCACTGACGTTTCAATAGCTTCAGCTAGTCTATTTCCTAAATCTGAATTTAAAATAATTCTATCAACTAAAATGGATATGTCGTGTTTTACCTTTTTATTTATCTCAGGAATTTTATCTATATCATATAATTGTTCGTCAATTTTTATTTTTCTAAATCCTCTTTTTTTATAATTTAAAATATCTTTTTTATATTCACCTTTTCTGCCTCTTACTACGGGCGAGTATATAAATATTGTTGATTTTTTTGGCAAATCTTTAATTTTATCTACAATTTGTGAAATAGTTTGAGACACAATAGGTTTACCAGTGAAAGGTGAATAAGGAGTTCCTGCTCTTGAAAATAATACTCTCATGTAATCATATATTTCTGTTACTGTAGCAACAGTTGATCTTGGATTTTTAGATGTATTTTTTTGTTCAATTGAGATAGCAGGACTTAAACCTTCAATTAAATCAACTTTTGGTTTTTTCATTTTATCTAAAAACTGTCTTGCATAAGCTGATAAGCTTTCAACGTATCTTCGTTGCCCTTCAGCGTATATTGTGTCAAAGGCTAAAGATGATTTTCCTGATCCTGATAGACCAGTAATCACTACAAATTGATCTTTTGGTATCTCAAGAGAAATATTCTTAAGATTGTGTTCTTTTGCGCCCTTTATAACTATCTTTTTAAGCATATTTTTTGTTGCATTAACTTAATAAAATTAATATTCAAATCAAATTGTGATATAAATATATATTATTAAAATTAAAATCTAAAAATATTATGGCAGGAAGTTTAAATAAAGTATTATTAATAGGCCGTTTAGGCGCAGATCCAGAAATCAAGCAAATGGTGAATGGCAAAAACGTTGCAAGGTTAAGCTTAGCAACTAGTCAAACCTGGAAAGATAAAAATACTGGTGAAAAAAAGGAAAAAACTGAATGGCACCGTATAGTTGTATTTAATGAAGGCTTGGTTAATGTTGTTCAACAATATTTAAAAAAAGGTGCACAGATATATATCGAAGGACAATTGTCAACCAGGAAATGGAAAGATGAACAATCTGGCCAAGACAAATATTCGACTGAAATCATAATTCAAGGTTTTAATTCTTCTTTAACTATGCTTGGTGGTAGTGGTGGAGGAGGAGGCATTTCTAACAATGCACCTCAACAATCATCTAACAATGAACAGTCGCCACAAACAACCCAAAACGATTTGGATGACGATATTCCATTTTAGTTTTTATGCAAATTATTGAAAATTCAAAAGAGTCTAATTTAAAAAACATCAAACCTATCTCCATGTATGATGAGATGAGTTCATCATATCTATCATATGCTATGAGTGTAATCGTAAGTAGAGCTCTACCAGATATTAGAGATGGGTTAAAACCTGTACATAGAAGAATACTTTTTGCTATGTACAAGGGTGGTTATGATTGGTCGAAACAATTTAGAAAATCTGCAAGAATTGTTGGTGATGTCATAGGTAAATATCACCCCCATGGAGATCAATCTGTTTATGATGCTCTTGTGAGAATGGTACAAGATTTTTCTATGAGTTTACCATTGATTGAAGGTCAAGGTAATTTCGGATCGGTTGATGGAGACCCACCTGCCGCAATGAGATATACTGAAACAAGACTATCTAAAGTTTCACAGTTTTTGATTGATGATATAGATAAAAAAACTATAGAATTTAAAAGTAATTACGATGAAACTGAAAGAGAACCTACTGTATTACCAGCCCAATATCCAAATTTATTAGTTAATGGAGCTGGAGGTATTGCTGTTGGTATGGCCACAAGTATTCCACCACATAATTTAGGAGAAGTAATCGATGCAACATTAGCATTAATTAAAAACAAAGAAATTAAAATTTCTGAATTAATGAAACATATTCCTGGACCAGATTTCCCAACAGGAGGTGTTATAATTGGAAAAAAAATAATTAAGGAAGGATATAAAACTGGAAGAGGGTCTTTTAAAATAAGAGGAGAAATTAATATAGAACAAACAAAAAATGGCAGAGAAAGATTGATTATTAATTCAATTCCATATCAAGTTAACAAATCTGTTTTGAACGAAAAAATTGCCGATCTAGTAAGAGAAAAAAAAATTGAAGGTATTAGAGATATAAGAGATGAGTCTAATAGAGAAGGTATTAGAGTTGCAATTGACCTCAGATCCAATGTTGAACCAGAAACTATCAAAAGACAACTTTACAAATATACTTCAATTGAAAGTTCATTTGGTTTTAATACTTTAGCAATAGTAGATAGCAAACCTAAGACATGCAATTTAAAAGAATTTTTAGAAAGTTTTTTAAAGTTTAGAGAAGATACAGTTATAAAGAGAACTAAATTTGATTTAGCTAAAGCTGAAGAAAGAGCACATATATTAATTGGTCTTTCAGTATCTGTTGAAAATTTAGACAAAGTCATAAAAATTATTAGAGGATCAAAAAATCCTGATATTGCAAAAAAAACATTATTATCTACGAAATGGAAAATTAACAAATCTATGAAATTAATAAATTTAGTAGAAAATAAAAAAAATAAGAATTTATACTCTTTTACTGAAAAACAAGTTTTATCTATATTAGAACTAAGACTACAAAAACTTACTGCTTTAGGAATAAACGAGATTGAGATAGAAATTAAAAAACTTGCTGATTTAATTTTAAACTATAAAAAAATAATTAATTCTAAAAAAGAACTTTTAAATGTTATTAGTGATGAGTTAAAAAATGTTAAGGATAAATTTTCTATACCAAGAAGAACTAAAATTATCGATGCAATATTAAATTATGATATTGAAGAAACTATACAAAAAGAGTCTGTAATTATTACTGTAACTCATCAAGGGTATATAAAAAGAGGAGCTCTAAGTGGTGTTAAAATGCAAAAAAGAGGAGGAAAGGGAAAAGCCGGTATTAAAACCAGAGAAGAAGATTCAGTAGTACAAACACTATCAGTAAATACACATACACCTTTGCTTTTTTTTTCTACACAAGGTTTGGCATATAAACTTAAGGCATGGAAGATCCCTGAGGGATCATTATCATCTAAAGGAAAATCTCTTTTTAATATATTGCCTCTAAAAAACCATCAATCTATTACATCAATCATGCCTTATCCAGATACTGATAAAGAATCTAAAAATTTAAATATTGTTTTTGCTACCACCAAAGGAAAAATAAGAAAAAATAATTTAGAGGATTTTTCTTCAATTAATGTATCTGGAAAAATTGCCATGAAGCTTGATACTGATGATAAAATTATTGGAGTAAAGATATGCAAAGATGACCAAGATATAATTCTCAGTACTAAATTTGGGAAATGTATAAGATTTGAATCAAAAAAATTACGTGTCTTTAAAGGTCGATCTTCTAAAGGTATTAAAGGAATTAATTTATCTGAAGGTGATGCAATAATGTCTTTATCTATAATTGATCATGATGATAATAAAAAAAAGAAGAATGGAAAAGATGAAAAATCTGAAATTAAAGCCAAAGAAAAATTTATTTTATCTATTACAGAAAATGGTTTTGGCAAAAGAACATCACATTATGATTTTAGAGTGACAGGTCGTGGTGGAAAAGGAATTATAGGTATAGTAAATTCTGCTCGTAACGGTAACGTCTCATCATCATTTCCTGTTAATGAAGGGGATGAAGTGCTTATTTCCACTAATAAAGGAAGAGTAATTAGATGTGCAGTTAGAGAAATTAGAGTTGCCGGAAGAAACACACAAGGAGTAAGAATTATTAAATTATCGGGAGAAGAAAAAGTTGTTTCGGCAATAAAAATTGATGATAATTTAATAGAATGAAAAAAAAAGCTATCTATCCGGGAACATTTGATCCAATAACATATGGACATATAGATGTTGTAAAAAAAGCATTGAAAATCGTTGACCACATAGTTGTTGCTGTATCAAATGGAGATAACAAAAATTATTTGTTTGATATTGATGAAAGAATAGAAATTGTAAAAAAAGCATTATTTTTTGATTCAAAATTAAATAAAAAAAAAATTTCTGTAACTAGTTTTAAATCCTTAACAACATCTCTATGTAAAAATTTTAAATCCAATATTATATTAAGAGGTTTAAGAGCTGTTTCAGACTTTGAATATGAATTTCAATTAGCTGGAATGAATAGAAAATTAAATAAAAATATAGAAACTATATTTGTAATGTCGGATGTAGAAAATCAAATTATATCTTCTAAACTTGTTAAGGAAATAGCTACATTAAATGGTGATATTAAAAAATTTACAACAAAAAGTACAATTAAAGCTTTAAAAAATAAATTAATATGAAAATTATATCGAAAATATTAATTTTTATATTTTTAACAAACCAAACAATTGCAAAGGAGAATATTATGATTTTAAAATTAAAAGATGGTGATGTTAAAATTGAACTATTTCAAGATGTTGCCCCAAAACACGTTGAAAGAATTAAAACTTTAGCTAATGAAGGCAAATATGACAATGTAGTTTTTCATAGAGTTATTGATGGATTTATGGCTCAAACAGGTGATGTTCAATTTGGAAATTCAGGTTCTGAGAAATATGATTTAGTAAGATCCGGAACTGGTGGATCTGAACTACCAGACTTAAAACAAGAATTTAGTAATCTTCCACATGAAAGGGGAACACTTTCTATGGCTAGATCTGCAGATCCAAATAGTGCAAATAGTCAATTTTTTATTTGTTTTAAAGAAGCTCCATTTTTAGATAGACAATACACAGTATTTGGTAAAGTTATTGAAGGTATGGAGTTTGTTGATAAAATTAAAAGAGGTGATGAAAGTCAAAATGGATCTGTTGAAAATCCTGATAAGATTATAAGCTTTAAGTCTTTGTAATACTCACATATGACATTAAAAAAGTTTAATTTTAATGTCATTAAAAAAAATCTATATTCAAGATTAGGTTTAATTGAAACTAAAAGAGGTAAAATTGATACTCCAGCTTTTATGCCTGTCGGAACACAAGGTACTGTTAAAGCTACATTTATTGATGATATTAAAAAAACTGGGTCTCAAATAATTTTAGGAAACACTTATCACTTAATGTTAAGACCTGGAACTGAAAGAATAAAATCTGTTGGTGGTTTACATGAATTCATGAATTGCGATTTACCAATATTAACTGATTCAGGTGGTTTTCAAGTAATGTCTTTATCAAAATTAAATAAAATAGATCGTGAAAAAGGAGCTATCTTCAGTTCTCATATAGATGGAAAAAAAATAATATTAAGTCCAGAAAAAAGTATCCAAATTCAGAAAGATTTAAACTCTGACATAGTGATGGTAATGGATGAATGTCCAAAAAAAACAACTGATTATAAAACTATAAAAAAATCATTAGAATTATCAACATATTGGGCAGAAAGATCAAAAAAGGAATTTGGCTCTAACCCCCAAAAAGCTTTATTTGGTATTACACAAGGTGGTTTATTTAGTGATTTAAGAATTAAATCAATAAATGATTTAATAAAAATCGATTTTGATGGATATGCAATTGGAGGTCTTGCTGTTGGCGAAACTCAAAAAGAAATGTTCGAAGTATTAGATAACATAAAAGAGCATATGCCAGACAATAAACCAAGATATTTAATGGGTGTAGGAACACCATCAGATATATTGGGATCTGTTAAAAGAGGAATTGATATGTTTGATTGTGTTATGCCAACCAGATCTGGAAGAACAGGATTAGCTTTTACATGGAATGGACGAATTAATATTAGAAACTCTAAATATAAAAATGATAATACGCCTTTAGACGTGAAAATTTCTAATTTTAACTTAAATAAATATAGTAAAAACTATATTAATCATTTGTTTAATTCTAATGAAATTTTAGGATCAATGATACTTACTTTACATAATATAAATTTTTATCAAGAGTTAATGTTTGCTATTAGAGAAAACATTAAAAAAGGTACCTTTAATGCTTTTCATGATAAATATATAGGTAAGTTATAATTTTTTTTGAAGTTGATTATTTTAAAAAAAACATTATAAGCAATTCTTTTGGGCCGTTAGCTCAGTTGGTAGAGCAATTCCCTTTTAAGGAATGGGTCGCTGGTTCGAATCCAGCACGGCTCACCAAAAAATTAACTATTAGTAATAGGTGGATATTTAAAAGTAATTTCATTAATCCATGCTTCTATCTTTTTTTTTCTATTTTCTGGAGAAGGGTGAGTGCTCATAAATTCTGGTGGTATTTTACCTTTATTAGCTTCTCCCATTCTTTCCCAAACTTTTATAGTTTCACGAATATCGTAACCTGATAATGAAGCAAATATTAAACCTAGATAGTCAGCTTCAGTTTCTTGTTTTCTGTTAAATGGATTTAAAATTCCCATTTGTGTTAATAAACCAACAGTATTCATGCCGGTTGTTCTGTTAACGGTTGAAAGTTTTCCACCAGACAATATATCTGTGACTTGAGTAACTACATTTATTGCAACATTTCTACTTGCTCTTTCTATTGAATGTTTTGCTACTGCATGAGCTATTTCATGTCCCATTACTGCCGCCAATCCATTTTCATTTTTAGTGACCTCTAACATACCAGTGTAAACAGCGATTTTTCCACCTGGCATGCACCAGGCATTTTTAACTTTTTTATTTTCAATTAATATATATTCCCAATCAAAACTAGCTGTTGGATCAGGAAGATTTTCCCTTAAAAAATATTCGTAAATTGAGTCCTCCATTTTGTTACCTATTTTTTTGATCTGATTTAGTGTTTTTTCATCGTCACTCAATTTTTCTTTTTTTTTGACTTTTTCATATATAGCAGCAGCTTGAGCATTTAATTTTGATTCAGGAATTAATTTTAGTTGCTTTCTATCTGTTATTGGCGCGGTTGTACAAGAATGCAATCCAACTGATATACATCCGCAGCTAAAAACCTGTAAAAATTTTCTTCGATTCATTCTTCAATTAATATAATATAATTTAGTTGATTCAATATGGCTACATTTAAAAAAAAAAAAGCTTCATTTGTTGCTAAATTAAGAAACTATTTTATTACCGGAATTGTAGTTCTTGTTCCAATAGGCATTACTCTTTACTTAACAAAATTTTTTATATCCATTTCTTCAAAATTAATACCTGAAGAAATTAACCCTAATAGCTATTTGCCATATGCAATTCCAGGTTTGGAAATTTTTATATCGATAATTTTTATAACTATTATAGGGGGCTTATCTCTTTCCTTCATAGGGAAAAAATTTTTACAGCTTTTTAATGATTTGCTAAAAAAAATACCAATTTTAAGAACAATTTATTCTGCAATTGGTCAAATGGCAGAAACTCTAGCTCCACAAAAAACAAATAAAAAAAGTGTAGTTTTGATTGAGTATCCGAGAAAAGGATCTTGGGCTGTTGGATTTGCCACCAAAGATAACAAAGGTGAAATTTCAAAAAAAACAAACTCAAATCTTGTAAATGTATTTGTTCCAACAACTCCTAATCCAACAAGTGGTTTTTTACTAATGTTTCCTAAAGATGAAATTATTTATTTAGATATGACTTTTGAAGAAGCTTCTAAATTTATTGTTTCAGCAGGAACCTCTAATCCTAAAAATTAAACTAATTCATTTATTATCTCTGCTCGATCGTATAATTTTATTAAGTTATAATATTTAAAAGTTTTTTCTTCTCTCTCAATTCTTTTTATTTCCTTTTCAGCCAAAATAAACAAATCTTGATTATGAATCGGATCTGCTAAACGAAAAATTTTCTCACCACTTTGCTTATATCCAAGTAAATCACCAAAACCTCTTAATTTCATATCTTCTTCTGAAATAAAAAAACCATCATTTATTTTTTTTAAAATATTAATTCTTTTTTTTGCATTTTCACTTAGGTTTGATTTAAACATTAAAATACAATAGCCTTGTTTATCACCTCTTCCGACCCTACCTCTTAATTGATGTAGTTGTGATAAACCAAATTTATTTGCATTTTCAATAATTATTACATTAGCATTTGGAAAATCTATACCAACTTCAATAATTGTTGTCGAAACAAGAATTTTATATTTGTTTTTTAAAAAATCTTTTAAAATTTTTTCTCTTTCTTTGCTTTCAATGTTTCCATGTAGCATTGTAACTTGGTTAGGAAAAATTTTTTTTAAAAATTCATATTTTTTAATTGCGGATGCATGATCAATTTTTGCAGATTCTTTTATAAGAGGGCATACCCAAAAAATTTGATTTCCTCCTTTAATTTCTTTTTTTACAAACTTAACCACTTCATCAATTTTGTTTTCAATTTTGCTATATGTTATTATTTCTTTTCTAAATTTTGGTTTTTCTTTTATTATAGATAAATCCATATCACCATAAATAGTCATAGTTAAGGTCCTAGGTATTGGGGTTGCTGACATTAACAACACATCACAATTTACACCACCTTTATCAGATAGTGCTTTTCTTTGCTTAACACCAAATTTATGTTGTTCATCAATAACGATGTACCCAAGTTTGTAAAAATTAATTTTTTTTTGAAATAATGAATGAGTGCCAAATATCATATTTAATTTTCCATTAGCAAGCTTTGCTTGGATCTCTTTTTTATTTTTAGCCATTGTATTGCTAGTAATTAAATCTATACAAATTTCTTTTGGAAAAATCTTCTTAGCTAAAGAATAATGTTGATTTGCTAAAATTTCAGTTGGTGCCATGAACGCTACTTGATAACCAGATTTGATTACATTAATAGCAGAAATTAATGCAACTATTGTTTTTCCACTACCAACATCACCTTGTAATATTCTAAACATTTTATTTTGAGACGCTAAATCTAAATTGATATCATTCAAAACTGACTTTTGATCATTAGTAAGTTTAAAATTTAGTATTTTTTCGAATTTTACTAATACATTTGGATTAAATTTTTTATTTTCTTTTTTAATTTTTTTTATAGATTTTCTAATTTCAGAAAATACAAGTAGTGTAGCCAATATTTCATCAAATACTAATCTTTGATAAAAATTTTCCTTAAATTTACCTATATTTTTTGGATCATGAAGTTTTAAAATGCTATCTTTCCATGACAAGTTATCAAATTTATTTAGTATATTTGAACTTAACCATTCATCAATATTTGGAAGTTTATTTAAAACTTGGTTTATAATATTGTTATAAGTTTTTTCTGTTATACCATCTGTTAAGCTATATTTGTTATGTATTTTATCTATTAAATTACTTTCTTGTGATACATATAAAGGGTTAGTTATTTGATATCTTTTTTTATAATAATTTATTTTTCCGCTTATTGTTACTTCTTCATTTAATGGGAGTATTTTTCTTATATAACCTTCGTAGCTATTAAAAAAAACACAATCGATCGTTCCAGTTTCATCTTCACAAATGACTTTTTTTGGTAAATTTCTTATACGTGGAAATTGATATTTTTTTACCTTCACTTTAATTGTTGAAATTTTTCCAACCTGCAGGTTTACTATTTTCATTTTTATTCTCCTATCAGTATAAGAATGAGGAAGCCTATATAGTAAATCAAAAATATTATTAATTTTCTTTTTTTTTAAAATCTCAGATGTTTTTTTCCCGACACCTTTTATCTCATTTATGCTTGATAGTAGAAAATTTATATTATTCATATTTATTTCTTATATTATAATATATTAATAATCATGACTTTAAATATAGAAGAATTAAAAAGAAAAATTCTTTATAGATCTAGTTATAGAGGGACAAAAGAAATGGATATACTTTTATTATCATTCGTGAAAAGTATATTTGATAAATTAAACAAAGATGAATTAAATGATTTATTAAATCTTGTTAATATTGATGACGACAACCTTTATAAATTTAAAAATGGATTAAAAACAAATATTGAAATAGATAACAACGATATATCAAAGTTATTTAGAAATTACATTTTAAAGCAATGAATGGCGGAGAGACTGGGATTCGAACCCAGGAAAGAGTTGCCCCTTTGCCGGTTTTCAAGACCGGTGCTTTCAACCGCTCAGCCATCTCTCCGTTTGGAACCTTTTATAAGTATAATAAATAAATTCAACTAAAAAAGACCATTGAAATAATCATGTAAGTTTTTATCAATACAATATAAATGTTTTGTAATTATTTTTATCTATGAAAATATCAAATTTTAGCAAAGGTATAATATCTTCATCAAGTGGATCATTTTGGTGGGGTTTTTTAGGAACTTATTACTTCCAATTTATTTCATTTATTGGAACATTAGA
This sequence comes from uncultured Pelagibacteraceae bacterium, assembly GCA_902634695.1. Taxonomy (GTDB): domain Bacteria; phylum Pseudomonadota; class Alphaproteobacteria; order Pelagibacterales; family Pelagibacteraceae; genus Pelagibacter. The sequence continues at coordinate 28,731 of CACPLE010000005.1, forward strand.
AGTTGTTGCTCATAGATCTTTTTGGACATGTATAATTCTTTTAACAACAACTACTTTTTTTAAAAAATGGAATCTATTAAAAAAAGTTTTTTTAGATAGAAAAAAAATATTATTTTTATTAATAACAAGCATATTAATATTTGGAAACTGGACAATATGGATTTATGCAGTTTCTACAAATAAAATTATAGATGCTAGTTTTGGTTACTTTATTTTTCCAATTTTAAGTGTTTTTTTTGGTTATCTTTTTTTAAAAGAAAATTTAAATAAAAAAAGAATTGTCTCAATATCATTGGTTATATTTTCAACTATATATTTACTGTTTGATTTATCTACTCTACCGTGGGTAGGTCTAAGTGTAGCATTACTATGGAGTACTTATAATTTATTAAGAAAAAAAATAAATGTAGATACGGATATAGGTTTATTAATTGAAAGTTTATTTATGCTACCAATTACTATAATTTTTTTTTATTATATAATTCAGTCAAATCAAAACGATTTTTCAATAGATAATTTTACATTGATGTTTTTAATTTTTTTAGCAGGTCCAATGACTGTAATTCCATTATTTTTATATGTTAAAGGAGTTGAATTATCAGGCCTAGGTCCATCGGGATTGATTTTTTTTATTACCCCTACGGGCCAGTTTATTTTAGGTTATTTTTACTATAACGAAGAATTTTCTTTGAATAAGCTAATAAGTTTTATTATTATTTGGATAGCAGTAGGAATTTATTTGAAAGATCTTTATGAAAATAATTAAATTTTTTTTAATATTTTTAATAACAAATGTTCATTTTTCATCTTTTGCTGATGATAAAGACTTTAATATTTGGTTAGTCGATTTTAAAAAAAGAGCTATAAAAAAAGGTATTTCTTCTAAAACAGTAAATTCAGTTATGGACAAAGCTATTTTTCTTCCAAAAGTTATTGAGTATGACAGATATCAACCCGAATTTTATGAAGACACATTTACTTATATATCAAAGAGGTCAAACGATTCAAAAATTAATAAAGGTTTAAATTTATATAATAAGAATAAAAAATTAATATTAGACGTTGAAAGGAAATTTTCCGTAGAAAAAGAATTACTTTTAGCTTTAATGGGAATTGAAACTAATTTTGGAAAATATTTAGGTAAAATGGATATTGTTTCATCTTTATCAACATTAAGCTATGATAAAAGAAGAAGTGAATTCTTTACTAAAGAATTGTTAATACTGTTAACATTAATTGATAATAATATTATTGATCAAAATACTCTTTATGGATCTTGGGCTGGTGCTTTTGGAAATTTTCAATTTATGCCTAGGACAATAAAAAATTATGCAATAGACTATAATTCAAACTCTGTAATTGAATTAAAAAGTATCGAAGATTCTTTTGCATCTGCAGCGAACTATATAAATAAAATAGGGTGGGATATGCACAAACCATGTTTTATTAAAATTGAATTAAATGAAAATATTCCAAAAAAATATTTAAATACATCGGCTAAAAAAATTAAAAATAAAAAAAAAATTTCATATTTTAAAAAATATATCAAAAATGATATTAATTTAGATGATAGATTTATGGTTGGAATTATAACTCCAGATAAAGATATAATACCAGACTCAGAAAAATTATCTCCTGCATATATTGTATTTAAAAATTATGAACTTGTATTAAAATGGAATAGATCATTAAGATTTGCTTTGGCTGTTTGTACACTTAAGGATAGATTTAAAAATGCCTTTTAAAATATTAAATTTTTTATTTTTTTTATTATTGTTATCTTGTTCAACAAAACAAGTTGATCAGCAAACTGAAATCATTAATACAAAAAATTTCTTTATAAATAAGGGTTTCACTATAGTTTACGATGAGCAATTATATAAAGAAAAGCTAGTAAACAGAAAGATTGAAGAACGTAGTCTAATAATATTTCAAAGAAATCTAAAAACAAATACTTCTGTAAAAATAACAAATTTATTAAATTCTAAATATTTAATAGCTACAGTTGGTAAAAAAACTAAATATCCTTTTTTTTATAACTCTGTTATTTCGAAGAGAATAAAAAAAAATCTTGAAATTGATGAAAATGAACCATACATCGAAATTAAAGAAATTATCCCAACCAATTCATTCGTTGCAAAAAAAGCTAAAACTTTTGATGAAGAAAAAAATGTAGCAGATAAAGCTCCTGTTGATGAAATTAGTATTAAAATTATTGGAGAATCAAAAAAAATTAAAAAAACTATTATGAAAAAAGATTTCAAGTATATATTAAAAATTGCTGACTTTTATTTCCTTGAATCTGCCAAACAAATGCAAAAAAGAATTTCCGACGAAATAAATGTTAAAAATGTTAGTATAAAAAAACTATCATCTACAAAATTTAGAGTTTTTATTGGCCCTTTTTCTGATTTAAATTCTTTAAAAAAATCCTTTAATGCTATAAACGTTCTAGGATTTGAAAGTATAGAAATTATTAAAAATTAGCATGTATTATAAATTTAAATTTATTAAAATATATTTTTTATTAGTATTATTAATATCACCAGCTAAAGCTGAATTCGATGTTAAAGCTAGAACCGCAATTCTTCAAGACTATTTGTCTGGAGAAATTCTTTACGAAAAAGATGCCGATCTTCCAATTTTTCCAGCTTCTATGACCAAAATAATGACTACTATTATTGCATTCGATTTATTGCAAAGAGGTGATTTAAATTTAGAGGATAAATTTTTTGTTTCAGAAAATGCATGGAGACTTTCCGAAGCGGGATATTCATCAATGTTTATAATGGTTGGCGATCAAATTAGTGTTGAAAATTTACTTAAAGGAATAATAGTATCCTCAGGTAATGATGCATGTATAGCTTTAGCCGAAGGTATCGCAGGAACAGAAGATGAATTTGCTATAATGATGACTTCAAAAGCAAATGAAATTGGAATGACGAATACAAATTTTGCTAACTCTTCAGGTATAAACCATCCAAAAAATCTTTCAACTGTAAGAGATATTATGATTATGTCAGAATATTTAATTAGAAATTATCCTGACTATTATGAATTTTTTAAAGAAAAAAAATTTACTTGGGATAGAACTGGTGGAGATCCTATTACTCAGGGGAACAGAAACCCACTTCTATACAAAAATATGGGTGTTGATGGAATTAAAACAGGTTTCCTTGCTTATGAAAAATACTCTCTAGCATCATCAATAAATAGAAATGGAAGAAGGTTAATTGCAGTTGGAAGTGGTTTTGAAACTAAAAATTTAAGATCCAAAGAGTCAGCTAAACTTTTAACTTATGGAATTACTAATTTTGACACAATCAAAATATCTAAAAAAAAAGTTGACATAGATAGCTTAAATGTTTGGCTTGGAAAAAAAGATAAAGTTAATGTTCATACCAATGTAGATATTTACAAAACGATACCTAAAGCAAGAAAAAGATATTTAAAAGGCGTTATAGATTACAATGGTCCAATTTTAGCACCTATAAAAACAAATGATATCGTCGGTAAGTTGAAAATTTACTATAAAGACGATTTAATAAATGAATACGATTTATTCGCTTCAGAAGATGTTAAAAAAGTTAATATATTTTCTAGAATAATAAAATCTATTAACTACTTAATATGGGGCGATGTATAAAAAATTGATTATTTCTTTTGAAGGAATAGAAGGTTCGGGAAAAAGTTTACATATAAAAAATGTGGCAACATTCTTAAAAAAAAAAAGAATTTCTTTTTTAAAAATAAGAGAACCTGGTGGATCTAAAAATTCTGAGAAAATAAGAAAATTAATTCTAAATAACAGGTCTAATTTTAATAATAAAACTGATTTATTGTTATATCTAGCTTCTAGAAATGAAAACTTAGAAAATATTATTAAAAAAAACTATAAAAAAAAAGTAATTTTAATTGATCGATTTACCGATTCTACGATTGCATACCAACACTATGGAATGAAAATTAATAAGAAAATTATAGAAATTTTAAATAGTTTTATTTTGAAAAACATTAAAGTTAATTTTACATTTTTGCATACTGTAAATAACAACAATCTAAAATTGAGATTGTCTCAAAGAAAAACACTCAATAGATATGATAAATTTAATATATCATTTTATAATAGAGTTCAAAGTGGATATTTGAAACAATCACGAATCAATAAAAAAAAATATTTGATTATTAATTCAAATAAAAAAATTAATGAAAACAAAATAATAATAATTTCTAAAATTACAAAATTGTTAAATATATAAATGAATTTATTAAACCTTAAATCGAACAATCAAACTACCTTGTTAGGATATAACGATCTTTTTTTAAAAATTGTAAAATTATTTGATAATAACAAATTACCAAATAAAATTTTGTTATCTGGTTCTAAAGGAATAGGTAAATCAACTTTTGCGTATCACTTAGCAAACTATATTTTGTCTAAATATGAAGAATTTCCTTATGATTTAAATAGTTTTAATATTAATAGTTTTAATAAATCTTTTAATCTTGTTAAAAATAATTCTCATCCTAATTTTTTTTTAATAGATCTTGCTGAAGATAAAAAAGTAATTGAAATATCTCAAGTTAGAGAAATGATTAATTATTCTAACAAATCAACTTTCAACAATAGAGAAAAAATTATTCTTATTGATAATGCTGAATTTCTTAATGCAAATTCATCAAATGCCTTATTAAAAATTATTGAAGAGCCTAACGATAGGACAATCTTTATACTAGTTTTTGATAGTAATAAAAAAATTCTAGATACAATTAAATCGAGATGTATATTTTTTAATTTATCACTAAGTTTTGGTGAATCTATAGATATAACAAATAATATAATTAATGATGATATTAATGATTTGATTAATTCTGAATTAATCAATTATTATAATACGATTGGTGATTTTATTAATTTAATTAATTTTTCTAAAAATTTTAATTTTGATATTTATAAATTAAATCTAAAAGATTTTTTGAGCAATATAATAGACAATAAAACCTACAAAAAAGATATTTATATAAAGGATAATGTTAATAAATTTATAGAGCTGTATTTTTTAAAATTATTTAAATCAAATAAACCAAATAAGAAAATTTCTTATATATATGAAAATTTTATTAAAAAGAATTTTTACCTTAAAAAATTTAACCTTGATGAAGAGAGTTTTTTTATTGAATTTAAAGCAAAAATATTAAATGGATAAACATTATTATATAACAACACCCATATATTACCCTTCAGCAAAACCTCATATGGGTCATGCATATTCAAGTATTATCACAGATGTATTTGCAAGATTTAAAAAAATAGATGGATTTAAAGTTTATTTTTTAACTGGTACTGATGAGCATGGTTTAAAAATACAAAGAGCATCTGAGGAAAATAATATGAATCCTTCTGATTTTTGCGACAAGATAAGCAAAACATTCAAAGATTTATGTAAAACTTTAAACTTATCTAATTCTGATTTTATAAGAACAACTGAAGATAGACATAAAAAATCAGTTCAACATTTATGGACAGAACTTGAAAAATCTGGCGATATATACTTGTCTAAATATTCTGGCTGGTATTCAGTTTCAGACGAGGCTTTTTATAATGATAATGAAATTGAAACCAAGGATAACTATAAAGTTTCTAAAGTATCAGGTTCTAAAGTTGAATGGGTTGAAGAAGAGTCGTTTTTTTTTAGACTTTCTAAGTGGCAAGATAAATTACTTGAATATTATGAAAAAAATCCTCAATTTATTCTACCCGAATCTAGAAAAAATGAAGTTGTAAGTTTTGTAAAAAGTGGATTAAAAGATTTATCTGTTAGTAGAAAATCTTTTTCGTGGGGTATAAAAGTTCCCTCTGATAAAGACCATGTAATTTATGTTTGGTTGGATGCGCTAACAAATTACATAAGTGCATTAAAATATCCGGACATATCAAATGATTTGTATAAAAAATTCTGGCCCGCAGATGTTCATATTATAGGAAAAGATATATTAAGATTTCATGCAGTTTATTGGCCCGCTTTTCTTTTGGCAGCAAAAATACCTGTGCCAAAAAGAATTTATGGTCATGGATGGATTTTGTCTGGAGAAGAGAAAATGTCTAAATCAAAAGGAAATATATTAGATCCAATTGATATTATAGATAATTATGGTCTTGATCCATTAAGATATTATTTAATCAAAGAAGTATCTTTTGGAAATGATGGAACTATTTCCAAAGATAAACTAGAGGATTGCATAAATAGTGACCTTGCAAACAATTATGGAAATTTTTGCCAAAGAGTTACAGCGTTCGCTGAAAAAAATTGTAATTCTAAAATTCCTTCAAAAATTAATTTTACCGAAGTTGACAATAAAATATTGAATAAATTTTCAGAAAATTTAACTAATTTAAGAAATTATATTAACAATCAAAAATTAAATTCATATGTAGATTTTATCGTAGGTTCTTTATTTGATGCGAATAAATATTTTAATGATGAAGAACCATGGGCTAAAAAAAATGATATAGAAAGGTTAAATACAATTATTTATACATCGTTAGAATTGATACGTAAAATTTCTATAATGCTTTATCCAATAATACCTGATTCATCTTTAAAATCTTTAAAAATTTTTGACATCAATGAAAAAGATATTACTTTTGATAGTATTAAAGATAATAATTTTTTAAAAGCAAATAATAAAATTTCTAAAACTGATATTCTTTTTAAGAAAATTTTAAAATAAATATGATAGATTCGCATTGTCATTTAGATCATGAGCCTCTTTTAAGCAATATATCGGATGTAGTAAAAAGATCTAAAGATATAGGAATCAAAAAGCTTCTAACTATATGCACGACCTTGGAAAGTTTTGATAAAATACTTAAAATTGTTTCACAAGATAATATAATTTATGGAACTTTTGGTATTCATCCTCATGAAGTAAACAAATATGATATATCAAAAGATTTAATAATAAAAAATATTAACCAAAATAAAAAAATAATAGGCGTAGGCGAAAGTGGATTAGATTTTTATTATAATCACAGTGAAAAAAAAAAACAAATAGATAGTTTTAAAAAACATATTGAAGCTTCAATTGAATCAAATGTTCCTATAATTGTTCATTCAAGAAATGCTGAAGAACAAACTTTTGATGTATTGAATTTATACAAAAATCACAATCCTAAAATTTTAATGCATTGTTTCACTGGTTCATATTCTTTTTATATAGAACTAGAAAAATTAAATGCTTTTTTTTCTGCTAGTGGCATAATAACATTTAATAACAGTATTGATTTACAAAGTACTTTTTCTAAAATTCCATTAAATAAAATTTTAATAGAAACAGACAGTCCTTTTCTTGCACCAATTCCTATGAGAGGTAAAAAAAATGAGCCTAGTTTTATAAAATATACTTTAAAAAAATTAGCTGAATTGAAAAATATAAATTCCAAAGAAATGGAAAAAATTACCACTGATAATTTTAATAACTTATTTTTTTCTAATGAGAACTAAACTTATAATACTTGGATGTGGCTCTTCATTTGGTGTTCCAAGAGCAGATGGTAATTGGGGAAAATGCAATCCCAAAGTTAAAAAAAACTACAGAACACGATGTTCAGCATTTATACAATCTGAAATATCGAATATTCTTATTGATACTTCTCCAGATCTTAGACTTCAATTAATTAGAAATAAAATTAAAAATATAGATAATGTTATTTATACCCACATGCATGCTGATCAGCTTCATGGAATAAACGACCTCAGAGTGTTTTCGCTTAAAAAAAACAAAAAAATTCCAATTTATGCTGATAATTATACTATGAATTATTTAAAAAAAAACTTTTCATATTGCTTCAAAGATTCATCAAGTTACAAGGCAATTTTAAAAATTAAAAAATTAAAAAAGAATTTTTTATTTAAGAAAAATAGAAAATTTTTAAACATAAGATCTGTTAAGGTAAAACATGGTACGATATATTCACAATCGTTTATAATAAATAAATCATGTGCATATGTTAGTGATGCAAATAAAATTTTTAAATCTGATTATAAATTTTTTAAAAAACTAAAATATCTAATTATTGATTGTTTAAGGATTAAACCGCATCCATCACATTTCAATCTCGATGATGTAATTGAATTAAATAAAATTTTAAAACCTCAAAAAGCTATTCTTACTAATTTACATTCAGATTTAGATTATAATTTATTGTTGAAGAAATTGCCAAAAAATATAGTTCCTGCTTATGATGGTATGTCATTCAACATTTAAAATTTTGTCGATTTGATTGATAATTTTTTTAGAAGTTGGTTTTGTTAACGAAGAAAAAGTATCTTGAACTTTTCCTTCTCTGTTAATTAGTATTTTGTGAAAGTTCCATTTAGGAATTGCTGAATTGCCAAAGTTTTTCTTGGCCCAAATATAAATAGGATGAGCATTTTCTCCTTTAACATCAACTTTATCAGTCATCGGGAAGCTTATATTAAAATTCACCTCACAAAATTTTTTTATTTCATCATTTGTGCCGGGCTCTTGTTTGCCGAATTGGTTTGACGGAACACCTAATACAATTAAACCTTTGTCTTTATATTCGTTCCATAAACTTTGCAAATCAGCATATTGTTTTGTAAAACCACAATTACTTGCAACATTTACTAATAAGACTGCTTTATCTTCATATTGTGATAAATTTATAATTTCACCATTTAAACTTTTGATATTAAATTCAAAAAATTTCTTTTCATATTTTGCAAATGAATTATTCATTAAAACTATTAATATTATACTTATATAAATAAAAAAAAATTTTTTCATTTAAAAAATTATTTTTTATTAGTTGTCAAAAGTAAGAAGTAACCAAATAACGTAGATAATAAAGAACCTGAAAGCACACCAACCTTAACTCCATCCATATATTCTAAATTTTCAGCAAATGCTAGATTTCCAACAAACAAACTCATAGTGAAACCGATTCCTGTTAATATAGAGACGCCATAAAAACTAACCCAATTAGAATTGTTAGGCATTTGTGCTAATTTTAATTTAATTGATATATATGAAAATAAAACTACACCAATTTGTTTTCCAAAAAAAAGTCCTAATAGTATTCCTAGTGGTACAGGATTTAAAAGTGAATTTATTGTCATGCCATCAAACGAAACACCCGCATTTGCTAAAGCAAATAATGGCATTATACCAAATGCAACATAAGGACTTATTGTATGCTCAATTTTACTTAACAAAGAAAAATCTTTCTCTTTTTTTCTATGAGGTATTGTGCAAGCAAGTAGAACACCGGCTATTGTAGCATGAACTCCAGATTCATGAGTAAAATACCACAAAAATAAACCTAGTATTAAATAAGGTAAAAATTTTTTTACATTAAATTTATTTAAGAAAATAATTAATAAAAAAGTAATTAATAATAATACAATATATTTAATGCTTAAATCTCCTGAATAAAAAAAAGCGATAATCACTATAGCCCCTAAATCGTCAATTATAGCAAGTGCAGTTAAAAAAACTTTTAATGAAATTGGAACTCTTGAGCCTAACAGTGAAAGAACGCCTAATGAAAAAGCTATATCTGTTGCAGAAGGAATTGCCCAACCATTTAGAGTTATTGTATTTTGATAGTTAAAATATATATAAACTAATGCAGGAACTAGCATACCACCAATGGCACCAATAATTGGTAATAAAGCTTGTTTTATATTAGATAATTCACCTTGTAAAAACTCTCTTTTAATTTCTAGGGTTACAAAAAAAAAGAAAATTGCCATCAAAGCATCATTAATCCAATGCAATAATGATAGTTTAATGCCAAAATTGTTAACACCGATAAAAAAATATTTTTCTAGAGTTGCAAAATAAATTAATGAATAAGAACTATTGCTTATTATTAAAGCTATAATTGCGCTTATTAATAACAAAAGACCACTTGCAGCCTCTAATTTAAAAAACCATTTAAATGGGGAGGTGATATAAGTAATCATTTATTTAATTAAATCTTTAAGAAATAAAAAAATATCTTTTAAGGATTCATATAAGCTTGAAAGATAAAAATCAATATTTGGGATATAAGACGAAAAGAAAAATTTAAAAGTATCCAATAATATAATTAGTGCAGTCAGCGAAATTATAATAACTATTGAATAGCTTAAAAAACCTACCTTTTTTCCACTTTTTGTTTCTAATTTTTTTTCTTTTAAAATTTTATCCTTTGGGGTATCGGCTAAATCTTCTTTGTTAGGAGTTTCTTTTAGGTCAGTATTTATTTTATCTTGCTTAATCTCATTTAATTTAGAAATAGTTTTTTTTGGTATATAATGCCATTTATGTGAACATGAACCACATTGCAGCATTCTCCCTTTTACCGGTATTAGATTGTCAGATATTTCAAATTTTTTATAGCATTTTTCGCATGAAATAATCATATTTTCTTATACACCAAAATAATTAAAAAATTTAGATTTTTATCAAGGTTTATCCTTTTAAAATATCTATATCTACTGTAATAGTTACCATAATCGGGGCGTAGCGCAGCCTGGTAGCGCATCTGGTTTGGGACCAGAGGGTCGCAGGTTCAAATCCTGCCGCCCCGACCATTTTATGAAAAAAGCTAAAATTTATAAACCTTCAAAAACGGCAATGCAATCTGGTCTTGCAAAATCAGATTTTTGGATAGTTGAATACATCACTGATGACCCTGGTGTAAATCCATTAATGGGGTGGGAAAGTTCTACTGACACATTCTCTGAACTTGTACTTAAATTTTCTTCTAAAGAAAATGCGATAGATTATGCTAAAAAAAATAAAATAGATTTTGAGGTTATAGAAGAAAAAAAAAGAAAAACTGTTAAAAAATCATATTCAGATAATTTTACTAATTAAATGTTTAAATTTTTTACTCAAAAGCAATGGTTTCTGTGGAGTATTTTAGGATCTGCATTAATATTAGTTTCAACTTGGTATCAAGTTCAATTAGATGTAAAAATCAATGAATGGTTTGGCGATTTCTATGATACATTGCAAAAAGCATTAACTACTCCTAATTCTGTATCAGAAAATGAATTTATAGGATATCTTTTTACCTTTGCAAAAATTGCTGCTCTTTGGATTTTGATTGCTGTATTTACTGGTTTTTTTACAAGTCATTGGGTTTTTAGATGGAGAACTTCAATGGCAAATTATTATCACGAACAATGGTTAAAAGCTAGATTAACTGAAGGCGCTTCACAAAGAGTACAAGAAGATACTTTGAAATTTGCAAGAATAATGGAAGGTCTTGGAACGGGTTTGCTTGACAGCTTAATGACCCTTGCAGCATTTACCCCTATACTATGGGAACTTTCCAAAAAGATTGATACTTTACCTTGGATAGGTGAAGTTAATCATGCATTAGTGTGGGTAGCTATTATTTCTGCTTTAGGAGGAACTATAATGCTTGCTGCTGTAGGTATTAAATTACCTGGCATAGAATACGATATACAAAAAGAGGAAGCTGGTTATAGAAAAGAACTAGTGCATGGAGAAGACGATCCGATTAGAGCCGCACCACCAAAAATAGGACAATTATACAATAGGGTTAGAGGAATACATTATAAATCTTATTTTCACTATTTATACTTTAATACTGTTAAATGGAGTTACTTTCAAGGAATGGTTATTGTACCTTATTTAGCTTTAGCACCAACTATAGTTAAAGGAGCTATAACACTTGGTTTTGTTCAACAAATAACAAGAGCTTTTGGAAGAGTAGAGGGTTCACTACAATATTTAGTTAAAAGTTGGTCTACTATAGTAGAACTTATATCTGTTTGGAAAAGATTAAGAGAATTTGAGTCAAAATTAAATGAAAATAAGAGAGACGTAGTTTCAGATAAAATTATATAATAATGGCTATAGATAAAAAGTTTATTGATTTATTTGTAAATGTCACTTCTAAAGCTGCTCTAGCTTCATACTATACAGTAGGAAAAAAAAATAAAATCGATTCAGATAAGGCAGCTACTGACTCTATGAGGTCTGAGCTAAACAAAATTGAAATGAATGGAAAAATTGTAATAGGTGAGGGTGAGCTTGATGAAGCTCCAATGTTATATATAGGTGAATTAGTAGGAACTAAAAAAGGACCAGATTTTGATATTGCTGTTGATCCGTTGGAAGGTACTAATTTCGCAGCGAATAATTTACCTGGAGCATTATCTGTTATTGCGGTATCTGAAAAAAATAAATTATTTAATGCTCCTGAAACTTACATGGACAAAATAGCTGTTGGTAAAAATATATCCAGTGACGTTATAGATTTAGATTTTTCCACTAAAAAAAATATTGAAAATTTAGCTCAATTTAAAAATAAAGAACCCAATAAATTAACAGCATGCATACTTGAAAGACCAAGGCATAAAAAAATTATTGACGAATTAAAGGAATTAAAAGTTAATTTAAAATTGATTAACGATGGTGATGTATCAGGAGCTTTACTTGTAAGTGATGATAAATATGGTGTTGATATATTTCTTGGTATTGGAGGTGGTCCAGAAGGTGTATTAGCAGCTTCTGCTCTTGATTCATTTGGCTGTAAATTCCAAGGACGTTTTTTATTTAAAAATAACAATGATATTTTAAGAGCTAAAAAAATGGGTATTGAAGATTTAAATAAAAAATACGCATTAAAAGAAATTGTATCAGGTGACTCTATATTTTGTGCGACAGGGATTACTAGTGGTGATTTAGTTAAAGGAATAAGTCTTAATGAGAATAATTATATTTCAGAGACTCTAGTTACACATAAGGCCAGCAATCTTAAAAAAATAATAAAAAAAGAAAATATTCTTACACCTTGATAAATAATAGTTTATACAATAAAACATTTCATTTTGGTCCCTTCGTCTATCGGTTAGGACACGTGGTTTTCATCCTCGAAAGAGGGGTTCGATTCCCCTAGGGACCGCCAATATGCCATATGTATATCTAATTGTATCAAAAAATAAAAAAAAATTAGTATCATATGTTGGATGGACAATTGATCTAGAAAAAAGATTAAAATTACATAATAGTAATAAAGGCGCTAAATTTACTAAAGGTAAAAAATGGAAATTAATATATCATGAATCTCTTTTAAGCAAAACTAAAGCAATGAAAAGAGAATATAAATTAAAAAAAGATATTAAATTTAGAAATTTTATGAAAAAAAAATTTTTAAAAGGTAAAAATATTGAAGAATAAAAATATAATATTTTTTTCTGTAGATAGACTTGGTGATTATATCATAAGGTCAAATGTTATCAAAAAAATATCAGATAATTTTGATCATAAAGAAATTGTATGCTCTGAAAAGAATTTTAAATTAGTTAACTCACAAAGTTTTTTTAATAATGTATATTTTTTTAATTCAAATAAAAAATTTTTAGAAAAGCTTAAATTTTTAAAAAAATTTTTTTTAAAAAAATACGACAGCATTATTGTTTTTGATGGAAAAAATATTTCTAATATTTTACTATTTATAATAAAAGCAAATTTTAAGTTTACGTTTATTTACAAAAATAAAGGCGTTTTAAATTATATTTATAGAAGTTTTTTGATATTTATTTTAGATATATTTAAAATTAATTATGAAATTTTACACTCCAGGCATTTAATCGAGAATGGTAATATAGATAATTATCCTAGAAAATATAAAAAATTAAATATTTTTTTTAACAATATTGATTCACATACGTATTACCTAGAAAATACTAATATCAATATTTATGATAATTTTTCAAATAAATTTATAATTATCCATCTTGATGAAAAACTTAAGGATATTAAAAATATTAATAATAATTTTGAATCAAGTATTCGAAATTTTCAAAAAAGCATAGGGAAAAAAGTTTTTTTAACTTCTTTTAATAATAATTTTGATTATTATATAAATTTAAATTTCATTAAAATTGATTTTAAAAACTTGGAAAATAAAATAATGAATGATTCTAAAATTTTAATCATTGAAAACATGCCATTAAATTATTTTCAAAATTTAATTAAAAATTCTTATTTAAATATAAGTTGTCACTCTGGTTTTTTTGTTCACACTTCATTATCATTAAACAAAAAAACTATCGATGTAATCAATAAATCTGATGAAATTTGGTTAGATACATGGATTGATGATAATAAAAACTATAGAAAAGTTTACAAATCAAATATGAAGGAAAGAATAGAAATTAATAATATTTTAGATTCGATTAATGATGAAATTAAATAAATATAAATCAGCAATAATTCTTCCTTTAAAAGAAAGTTTTACGCATCAAAATTTTGGTGCAGTTTCTATATGGGTAAAAGATTATTTAAGTTTCACTAAAAATAAAAATAATATTTCTATTTACTGTAAACAAAAAAAAAGAAATGAAAAATACTTAACTAAAAAGGTTAAAGATATAAAAGTTAAAAATAAACTATTTACTAATATTAACTATATAAAAGAAATTGGGCATAGCTTAAAAAAAAATAATATCACAAACGTTGAAATTCATAATAGGCCAGAATATGCGAAATATTTAATTAATAATTATCCAAAATTGAATATTGCGTTAATCTTTCATAACGATCCAAACTTCTTACGCGATAGTAGTTCAAATAATTCAAAAGAATTTCTTTTAAATAAATGTAGGAGGATTATTTTTGTTAGCAAGTGGTTAAAAGCAAAATTTTTTGAAAAATTGTCTATCAATCATAAAAACAATGTTGAAGTTATTTATAATTTTGTCAAACCTATAAAAAATTTTCCAAATAAAAAAAAAATAATTGTATTTTCAGGTAAACTCAATTCTCAAAAGGGTTATAATATTTTTGGTAATTCAATTATAAAAGTATTAAACATGAATCCGAAATGGTCTGCGTTAGTTTTTGGCAATGAACCTAGAGAAAAATTTTCTTTTAAACATAAAAGATTAAAAATAAATGATTGGATTTCTCATTCAAATCTTTTAAAAATTTATGAAAAATCATCTATATCTGTAGTTAATCCCGTTTGGAATGAGCCTTTTGGTAGAACCGCAATGGAAAGTGCATCGAGAGGATGTGCTGTAATAACCTCTAGATCTGGCGGTCTACAAGAAACTTTTTTTAATAATCTCATTTTAAAAAAAAATAATGTTATTGAGCTTAGCAAATTAATAAACAAATTAATTAATAATAAAAATCTTTTAGTTAAAATACAAAAAATAAATTTTAAGAATGTTAGACACACACCCAATTTAACAGTCAAAAAGTTAGATAAACTTAAATTTAATAAACCTCTTTTTTTTCCATATATAAAAAAAAAGAAAAGTTTTAAAATTTTACACATTGCTAATTTTGGAGAAAAAAATGATCACAGATTATTTAATATATCAATCGCTAATAAATTAAGTTTGGGGTTCGTAAGAAATAATCATGATGTAATTAATTTTGACTATCGTAACTATTCTAAAAAAAGTTATTTCGGAAAATATAATTTAGATGATAAAATAAAGTCAATTTTTAATAATTATAAACCAAATTTGCTTTTATTAGGCCACAACAACGTACTCAAAAGGGACACTTTAAATTATATAAAAAATAATAATTGTAAAATAGCCTTATGGTATGAAGATCATGTTATTAAAGGAGATCCTTACTACAGAAAAAATTTAAACTTAATTGAACAAAATTCTGATTTAATTGATAATTATTTTATCACTACATGTCCAAGTATAATTAAATCTAAAATTAAAAAAAATAAAATTAATTTTTTGCCTATACCAGTTGACCCCAATATCGAGTGTGGTAATTTTTTTGAAGTACCTAAAGAAAAAGATTTATTTTTTGCTCTAAGTCATGGTGTAAATTACGGTATGCTTAAAAAAAATGTAACAGACGAAAGGTCATTATTTATAGATAAATTAATAAAATTATCGAAAGAAAGAATAAATTATAATTTTTTAGGCTTATTTGGAGAGCAGCCTAAATGGAATTACAATTATAACAAAGAATTGATGATATCTAAAACAGCTTTAAATTTAAGTAGAGGAGGTCCAAATAAGTATGCATCAAGCAACAGAGTAGCTACATTAATTGGTAATGGAGTATTAACATTCATTGACGAGAAAGTTAGATACCAAGATTTTTTTGATAACGATGAAATTATTACATATAAAAATCACATTGATTTAACTAATAAATTATTGACGATAAAAGATAATAATAAATTAATTGTTAAAAAATCTAAAAAAGCAAAAAAAAGATATTTTGAAATTTTTCAAAACAACATCATTTCTGAATTCATAATTTACAAGATATTTCAAAGTTCTAAGAAATATACATATGTCTGGGATAAATAATAAAATTATATGTATAGCTGGAAAAAATGTTTGTGCAATTAAATTTTTAAAATTTATCTCAAAAAAAATTAGAAAAAATAATTTAATTGTTCTTCCAAACAAGTCAGATAATGGTAAAGATTCATGGCAACCATCACTTAAAAAATTCGCAAAAAAAAATAAATACAAAATTGTAAATTTGCAAAATATTTATAAAATAAAAAATTTAATTTTTATTTCAATTGAATATGAAAAAATAATCAATGTAAAAAAATTTAAATCAAGAGAACTCTTTAATTTCCATTTTAGTTTGTTGCCCAAATATAGAGGATGCCATACAAATTTTTTTCAAATTTATAATGGAGAAACATTTAGTGGTGTAACACTACATAAAATAGATAAAGGTATTGACACAGGTAATATTATTTCATCATTAAAA
>CACPLE010000006.1 GCA_902634695.1 uncultured Pelagibacteraceae bacterium
GTATTTACGATGATGTAATGAAACAACACGCATTAAAAACTAAAGAAGATAAAGAGATTAGTAAAAAATTAGCAGTAATAACTACTACTTTAAAATTAAGCAAAAGTTTGAAATCAAACAAAGATTTAAGTTATAGAATATTAGCTCAAATAGCGTCAAGCGTTCCAAAGAGACTAAGATTTGATCGTGTAGAGTATAATGGTAAAGACAGAGTTACAATAACCGGAATTGCTGCAAGCGATCAAGATATTTTAAATTTTATAGAAAATTTAGGAAATCAAAAATTAATTAAACAAGCTTCATTGGCTTCAGCAACACTAAAAAGAAGCAGTGTATCAGATGGTGCACAAATGAAAGGATTTAGGATTTTAGTAAAAGTAAAAGGTTAAACTATGGATTTAAAAAATATAAAAGTTGAAGACTTAAAAGAATTAGCTCTAAAATATTCTGACAAAAAAACTTTAATAAAAATTGGAATATCTGTTGGTGCAATAATTATTTTTTTAATTATTTATTACGCAATACTAAGCCCAATGGTAGACAAAAGAAAAGCTAGGCTTGCAGAAATGACAACCAAGCAAGAAGAAACTGCAACATTGACTAAAAATATTAAATTGAAAAATAAAAAAATAAAAAAATTAACTCCTGAATATGAAAAATATTCAACATTATTCCATACAAGAGCAGAAGTAGAAGGACTTTACCAAACTCTAAGTGAATTTGCAGACGACAATAATTTGATTATTTCAAAAATTGAAAAAAAGGAAATAAAAGAAGTTTCAAAGGCTGATGCGTTGGCAAAAGTAAGCAAAAAAAAGAAGAAGAAAAAGAAGAAAAAACCAAAAACAAGATCAATTAAAAATGTAGCTTACTATCAAATACCTGTTAATTTTGAAATAACAGGCAGTTTTCTTGGATATATTAAGTTTAAACGCCAAATATCCCTTTCACAAAAGATGTTGAATTTTGACAAAGAAATAATAAGAGTAGTAAAAGGCGATACAACTGGTACGATAAAAGTAAGTGGAACATTAACAATAGTAGGATTGGCAGATGAATTTTATTAAAATTGTAATAGCATTTTTAGTAATTTTATTAAATATAAACAGTTCAGTTTTTGCTGACAGTCATGATACAGATCAAAACATTGTTGATAAAGCAAAAGAAATAAATAAAAAAATTAAAAAACAACAAACCGATAAAGAAGCAAATATAAAATCTGAAGTTGGAGATGAAGAACCTTTGCCCTTAAATGATCCATTTGCTGGAGATGCTTCTACAGGCGGAAAAAGAACCGGATTACTTCTTGCAGGCTCAGAGGATGAAAAAGATGAAATGAGTTTATTTAATTTTAAACTTGTTGGAATAGTTAAAGGAAAATTTGATGGCTATGCTTCTTTAATAAATAATGAAGGCGAATTAATAACTTTGCAATTAAATGAAGAATTAAGCGAAGGTGTTAGTTTAGTTGAATTAAGAAAAAATGATATTGTATTTCAAAATGGTGAAGATTCATATCTAATTATAAATTTTAAAAACCAAATTAAAGAGACATCTGGAGAATATTAATGAACAAAAAATTTTTTAATATAATTACTTTATTTTCTGTTTTTATTTTAGTTTTAACAGGGTGTTCTCAGCAAGGTAAATTTGGAAAACCTTTTAAACATAATACACCTTTAATAAAAGAAGACATAAAAAACTCAGGAAAAAAAGAAATTCAAAAAACTGTAGATATGGGGCCTAGCCCAGTTGAAGGAGATGTTGAAAAATTACAGAAAAGAAAACAATTGTCATCTGTAAAATCAAAAAATTATCTTCTTATTCCCGAAGAATACACATCTTTAAAACAAAACCTGTCATTTAAATTTCAAAATCTTGATTATAAAGAAGCTATGACCCTAATGGCTAAAATGGGAAACATTAATATTTTAGTAGGAGAAGAAGTTGCAGGTTCTATCTCAGCTGAACTTGATAATGTTCCATGGGATAAAGCATTTAATGCATTATTAGACATGAAAAATTTTGCAGCAGATATTGATGTTTCAAACAATATTATAAGAGTTCATTCACCAGCAGTATTGACTTCTCAAGAAAGTTATAAGTCTGCAAGAGCGTCAGCAGTTAAAAAGAAAGTTGAACTTGAGGACTCGGTTGAACCAATTATTTCTGAGATATTTAGACTCTACTATATTTCTCCAGCTGAAGCAAAAGCGACAATAACTGAACTATTTACTGACACAACAGGAGGATCGAGTTTCATACCAATACAGGTAACTGAAGAAAAAACAACGCGATCAATAATAGTCAGAGGTAAAGCAAAAGATTTAGATGTAGTTGATAAAGTAATTCGAGAAATAGATGTAAGAACTAAACAAGTTTTAATAGAAGCTTTCATAGTAGAAGCATCTTCGACATTTGAAAAAGCACTTGGAAGTAAATTGGGGGGAGTATACACAAGACAGCAAGAACAAATAGGTGGTACTGTTGGTGGAAGCTCAGCTAGTAGTGGAATTACCGATACGACAGCTGCAATTGGAGGTACACAAGATCTATTAACAAGCTTTGGAGCAGCAGGAGCAACAAGCGGTATTGGAATTTTGAAGAGAACCGGTTCTGGAGTTTTAAAAGTTCAATTAGATGCATTAGAAAAAGAAGGTCTTGGAAAAACAATTTCAAATCCAAAAGTTTTTACAATTGATAATCAACTTGCAACAATTACACAGGGTGAACAAATTGCGGTTACTACGAACACAGGCTCAGGAACATCAAGCACAGAATTTAAGGATGCAGCCCTGAAATTAAATGTTACTCCTAGTATTATAGGTGATGGAAATGTACTTTTAGATATTACGGTTAATAATGACACTCCAAATAGATCATCAGGAGCCGATGTAGGAATAAACAAAATGGAGATAAAAACTAAGCTTTTAATAGCAGATGGGGATATTGTTGTAATTGGTGGTATAAAAAGAAATGCAGTTGCCTCTTCTTCATCAGCAACACCAGGAGTTGGCAAACTTCCTGTTGTAGGAAATCTATTTAAAGGAAAATCGAACAGTGATACGCTTAGTGAGTTATTAATATTTATAGCGCCAAGGATTTTATAATGCTTAAAATAAGTAGAGAAAGTGAAATTAACCTAATCAACGTCTTGATCGATCACGACATTATTTCAGGTAAAGATTTAATTAATATTAAGAAAGTTAGCACTGAAAAAAATAAATCTCAAATTGATGCAGTATTTGAACTTAAACTTACTGATGAAGAAAAAATTTTAAATGTACTTGTTAAAGAACAAAATTTAGAAACTGTAGATTTATCAAAAATTGAATTATCAGATGAAATTAAAAGCGTTCTTCCATCTAACTATATAAATACAAATTTTGTTGCTCCATTTAAAGTTGAAGGAAATACACTTCACATTGCAATTCCAGATAGTTCAAAATTAGGCTTAATGAGAAATTTAAAAGCTATCACAAAAAAAAATATTGAACTTCATGCTGCAAAAATTACTCACATTTCAGAGTTTATAGAAAAATTATTAAGTGAAAGTGGCGATGTAACAGCTGCTACAATTAGAAAAGAAAACAGAGAAAAAACAAAAACTTTTGACAGTGATTTAGGAGAGGCAGGAGAAGTTCTTGAAAAACCACCTGAAGAAGATATTGAAGCAATAGAAAACGAGTCAGAGGTAATTAAATTTAGTACAGCAGTAGTGGCCGAAGCAATTAAATCTGGTGTTAGTGATATTCACATTGAACCATATAGATTTACTTCAAGAGTTCGTTATCGTCAGGATGGTATGCTGCAAGAACAAGAGCAGTATAAAAAATTTCTTCACGATAACTACGGTGCTGTAGTAACTCGTTTTAAGATAATGGGTAAACTTGATATTGCAGAAAGAAGATTGCCACAAGATGGTGCAATCAATTTTAAAATTGATGGAAAGGTAGTTGACCTTCGACTATCTATTTTACCTACAGCTAGCAATGAAAGAATTGTAATGCGGGTTTTAAATAAAGATGCGGGAGATATAACTCTCGAGCAATTAAATTTTGAAGATGCTGATTTAAAAAACTTAAGAAAAGCGATTCATGGTACTCAAGGTTTAATTCTTGTAACAGGCCCAACCGGTTCTGGAAAATCAACAACATTGTACAGTATTCTTAAAGAAGTAAGTAAACCACATTTAAATATTTTGACCGCAGAAGATCCAGTTGAATATGAACTAGATGGAGTTGGGCAAGTTCAAATTAAAGATGATATTGGACTAAGTTTTTCAGCCGCATTAAGATCTTTTCTTCGTCAAGATCCAGAAATAATTCTAGTTGGAGAGATGAGAGATAAAGAGACAGTTGATATTGGATTAAAAGCTGCACTTACTGGGCACTTAGTTTTTAGTACACTTCACACTAATGATGCTCCAAGTACAATTACTAGATTGCAAAATATGGGAACACCCGATTATTTAATTAGTGCTGCAACTCAGATGGTGCTTGCGCAAAGACTTGCAAGAAAAAACTGTAAAGATTGTAGAGTTCCAGATGAAGATGTAAATCCCAAAGTTTTAACTGATTTAGGTTTTTCTCCCGAACAAGCATCAAGAGTGAAAGCTACAAAAGGAAAAGGTTGTTCAAAATGTAAAAACACAGGTTACAAAGGTAGACAAGGTATATATGAAATTTTGGTGGTTACTAAACCAATTAAAGAAGCCATACTTAAACAAGCTACCACTCCAGAATTAAAGGCAATTGCAATAAAAGAAGGCTTTCAAACTATGCAAGATATGGGAAGAAGAATGATTGCAAATGGCTCCCTTAGTTTTAGGGAGTATGAGAGAGTTTTATCCTCTTCATAATTAATAAATGGAAACATTTACATATAAAGGTATTTCAGCAGGCAAATATGTGGAAGGTGAAGTTGAAGCGTTAAATCAAGAAGAAGCTTCTCATAAGCTTAAAGAAGATAAAATCATAATTACCAATATAACTAGAACAAAGAAAAAAAAAGGTGAAGCAAAAGCCAAAGGTAAAGGCAAGGGACTTTCATTATTTGGCAAAAAGAAAGTAAAAGTAGAAGACATTTTAATATTTTCAAAGCAATTTGCAACCATGGTTAAAGCAGGCTTGCCAATACTAGAAGTTCTTGCAATGTTAAGAGATCAACTTGAAAACCCATCAATTAAAGAAATAATTGAAGATATAAGAAAAAGTCTTGAAGGTGGTGTAACACTTTCAAAGTGTTTTGAAAAATACCCGCAGTATTTTGATAACGTGTATGTAAACTTAATAAAGGCTGGTGAGGCCAGTGGTAAACTAGATCTCTTTCTTTTAAAAATTGTAGATTCTTTAGAAAAGAAAGAAAAAATTAAAAAGAAAATTAAAGGTGCTTTAATGTACCCAGCTATAATGTTCACTGTTGCAATTACAGTAAGTGCCTTCATGTTAGTAAAAGTTGTGCCAGTATTTGCTAAAATGTATGAAGGTATGGGAATTGCACTTCCAAAACCAACAGCAATTATATTAGGAATGAGCGATTTTTTAAGAGGTACTGGTGGACTGATGTTGTTATTAGGATCTATTAGTGGTTATTTCATTTTTAAATATTTAACAACAAAGAACGAAAAAATTAAATACAAATGGCACAAACAAGTTTTAAAGTTGCCTGTGTTTGGAGAGATGATTTTAAAATCTTTACTTGCAAGAATTTCATTAATTATGGGAAACCTTAGTGCTGCTGGAGTTAATTTATTAGAGAGTATAGAAATTGCAAAATCAGTTAGCAATAATGTAGTCGTAACTGAAGCTTTAGAAAATGTAAAAAAAGGAGTTTTTTCAGGAGATACTTTAACAAAACTTTTTTTAAAGGAACCTTTGTTTCCACCCACATTCAGCCAACTAATTTCAGTTGGGGAACAAACTGGGCAATTAGATGAAATGTTTGGATCTGTTGCAAGTTACTATGAAGAAGAATTTGATACTTCTGTAGATAATATGTCTGCTTTAATTGAACCAATCATGATTGTTTTTATGGGCCTTATGATTGGTGGACTAATGATAGCGATGTATTCTCCAATATTTAATGTTGGAGCATTAATAGGTTAAATTTTTTTTGTTAATACAAGGTGGTTAACCCAACCTTTTTCATCTTTTTTAAAAACAGCGCCGTCCATGATTTGTTTAATAAAATAAGTGCCTAATCCACCGGGCTTAATATCATCTAATTGTCGATGTTGAATATTTTCAGGCACAACAGCTTTTCCTTTATCAAAAAATCCTATTTCTAATTTTCCATCATTTAATGCAATTTTAATTTCCATTCTATCAGTTGTTGAATCCACACCTTTATAACCGTGCTTAACTATATTTTGAGCTGCTTCAGCTATAGCAAGAACTAATTCATCTTTTTGTTCTTGGGGTAAATTTATTTTTTCAAAAACATCTCTAGAAAATGTTCTAACCTCTTTTAGGCTTGCGCTACTTACAAGAAAATCTTTAGATTCTGATAAATTCATTATTCAAGGTTTAATATCTGTTCTAATTTTGCCATCATAATTACTTTTAAAACAGATTTACTAACTTCTTTTACAACTACTTTTGTATTTTTTTCTAACGCTTTTTGATGACTTTCAATAAGAACAGAAATTCCTGATGAATCCATATATGAAACATCTTTTAAATTTAAATGAACTTCTTTACCTGCTTCAACCAAAGGTAAAATTACTTCTTTGGCTTTTTCAGTGACGTCCATGTCTATTTCTCCATTTAGGAAAACAGTACTGACATTGGCTTCTTCGGTTACTTTGTAAGTCATTTTTTAAAGATTGATAACATTAATTATTTATTATTAAAATCAAGAAATTGGAACCCATATTGGGCATTTAATGCCATATTTTTTTAGGTTATTTGTGATTTTTTAGTCTTTACATGTTGAATAATATTATATTTACTTAACTATTAATATTATTTTAAGTATATATGCATACATACAAATATAAAGAAGGATGGGATATGAAAAATAAAAACAAAGGTTTTACACTAATAGAACTATTAGTAGTTGTAGCCATTATAGGAATTTTAGCTGCAGTTGGTACAGTTGCTTACACAGGTTATACCGCTTCAGCAAAAAAGAATGCTTCTGCGACGTTGCATTCTCAAGCTGCAAAATATTTAGCTGCAGAAGTACAGAAATGTACTCTAAACTCAGGCGGAACAGCTATGGAAGGTAACATTGATTGCGATGGAACAGATGGTGGTACAGACGACCCAACAGGTGCAAATTATGCTGCTCATTATGTTACAGTAGCAAATGTTAAAAACCCTCACACACCGTCACAGGCTGGAGCTACAGTTGGAGCTGTCCCTACTGCGGGAGGTGTAACTGGTTTACTATATCTTACAGTTGACGATGATGACATTGTGCTTACAATGATTCCAGAAGATGGTGCAGCTACTTTATCTATAACTGTAACAGTAGAGTAACGCGTTAAAAGTTTAAGTTATAAAAAAAAATTTATGACTACTAAAAGCTCAGGCTTTACTTTAATTGAGCTTTTAGTAGTTGTTGCAATAATAGGAATTCTTGCAGCCGTTGGCACAGTTTCTTACAACGGTTACATCTCAGCAACAAAAAAGAAAGCTGCTATAAACATGATGCAGACAATTGGATTAGCACAAACTGAAGAGTTATCGAGTTTTGGTTTATATTATTATTCTCAAGCTGGCGCTGACTCAGCAGCAAGTTGTGCTCCTAATAGTGATGGAATTAATACTAATTTATTCGGCGATGATGTAATTGATCAAAAAGCTTATGGTTTTTGTATAGGACAATTTCTTCCTGACGAGGGAGCCCTTCCTAATGAGTCTGTTTATACAATAGTAGCTAAAGGACTAAAACCAGATGGCACAGTTGACGATGATGATCCATGCACTATGACTTTAACTTCAAAAGGAGCTTTTACAGATTGCTAGGGGTAAATTATGTTTTTCGAAAAAATAAAAAACTTCTTAAGAGAAACTGCGTCTGGGGACCTTTCATTTAAAGAAAAAATTTTTACAAGTTTAAGTATATTTTGGATAATTCTTATTGGATATTTAACTTGGTGGAATGGCTTAAAAGGTGAGAGCCTAGATAAAAGCTTTCGTTGGGATGAGTGGGCATGGTTTGGATTAGTGCCAGCTTTAACACCATTTTTATTCTATATTATTTGGAAAAAGAGAGATTGAACAAATGGCAATGAAAAAAAATAAGAAAAAAAAGTTTCCAAAGAAAAGAAGAATAAAAAAAGAAACAAAATCAACTAGTATATTACCAGTATTGTTTGTTGTTTTATTATTGAGTTTGTTTTCTGAAACTGTACGAACATTACCGGCAGGAGCTTTTAGTGAAAAAATAAGCGATATGCCTTACAAATTACCAAAACTAAATTCTAGTTTAGTAGAAGAAAAATTATTAAAAAAAGATGACTATCAGCAAATAAAAGAAGAATTAATTTTTGAAAGATTGTCTAAAAAAGAAAAAAAAGCTGAAGATGATATTCAAAATTTACAAACTCAAGTTAACGAAACTGAATTAAAAAAAATTGAAAAAGAAATAATTATTGCAAAAGCACCCAAAAAAGAAATTGAACAAATTCAACCAAAAATAATCGATGAAAAAATTGTAGATGTGCCAAAAGTTGAAGAGGCAATTAAAATAGCAGCAGACACAACTACAAAAACTATTGTAGTTGAAGGTGAAGAAAAAATAATTACTGGATCTTCTGAAAAAAATATTACTTACATGCAAATTTTATTAAAACCTAACGATTTAGATTTGAATTTGAAATATGCAAGACAACAAGGAAAAGCTGGAAATTACAAACAAACCATAGCAACCCTAGAAAGGTTGAATATGCTTTATCCTGATAATGTTGAAATAAAACTTTATCTTTTATCTGTTCTGGTCCAAGCAGATGCACCAAATAAAGCTTTAACTATTATTGAAGAAATTAAAACAAATGAAGATTTAACAAAAGAAGATTTAGCAACAGTTGAAGAAATTGAAGAAGAGATGAAAAGTAGAGGTAGACCAAAATTATGGAATTTCTATGCTGATCTGGGAGTTGGCGCGGTTCAAAATAATAACGTTAACAGTGTTTCAAAAACAAGATTACAAGCCAGTTCAGGTGAATACATAGGATTTAACACTCCTCAATTCGACAGAACTTTAAGTGGAAGCTTGGGTCTTACTGCTACAAGAACAATAAATGAAACTTCATCATTTATGTTAAATATATCTCACACGGATTCAGAACAGTATGTTGAAACTGGCGATGATTTTGAAAGCTACGGATTTACTGCTGCATTAGATACTGCTTTAGGAAATCAAAATTTAAGTCCATACTTTATGTTAAGTAAAACAGATTATCAGGATGATGCCGATAGTTTTTCTTTGATGTATGGAGTAGGTGGATATTTTACTGTAGGAGATCGTAATTCATTTAGCTATGGTTACTCTTTTTCAGATTCTTGGGGAAATCAGAACACAACAGACACTACAGCAGACGCTACGAATGCAATTAGCCATGGATTCACTTTGGCACATGATTTTGCGGTTAATGAAATAATTTCTACTTCAACCGGCATTGGATACGCTGATTCAGACGGAAAAGATGATACAAATGATTATGAAACTTATGATTTAAATTTTAGATTAAATTTAGCTTATCCTTGGGCATACATATCTATTGGAGAAGCATTAAGTTTTAATGATTATAAAAGAGTGGACACAAGCACTAATTTAAACAGAATAAGATCGGATGTGACAAGCACTTTTGACATTATGCTTACTAAAGCGGTAGGTGATTTTTTACCTGCTATCGATCCGAACAAAAGTTTGTTCCTAAACCTATCATTTGAAAAACTTTTTTCAGAAGCTAATATCGTAAGCTATGATTATGTGTCAGATTCTTATTCTTTAAGTTTTTCTAAATCTTTTCATCTTAATAAATAATTTAATGAAAAAAAAAGTGAAAATCTTTCAATTTAAAGGGAAAATAGAACACCAAAATGGGTATAAAATACTTTAATCATATTCAAAATAATATATATTTTTTCTAGATGAAAAAAATTTTATCATTATTTGCTGCAATATTTTTAAGCATCAGTATTGTTCAAGCTGATGACACACTTAACAGTGATCAGATTAAAAGCTTAATAACAGATACAGAAGGACTGACAATTGAAAAACAATTAGTTGGAATTGTAGGAGCAATATCAGGTACGGTTAGAACCGAAACAAGAGAATTAAAATCTGGGGATCAAATTTATTTAAATGAAACAATTATTGCAGACGTTGGATCTGGAACACAAATATTACTTTTAGACCAATCTACATTTACAATTGGATCTGACTCACAAGTTGTAATGGATACTTTTATATTTGATCCAGATACACATGAAGGAAAAATTGTAGCTAGCGTTAAACAAGGAAGCTTAAAAGTAATTTCAGGTTTAATAAGCAAAAAAAATCCAGACAGTTTAACTGTTGAAGTGCCAGAAGGTACTTTAGGATCTAGAGGAACAGAATTTCAAACAATAGTTGGTAAGAAAAAAACTGATACTTTATTAATAGGACCTGGAAAAAATAATACATTAGGTTTAAGACCAGGAGCAGTACTTGTTGGCAACAAGTTTGGAAAAACTATGTTGAATAATCCTTACAGTTTTGCGAGCATGAAGCAAGGACAAGCGCCTGGTAAAGCAAAACAAATTACAAAACAACAGTTAAAGAAATTTAAAAAGAGAATGAAAAACCTTAAAGTTGCAAAACTTGAAGGAGCAACAAAAGAAGAAAAAAAAGCTATTAGAAAAAAAATTAGAAAAGAACTTAAAGAAGCAGGTTTAGATAAAGAAGAAATCAAAACTTTAATTAAAGAAAATATCAAAGTAGATAAAGAGAAAAGAATTGTCTTATTAAAAGAAAGAGGAGAGGATGTTTCAGATTTGGAACAACCTGAAATGATTGAAGATGAAATGGAAATAGAAGTAGAACAAGAAGTTTCAGAACCAGAAGCACCAGAAGCAGATGATAAACCTGCGGTAGAGAAAAAAGAAGTTAAAGAGAAAAAAGTAACAAAAGAGAAAAAAGCAACAAAAGATAAAAAAGTAAATAAAAAGAAGAAAAATAAAAAGAAAAAAGCAGTTAAAAAGAAAAAGGGAAAAAAGAAAAAAGAAGCTAAAAAGAAAAAAGCTACTAAAAAGAAAAAAGCAGCTAAAAAGAAAAAAGCAGCTAAAAAGAAAAAAGCAGCTAAAAAGAAAAAAGCAACTAAAAAGAAAAAAGCAGTTAAGAAGAAAAAAGCAGTTAAGAAGAAAAAAGCAGTTAAAAAGAAAAAGAAAGTAGTTAAGAAGAAAAAGAAAGTAGTTAAGAAGAAAAAGAAAGTAGTTAAGAAAAAGAAGAAAATAACTAAGAAAAAAGTAGCTAAAAAGAAGCAAAAGAAAAAAAATAAGAGAAGACGTAAGAAATAACCTAAAAACTTAATCAAGTTTTATTTACTTTAATTATATTCTGGCTAAATTCCTAATGTGCAGGCTTTATTATTAAAATACAAAAATTATTTAATATTTTTAATTCTATTAATTTTTCTAATAGTTTTAAAATATTTCAATCCAAGTTTTGTCAAATCCGTTTCTTATATAAGTTTTGATTTATACCAAAAGGTTTTTCCTTTAGAAAAGAGAGATTCCAATGTTGTAATTATTGATATTGATGAAAAAAGTTTAGGAAAATTTGGCCAATTTCCATGGAGCAGATCGATATTTGCAAAAATTGTAGAAAATGTACATGAAGCTGAACCAAAAGCTATAGGTTTTGATATTTTTTTTAGCGAAAAAGATAAACAATCTCCTCAAGAAATAATTAAATCTTACAAATTAAATGAAGCAGATTCAGATGAATTTGTGGAAATTTTTGAAGGACTTGTTTCAGGAATAATTATAAATCATGACGAAGTATTTAGAAATCAATTAGAAAATTCAAATTCAGTTATTGCAGTATTGGGAAGCAATGTTCCTTCCCACTCAAGTTATGATAGATCTGCAAAAGCTAAATTTCTTTCAAAAGGTGGAGATCCTAAAAATTTTACTTATTCTTTTCCTTACTCAATAGGTTCTCTTGAAGAATTAGAAAGTAGTGCAAAAGGATTAGGATCAATTTCTTTTTTAGATCAAACTGATGGAATTATTAGATCACTCCCTTTAATTGTTCGTTTTAATAATAAACTTTATCCAACAATGGGACTAGAAATGGTTCGTATCGGAACAAAACAAAAAAATTTATATGTAGAAATGAATGAAATCGGAATTACAAGAATAAGTTCTAGACCCTATAAAATTTATTCAGATCCTAATGCAATCATTTGGATTAGATATAAGAAACCATTAAAAAGCCAGTATATTTCCGCAAGTTCAGTTTTTGATGGATCATTTGATAAAGAAAGATTTAAAAATAAATATGTTTTAATAGGAGCATCAGCTCAAGGTTTATTTGATTTAGTTAAAACTCCTTTAGGGCTAACTATTCCCGGGGTTGAAGTACATGGCAATGTAATAGAAAATATTTTAGATCAATCTTATTTAATTAGAAATCCAAATACTTATATATTTGAATTATTATTTTCTATTATAGTTGCTTGTGTTACTTTTTTCTTTTCTCAGCGTATAAAACCAAAATACAGTTTATCAATATACTTTGTCAGTTTACTTGTTGTAATTGTAATTGGTTTCGGCATATTTTTATTTAAGTCACAACTTGTAGACATTAGTTATCCAATTTTTATGCTTACAATAACTTTTTTAACTGGTCTTTATTTTAGATATGTTGAAGAAAATAAAATTGCATTATCAAATTTACAAAAAGAAGCAAAATTATTAAAAGAAAGAGAACTAGCCGGAGAGGTACAGAAAAGTTTATTTCCTGATATTTCTAGATTTGAAAATTTTATTTATGCAATAAATGTACCAGCAAGAGATGTATCCGGTGATTATTTTGATGTAGTAAGCGTTGGCAAAAACGAATACTTTTTTACACTGGCTGATGTATCGGGAAAAGGGGTTAAAGCTGGTATGTATATGGCTAAAGCTTCTTCTATATTTAGAACTTTATCTAACCTTTCTTATCCACTAGAAAAAGTTGTTTTTGGAGTGAATAATGAATTGGTTGAAGCCAAGTTTAAAGGCATGTTTGTTACTGCTGTTTTTGGAAAATTTAATACAGAAACCAATGATATAACGTTTGTAAATGCTGGGCATGAAAGCATAATGGTTTTTGATAGAAGTAAGAATTTTGAATTTATAAAATCAGAATTGCCACCAATAGGAATTGTAAAATATTTTACAGAATCTATGGTAAAATCCAGTACTATTAACCTAAAAGATAAAACATTTGTAGTTTACACTGATGGAGTTACAGAAGGTTATTTAAAAAATGGACAAGAGCTTGGCGCCGAAGGTGTTGAAAGGATAGTAAAAACATTAGACAATATAACACCAAAAAACATAGTAGATTCTATTGCCAGTGAATTAAATTGGGGTACCGATAAGTTAAGAGACGACATAACTTGTTTAGCAATAAATCTAAAAAATATAGAACTGATAAAACCTATAAGAAAAAAGCGGGAAGAAAATAAAACTGATGGATGAAGTTATATTAAAAATAACTCAAAATATAGATACGCTTTGGGTAATAGATTGTGCAATCTTAGTTTTCATCATGCAGGCAGGATTTATGTGTATGGAAAGTGGTCTTTCAAGACACAAGAATAGCATTAACGTTGCATTAAAAAATGCTGCAGATTTTGGTGTTTCTGTTGTGATGTTTTGGACATTGGGTTTTGGCTTCATGTTTGGAAAAAGTTTTAATGGTTTTATTGGAACAGATCTATTTTTCTTTTCTACTAATATTTCACAATATCAAACATATTTTGTATTTCAGGCAATGTTTGTTGCTACAGCTGCAACAATTATATCTGGCGCTGTAGCAGAAAGATTAAGATTTATTGGATATTTAATTATAACTGTTTTTTCTACAGGACTTATTTATCCAATAGTAGGTCATTGGGCTTGGTCTTCTGGTTATCTTGGAGAAGCAATGAACAAAGGTTGGTTAGCTAGTCAAGGCTTTGTTGATTTTGCGGGAAGCACAATTGTTCATTCTGTAGGAGGTTGGATTGCACTCGCTGCAGTAATAATATTAGGACCTAGAATTGGAAAATTTTCAGAAGCTAACAAAGGAAAATTTACTGGATCAAGTTTTCCTTTAGCTGTACTTGGAACTTTAATTCTTTGGTTTGGATGGTTTGGTTTTAATGGTGGAAGCAACGGAGCGATGAATGAAGCTGTTCCACTTATTCTAATTAATACTTTTTTAGCAGCAGCCTTTGGATTGTTAACAGGTTTAGTTGGTTCTTTTTTAATTCACAAAAAACCAGATCCTTTTTATGTTATTCTAGGCCCACTTGCCGGTTTAGTTTCAATTACAGCTGCGTGTAACTCTGTAACCACAATATTTGCAATTATAATTGGTATTATAGGAAGTATAATTGCAATGATAACAACAGAAATTTTAAATAAGTTTGAAATCGATGATGTTGTTGGTGCAATACCCGTGCATTTAGCTGCAGGGATTTGGGGAACACTTGCGGTAGGTATTTTTTCAGACTTGGAAATAATTGGAACAGGTTTAACAAGGTTTGAACAAATTAAAATTCAATTAATTGGAATTATATCAATAGGTTTATTTTCATTTATTATTTCATTTATAATATTAAAAATTTTAAATTATTTTTACCCTTTAAGGGTCAGCCCTCTTCACGAAGAGTTAGGACTTAATATAGCTGAACATGGCGCTGTTTCTGTTGAACATGATTTAATTACTGTTTTGGACAAACAATCAGCCAGTGGTGATCTTAAAATTAGAGGTCCACAAGATCCATTTACTGCAGGAGGTGTTATCGGACTTTATTATAATAAAATGATGAATAAACTAGAATCAAGTGAAGCTGAAAAAAACAAATGGAGAAGTAGAATTTCTAAAGAAATAGAGTTAGCAGTAAAAGTCCAAGAAAATTTTATGCCTAAAAGAAATTTAGAAAATTATCCAGTAAAAGGAATAAATATTCCAGCAAGAGAAGTATCAGGAGATTTTTTTAGCTTTTATCCCAATAACGAAAACATTTATTTTATAATTGCAGATGTTGCTGGAAAAGGCATTCATGCTGGAATGGTAATGGCAAAAGCTTCTACTTTGTTTGAAGTTTTGTCTCAAGGCAAAGTAGATTTGGATGAAATGGCTTTTCATATGAATAATGATTTATTCAATACTAAAACTGGCGGAATGTTTGTAACTGGAATTATTGGAAATTACGATATAATTTCTGAAGATATAAAATGGGTAAATGCAGGTCACCAACCAGCATTAATTAGACATCAAAAAGGTAATTTTGAAGAGTTTGAATCCAAATCTCTTCCATTAGGAGTTGTTTTTCAAAAAAATAAATCAGTTTACCAAGTTAATAAAAAAAATTTGAATGAACATCGATTTTATTCATTTACAGATGGTTTATCTGAAAGTTTAGATAAAAATAATCAAGAGATAGGAATTGAAGGAACAAAAAAAATCATAAACAATAATTTTAATTCTAGCTTAGCAGACGAATTAGATAATATGTCAAAAGAAGTTTTAAGCAATTCTAGTAAAGACAAACTTGATGATGATTTGACAATTTTGGCTATTGGAAAATAAATAATATTTTTCAACTTCGATTATCATTTTACAACTAATTGAAACACCTAAAATGGTCATAAATTAGCTTTATGTAGTTTATTTATTTTGTTTTAATAAGAAATTATATAAAGTCATTTCAGGGAGAGATGAAAAAAATATTTTTTTTAATATCTGTATTTACAATTTTAAGTGCTTGTGGGCAATCAACGGCACTATTAGGACCAAGTTATACTATGGCTAAAACCGGAAGTGTTTTGCAAGCTGGAAATTCAGTTGCAGCCTCATATGGAATTAAAAAAACATTAAATCAATCCGGGCAAGGCTCAGTTCTGAACTCACTGGCAGAAACCAATATAAGAGAATGCCAAACAATACATTCAGCTGAATTAAATGAAATTTTTTTTAAAACTTTAGATGAAACTGATTGTTATATGGATCCATTCAGCATTCTTAGATAAATAATCATAAAATACATAATTATATACAATTGTTAATTGCAGAAGATAATCTTATCTGTGGAAAGATTTGTTTAAATTAATTATTTATTAGAAAAAAAATAATGAATAAAAATATAAAAATTGGAATTATAGGTTCCGGCATACAAGGTGTTTGCACTGCACTATTTCTTCAAAAAAAAAATTTTGCTGTAACTTTGTTTGATAAAAACGATCCTGGTACATCTGCAGCTTCATATGGTAATGCAGGACATTTTTCTCCCTATGCCTCTATTCCTTTAAATAGACCTGACATAGTTACAGATATACCCGCAATGCTTTTAAGCTCCACAGGACCTTTAGCTTTAAAATGGAATTATGTTCCAAAAATGATTCCGTGGTTTTTAAAATTTTTAAAAAATTGTAGTACAAAAAATATGATGCATACCGCTAAATATATGCATCAGATATTAGACTTAGCTTTACCAGCTTATGATGAATTGTTTGAAGAAATTGACTTATCTGGATTGGTTGAAAATAAAGGAATTATGTATATTTGGAACGATCAGAATTTAAAAAGTAGAGATTTAGAAATAAATATTAGAAACGAAATAGGAGCGGAACAACAATTACTTAACAAAAAAGAAATTCATGATTTAGAACCAAATATTAAAAAAATTTACCATGCAGGAGTTTTTTATAAAAAAGCCAGACATGCAAGGAATCCTGGAAAAATTTGGTTAAAATTATTTAATTTATTTTTATCAAAAGGTGGAAAGTTTATAAAAAGCAACGTCGACACTATAAGTTTTTCAGAAGAAAAACCAATTATAAAAACGAAGGAAAGTTCATTTAATTTTGAAAAAGTTTTAATTACTTGTGGTGCTTTTTCAAAAATTCTAACAGATCAAATGGATGAAAAAATTCCTTTGGATACGGAAAGAGGCTATCATATTCATTTTAAAAATTGTGAGCATTTAATTTCACGTCCTGTTGTGTTTCAAAATAGAGGTTTTGGAATGACGCCTATGGAGCAAGGTTTAAGAGTTGTTGGCACAGTAGAATTTGGTGGCTTAAAAAATCCATTGAGCAAAAATAGAATAAAAAATTTAGTAAATAATGCCAAATTCTTGTTAGATGGACTACCAGAACATCAAGACGAATGGTTAGGCTTTAGACCAACATTGCCAGATTATCTACCAGTTATAGGACCATCAAAAAATTATAAAAATGTATTTTATTCATTTGGTCATCATCATTTAGGTTGGACATTAGCAGCTATTTCTGGAAAGATTATTTCAAAAATGATTACAAATGAAAATACTAACTTAAATTTAGAGCCTTATAGTTCTAAAAGATTTTCATAAACTTATGAAAAATAAAAATACCTTAGCTTATATTTTATTATTTTTGACAACACTTTTTTGGTCAGGGAATTTTATTGTAGGTAAAGCAGCTAGCATTTATGAGATACCTCCATTTTCACTAAATTTTTATAGATGGCTTTTTGCATGGTTAATACTTTTTCCATTTACATACAAAGAGATAATAAAAAAAAAAGATTATATTTTAAAAAATTTAGGTTTTTTTATAATTTTAGGAATTACAAGTATAACTATATTTAATTCAATAGTTTATTATTCATTAAACTTTACACAGGTCATCAGCGGAGTTCTAATGATTTCAACAATTCCTGTTATGATTATATTTATTTCATCTCTTTTAAAAATTGAAAAGACAAACATTTTTCAAATTATTGGTGTAATTCTTTCGTTAACGGGTGTTGTTTTTATTATAACTAAGGCCGACATAGAAATACTAAAGACATTAAATTTTAATAAAGGAGATATAACCATGGTGGTGGCCATGTTTTCTTGGGCAACTTATTCGGCACTATTAAAGAAAAAAAAATACGAATTGTCACAAATATCTCTTTTAGAAGTTGTTATTACATTTGGTTTAGTTTTCTTAATCCCTATATATTTTATTGAAATGAACATGGGTTATTTAATCAAATTAGGTAAACCATTTTATTTAACTTTAACATATGTGGTTTTATTTCCTGGGCTTTGCTCATTCTTTTTTTGGATTAAGGGCATATCAATAATTGGAGCTAATCGTTCAGGAATATTTTTACACTTAATGCCAATATTTGGAGCAATTATGGCGATGATTATATTTGATGAAAAATTTATGTTTTATCATTTTTTAGGAGCTGTATTTATTATTATGGGAATTATTTTATCTAATAGAAAAAGTGTTTAATGATTAAAATAGCAATACTTGACGATTATCAAAATTTTTTTCATGAGTTTATTGATTTAAAAAAACTTGAAGGAAAATATGAAATAAAAGTATTTAGTGAAGCTTTTAAAAATGAAGAAGAAGCAATTGAAAATCTTAAAGATTTTGAAGCTTTATTAATAATGAGAGAAAGAACACCAATTACAAAAAACTTAATTAATAATTTAAAAAAATTAAAGTTTATTGTTACTAGCGGTATGAGAAATAAAGCTATTGATTTAAAAGCAACTAAAGAAAAAAAAATAATTGTTACTGGAACAGAAATTAATTCTAATCCAGCCGCTGAATTAACTTGGGCTTTAATTTTAGGTTTAGCAAGAAATATTAAAACAGAAGTTGATAATATGTTCCAGGGTTATTGGCAAACCACTATTGGAGTTGAGCTGAAAGGTAAAATATTAGGTTTAATTGGTCTTGGAAAAATTGGTTCTCAAGTTGCAAAGATAGCAAAAGCTTTTGGAATGCAAGTTATTGCTTGGAGTGAAAATTTAGATTTAAATAAATGTAAAGAATTAGATGTTCTTCCTGTTAGCAAAAATGATTTATTAAAAACTTCTGACTTTGTTTCAATACATGTAGTCTTGGGAGACCGTTATAAAGAATTAATTAAGCTAAAAGAATTTGATATGATGAAGAAAACAGCGTTTTTAATCAATACTTCTAGAGGACCAATTGTCAACGAAGATGATTTAATTATTGCTTTATCTACTAATGTTATCGCTGGTGCCGGTTTAGATGTTTATGAAAAGGAACCACTGCCCTCAGATCATAAATTACGTTTCTTACCAAATGCACTACTGCTTCCTCATTTGGGATATGTAACTGCAGAAAATTATTCTATTTTTTATTCACAAATGATTGAAAATTTAGAATCCTGTGCTAGTGGTAAACCTATTAGAACAATTGAATAAATAATGGCAAAAGAAATAAATATAAATTTAACCTCAGAGCAAAGAAAAGTTATGTTCGATGAAGGAACAGAACGTCCTTGGTCAAGCGAACTTAACAATGAAAAAAGAGAAGGTGGTTATTATTGTGCTAATTGTGGAATTAAACTTTTTGATTCAAGTGCCAAGTACGACAGTGGTTCAGGTTGGCCATCTTTTTCCGAATCGTTACCTGATGTTTTTGAAACTAAAACAGATTATTTACTAGGTTACGCTAGGACAGAATATCATTGCAAAAATTGTGGAGCTCATCATGGTCACATATTTGATGATGGTCCTGCTCCAACTGGAAAAAGATTTTGTAATAATGGAATTTGTCTTATATTCAAGGAAAAAGAGTAATTTAAAATGATGTATTTTTTAAAAAAAAATGTAACCTTATAGAGTTTTATGAAAAAATTTATTGCAGTAATATTATTTATATCAGTAGCATTTGCATCCAATGCAGATGAGCTTTTAAATAATCTATCTGGAAAAGTTTCTGAATTTGCAGCTGGCTTAGTTCCAGGAGAAGGAATAACAGAAGTTGATATTAAATTTACTGAGCAAAATGAGCCTAGCTATTCTATTCTAGCAGTCAGAGACATTAACAAAACTGATAGTACTAATTTGTTCACTCAGTTTAGTATTTTAAATACCGATATCTCAAGCGATGAAAGAACTACTCTAAATTTAGGTTTAGGATATAGACTTTTATCAGACGATGAATCTATGATGGTTGGATTTAATTCATTTATTGATACAGAACTATCTAATGGTCATCAAAGAGGAAGCGTAGGATTTGAAGCAAAAGGAGCTGTACTTGATTTTAGTGCAAACTATTATGTGCCTTTAACACTTAGAGAAAAAGTAGAAGGAACATATGAACAATCTATAGGTGGTACAGATTGGAATCTTTTCTCACAAGTGCCTTATATGCCTTGGGCAAAATTTGGTTTTTCAGGATATAGACTTCATAGAGACAAAGCTTCTAATGATACTATTGGAAGAATTTATACTATGAACATGGCTTTAACCCCAACATTGGAACTAGATGTTTCAAGAGACAAAGATATTGCTACTTCAGACGGAGTAACTTCAGGAAAGTTAACTTTTGTATACCCTCCTAAAGATAACAAACCAACTTTAGCAGATGGTTTTACTAGTGACGAGATGTGGCACAAAGAATCAATGAAAAATAAACTTTCAGAAAAAGTTAGAAGAAAGAATAATCTAACAGTAGAAATTCAAGGAGCGGTAATCTTTACTAAGAAATAATATGAAAACATTTAAAAAAATATCATTGTATTTAGTTTTTTCAGTTCTCTTCTTTATGAAGGCAACAACAAGTTCTTTTGCTGCTTCGGGTGCTGCAGTAAACTATGTTAATACTGTTTACGCATTAATGTTATGTGAAAGTGGTAGCACACTTTCATCTTGTCTTAATCCTACAGTTATAAGATCAACTCCAAGCGGAACTTCTATGAACATTGGTAGTGTAAGCTCAGGGCAATCTGCAGGATCATATGGAAACTTAAATACTTTAGTGCCAGGAAAAACATATACGTATGGACAGGTGGTTTTAGATAGAAGTTTTTCAATTTCAGGAACAGGAAAAGACGGAGCAGGTGACGACTGTCAAACTGGCTCAGGAGCCGCAGGAACAGCAACAGCATTTGCAGTTGGAAGTGCAGGAACTAGTACAACCACAAGCCAAACTATTTATGCAGCAAATGGTACTGGAAATGGAGATGCAATGAATAGTTCTCCCAATACAGACTCATCAACAACAGGAGATGCAGCCGCAGGAACACTTGCTAGTACAGCTAGTCACAAATATATGAAATTTAGATGGGAATTAGCATCACCATATACTTATACAGGAACCAAAATTCCAAAAATGACAATTTCTTTTGATTTATCTGCTGGTTTAAGTTTTAATGGTGAATGTGGGGGAACCGCAGGAACAACAAATGGAATAACTCCCGGATCACCTGTGATTACAAATAAAATTTACGAATAGTTATTTAACTAAATTAAGCAATTCACCTTTTTTTTCTAAAGACCTTAATTCTTGGTAGCCACCAACATGGAGGTTATTAAAAAATATTTGAGGTATAGTTCTTTTGCCATTAGACTTAGACAACATTTCTTCTTGTTTTCCTTCTTCTAGGGCAATATTGATTTCTTTAAAAGGAATATTATTTCTTACCAGCAATCTTTTTGCAGCATCACAAAAGTTACATCTGGGCCCCATATAAACTGTTACATCTTTCATAATTTATATATAGTGATTTTTTTTTAAATTTCTTCCTTTTAATTTATTATTTTAAATTCATTAAAAATCACTTTTTAAAAATACCCAATTTGGACTATTTTCAATTTCCTGGATTTTCAGAAATTTTATATGCCATTTTTCTCAAAAAAAAAAATAAAAGTTTAATGAAATTTTTGTTCGCTCTGATATTATGTTTATAGATAGTCCTATTTAGCCATTTTTAGCTCCCGGTTTTTTAGGACTATCCAGTTCTCATGAAAAAAATATTTTTATTTTTCATTTTTTTATTTTTTGCTTCTAATTTAGCAAACGCCCAAGAAAAAAAGAGTGGACCTCCCAAAGCTAAAGAGTGGAAAGGTAAAGGAGAAAAAATTGAATTTTCATCTTTACCTACATTAACTATTAGAGATTTTTTATTAGGAAAAAAACCAAATAGAGAAATAACAATTTGGGGAACATTAAATTTTCCAGCTAATGCAGCAGATAAAAATGTTCCAGCAGTTGTCATATTGCATGGAATGGGTGGAGTTAATGATGCTGAAGAGCACTGGATTGAAGTTATAAACAGTATGGGAATAGCTACATTTATGGTTGATAGCAATTGGGCACGTCGTAAGTGTAAAAAAGATAATAATATAAAAAAAGAAATTCCTTGGTGTGCTGCTATGAATAGGGGAATGAATAGAATTATAGATGCATATGGTGCATTAAAACTTTTATCAAATCACCCTCGTATTAATCCCGAACGTATTGGTTGTATTGGTATGTCACTTGGAGCTAGAGGATGTTTATATTTAAATGTGAAAAGATTTCAAAAAATGTGGGGAACACCAGGTATGGATTTTGCAGCAAGTGTGCCAATGTATCCGCCATGCAATGCTACTTTTAAAGATGATGACGATATAACAGATACTCCCATTCGCATTCATGTTGGAGAATTAGATACATATTTTCCAGTTGATTCATGTATAAATTATGTTGATCGTCTTAAAGCAAAAGGAAAAGATGTTGATATAAAAGTTTATTCCGATGCACATCATAGTTTTGAAGCAACAATTTCTGGAAAAAAATCAATGAAAGTTAAAGGTCAAAATGATGGAAGATGTTACTATGAAGAAAATCATTCACTACCAGTTGCAGACATGGATCTTGATGATGTAGCAATACTATCTCAAGTTGGATTTGATGATTGGTATGCAAGTGCTTCAGATAAAGATAAGAAAAAAATTTTTAAAAGAGTCAAAATGAGACACAAAATGGGTTGGAGGATTCCACAGTTTCAGTATGATAGAAGTTGTGTAAGTAAATCAAACACTATAGCTTATAATAAAGCAGCATCAGAAGAGAATGAAAAACTAGTAAGGGAATTTTTCACATCAACTTTATTGAACTAAACCAATAAAATAAATAAGAATTAGAGGTTCCTTTTTTTATAATTATGTATAGAAATTATCGTTATGAAATTGGGATTTATAGGAACTGGTAAAATAACTTCATCCGTAGTTGCTGGAATATGTAGTTCTAAAATATCTTTTAAAAAGATAATGCTATCTCCTAGAAATAGAAATATAGCAAAAAAACTTAAAAGAAAATTTAAAAAAGTTGCTATTGCGAAAAATAATCAAGAAATAGTTAATTCATCTAATTGGATTTTTTTAGCAGTTACTCCAACAGTGGGTAACAAAATTATTAAAAATTTGAAGTTTAAATCAGGCCAAATAATAGTTAGTTTTATTTCAACAATGACTTTACCTCAGCTTAAAAAAGCAATTAAAGTAAAAGCAAAAATTTTTAGAGCAATACCTCTTCCGCCAATTTCCCTAAGAAAAGGTCCAGTACCAGTATTTCCACCAAATAAAAAAGTTAAAAATTTTTTTGATAAACTTGGAACCACAGTTGAAATCAGCAATGAAAAGCTTTCAAAAAACTTTTGGTCTACTTCAGGAATGATGGCGCCATTTTATGAATTGTTAAGCACCATGTCTAATTGGCTAGTTAAACGAGGCGTCAAAAGAGATAAAGCACAAAAATATATAACATCTCTTTTTGTAGCATTATCTGAAGATGCAGTTGTAAATTCTAATAAGGATTTAAAACATTTAGTAAAAGAATCTCAAACTCCTAGAGGACTTAATGAACAAGGAGTTAAAGAGCTAAGAAAAGCTGGCTTCTATAGAGCAACCGAAAAAACATTAAATAGTATTCTTAAAAGATTAAACAAAGTATAATTTTCTATGCAATCAGATTCAAATATTCTGAAAATAGATAATCTTTCAAAATATTTTGGAGGTCTTGCAGCGGTATCTAATTGTTCTTTAAATATTAAAAAAGGTTCTATTACGGGTATCATCGGCCCAAATGGTTCTGGTAAAACAACTTTATTTAATCTAATTGCTGGGAATTTAAAAACTTCTAAGGGTTCAGTTATATTTAATAACGAAGATATAACGGATGTACCTTCTTATGAATTATTTTCAAAAGGATTGCTTAGAACATTTCAAATTGCACATGAATTTACAAATTTAACTGTACTAGAAAATTTAATGATGGTTCCAGGAGGACAATCTGGAGAAAATCTTGTTAATGTTATGTTAAAGCCAAGCTTAATAAAAAAAGAAGAAGAACAAGTTAGAAAAAAGGCATATGAAGTAATAGAATTTTTAAATCTTAAACATCTAGCAAATGAATTGGCAGGAAATCTATCAGGAGGTCAAAAAAAACTTTTGGAACTAGGAAGAACCATGATGGTAGATGCAAAATTGGTTTTATTAGATGAAGTAGGAGCAGGTGTTAATCGAACACTTTTAAAAGAAATTGGAACTTCAATTCAAAGATTAAATAAAGAAAAAGGTTATACCTTTTGCATGATTGAACACGATATGGATTTTATTAGCCGCTTGTGTGACCCAGTTATTGTAATGGCAGAAGGTTCAGTTTTATTTGAAGGAACATCTGACCAAGTCAAAAGTAACGAAAAAGTTATTGAAAGTTATTTAGGCCGTGGATCAAAAAATAAAGGAAATGATAACTAATGGCTTTTTTTGAAGGAAAGGGAATGACAGGGGGTTATGGAGGAGTAGATATTATTTCTTCATGCACTATTAATGTCAATCAAGGTGAAATTGTTGCGATCTTAGGACCTAATGGAGCTGGAAAATCTACTGCAATGAAAGCAATGCTAGGTTTGTTAAATCTTAAATTAGGAACAGTCACAATTGATGGAAAAGATATATCAAAACTTTCTCCTCAAGATAGAGTTAAACAAGGTATTTCTTTTGTTCCACAAACTAGAAATGTTTTTACAGGATTAACAGTAAGAGAAAATCTAGAAATGGGAGCTTTTTTAAGAAATGAAGATATAGATAAAATAATAAACGAGATTTATGAATTATTTCCTATTTTGAATGAAAAAAAATCTCAGATTGTTGGAGAACTTTCTGGAGGTCAAAGGCAACAAGTTGCATTAGGCAGAGCATTAATGACGAAACCGTCAGTGTTAATGCTAGACGAACCAACAGCAGGAGTTTCTCCAATTGTTATGGACGAGTTATTTAACCACATTCTTAAAGTTAAAAAAACTAATGTTGCCATAATAATGGTAGAACAAAATGCAAAGCAAGCGCTAAGTATTTCTGATCGTGGCTATGTTTTGGTAACAGGCGAAAATAAATTTGAAGGATCTGGAAAAGAATTACTAAATGATCCAGAAGTAAGAAGATCATTTTTAGGAGCTTAATATGGATT
Source organism: uncultured Pelagibacteraceae bacterium (assembly GCA_902634695.1). Lineage (GTDB taxonomy): Bacteria > Pseudomonadota > Alphaproteobacteria > Pelagibacterales > Pelagibacteraceae > Pelagibacter. Next base: position 25,452 of record CACPLE010000006.1, read on the forward strand.
TTATAAACGCTATAATATTATTGTTAAATTATATTATTGTTCCAGCTCTATCTTATGGCTCACAGTTAGCTCTAGGTGCAATTTTTGTAACTTTAATTTATGGAATACTAAGATTTGCAAACTTTGCTACAGGAGACATGATGTCTTTTGGAACTATGTTTGCAGTATTGCTTACATGGTATTTTCAATCTCTTGGAATAAGCCTTGGAGTTTTACCAACTGCATTACTTACTATTCCTTTTGCAATTATTATGATGATTTTATACATGCTAATTGTCGATAAATTAGTTTTTAGATATTATAGAATTAAAAAAAGTCCCCCAGTTCAGCTTGCAATGGTGAGTATAGGAGTGCTGTTTGTTACTCAAGCTATTGTAAGAATAATTATTGGTCCTTTCGATAGAAGATTTTTTGATGGTGAAAGATTTATTCTAAAAGCAAATGAATTCAAAGAAATGACAGGTTTAAATGAAGGATTAAGTATAAAATCAACTCAAGTAATAACAATAGTTATTACTGTAATTGTAGTGTCGATGCTATTTTGGTTTTTAAATAAAACAAGAACTGGAAAAAGTATGAGAGCTTATTCTGATAATGAAGATTTAGCTTTGTTATCTGGCATAGATCCAAATAGAGTTGTAATGATTACTTGGGTGATTGCCGGAGCATTGGCAACAATTGGAGGTGTTTTGTATGGTTTAGATAAAAGTTTCAAACCATTTGTTTACTTTAACAATATGCTTCCAATATTTGCTGCAGCAATAGTAGGAGGAATTGGAAATCCTTTCGGAGCATTTTTAGGTGGGTATGTGATTGCTTTTGCAGAAATATTTATAACTTACGCATATAAAAAATTCTTCATGTATTTGTTGCCAGAGTCTTTAGAACCGGACTCATTAATGCAATTATTGTCTACTGATTACAAGTTTGCAGTATCATTTTCTATTTTAGTAATTGTTTTGTTATTTAGACCAACAGGAATTTTTAAAGGAAAAGTACTATGAGGCAATACGCAAATGTTATTACCGCTTATGCAATAATGATCGTTTTGATTATTTTGGTAGGAATATTTCAATCTTGGAACGTTGCGCTATCAATTCTTAATTTTTGTTTAATATCTGCTGTTATGACTATGGGTGCAAATATTCAGTGGGGTTATGCAGGGCTAATTAATTTTGGAATTATGGGTTATACAGCCTTAGGAGGCCTTGCTGCAGTGCTAGTATCTGTTGCACCAGTTCAAGAAGCTTGGGCAGTAGGTGGCCTACAAATGATCATTTGCGTTGGGATAATTGCAGGAATAGTTTTTTCAATTCGTTATGTTTTAAGAAAAATAGAAAAATCAAAAAAAAGAAATTATTTAATTGCGGTAATTATAATAATTGGGTTAATTCTATTAAGAGTAATTGCAGGTCCTGCAACAGAACATATAGAGGCAGTTAATCCTGCCAAGACAGGATTTTTAGGGGGTCTCGGAATGCCTATTTTGTTTTCATGGATAGTGGGAGCTTTTTTTGCAGGTGGGTTAGCCTATATAGTTGGCAAGGTAGCTTTAGGGTTAAGAGCAGATTATCTTGCAATTGCAACTTTGTTAATTTCCGAAATTGTTATTGCAATAATAAAACACGAAGATTGGTTATCACGAGGTGTTAAAAATGTTATTGGTTTAAAAAGACCAGTGCCTTACGAAGTAGATCTACAAAGTTCATCTTGGTTTATAGATTTAGTAGAAAAATTTCACTCAGGAAAATTACAATTAATTAATTCATTAGCTGAAAGACAAGATGTTTTAAATCAATTGGTTATTGACGCTTCCTCCGTTTATGTAAAACTTTGTTTAGCTGGTTTGTTTTTAATTGTTGTGATTATTCTTTTAATTATTACTCAAAAAGCTTTGTATTCTCCATGGGGAAGAATGATGAGAGCCATTAGAGATAATGATGAAGCTGCAAATGCCATGGGTAAAAATGTTGTTAAAGAGCATTTATTAATTTTTATTTTAGGCTCTGCAGTAGTTGGTATAGCTGGAGCTATGATGGTAACGCATGATGGCTTATTTACTCCTGGAAGTTATAGGCCTATGAGGTATACGTTTTTAATTTGGGTTATGGTTATTGTAGGAGGAAGTGGAAATAATTTTGGAGCTATATTAGGAGGTTTTGCCGTTTGGTTTTTGTGGATTGAAGCTGCGCCAATAGCTTTATTTCTTATAAACTTTTTTACTTCTCATCTTCCAGAAACTAATGCTTTAAAGATACACCTTATAGATAGTGCACCATATTTTAGATTTTTAACAATGGGTATAGGACTTTTGTTGATTATGAGATATAGACCTAAAGGAATATTACCTGAAAAAATTATAAAGCATTAATTATGTTTAAAAAATTATTAATTATATTTTTTGTTTTGTTTTCATTTGATTCATTTGCAATTGAAAAAAAAACTACTTTTACTGTAAAAGCATTTAATGAGGCACAAAAAGCTGGCAAAACAATTGTTATTAATTCATGGAATAAATATTGTGGCACCTGTTCTAGACAAGTAAAAATACTTAATGAAGCAGAAAAAGATTTTCCAAATGTAATTTTTCTAAGTTATGAACAGACAAAACATAAAGATATTGCAAAATTATTGAATGTTGAATATTGGGCAACAATTATTGTTTATAAAAAAAATAAAGAGATTGCAAAAGAAATAGGAGTAACAAGCAAAGAAGACATTTATTCTCTTATTAAAAAAGAGATATAATGTACTATATTTTACTTGGTGCAGCGCTTGGGTTTTTGCTTTATCTTTCAGATAAATATATTTTTTAATGAATAAAAACCTTCTACTTCTTACTTTAAGCCAAGTCTTTAGTTTTACAGCAGCTCCAGTAACTGTATTTTTAAGTGGAATTATTGGCTCTCAAATTAGCTCTTTAAAATCACTTTCTACTCTACCAATGTCGATATCTGTACTTGGTATAGCAGTAGGCGCAATCTTTGCAACTAAAGTCATGAGCTTAATAGGAAGAAAAGCAGGTTTTATTTCTGCATCTATAGGAAATTTTTTTGCTTCTATATTGGCAGCTTATTCAATAATGGATCAGAACTTTATTTTATTTTGTTTTGCAAATTTTTTTATTGGTGTTGGTATGGCATTTACACATCAATATCGTTTTGCTGCAGCTGAAAGTGTAGAAAAAAATAAAGTGCCAAGAGCAATTTCAATAATTTTATTAGGTGGAATTGTTTCAGCTTTTTTAGGACCGAGTATGGCAAACTATGCAAAAGACATTGTTAGTGAGCATTTGTATGTTGGATCTTATTTGGCTCTTGCTATTTTAACTATTATACCAACTATTTTATTTTTATTTTATGAAAATACATCAAAATTAGAGTCTAATATTAAATATTCAGGAAGAAGTTATTTAGAATTAATTTCACAACCTAGGTTTTTGCAAGCACTTGTAGCATCAGCATTTGGATATGCAATAATGACATTTTTGATGACAGCAACTCCATTAAGCATGCATGTAATGGAAAAAATGAGTCTAAGTAAAACAGGTTTGGTTATACAGTTTCATGTTGTAGCAATGTTTTTACCATCTTTGATAACTGGAAATTTAATTAAAAAATTTGGTCATAGCAATATAATATATGCAGGAGTATTTCTTTATAGCATAACCATAATAGCAAGTTTGTTTGATCAAACTTATTATAATTATATGTTTGCATTAATTGTTCTTGGCTTGGGTTGGAATTTTTTATTTATATCAGGTACGAGTTTACTAGTTTTAACTTATAAAGAAGAAGAAAAATTCAAAGCACAAGGATTAAATGATTTTATTGTATATTCTGTTCATGCCACAGGTAGTTTATCTGCCGGAGTATTAATTATGCTTACCAACTGGAAAATAATGAATTTAATATGCATACCTTTCCTAATATTGATTATTTTATCTACTTTGAGAGCAGACATATTAAGTAAAAAATGAGTTTTTTATTTCTGGGTTTTTTTACAGGCTTAAGTTTAATATTTGCTATTGGAGCACAAAATATTTTTGTTATTGAACAAGGTCTTAAAAAACAATTTGTTTTTACAGTATGTCTGATTTGTGCGATTTCTGATTTTATCCTAATTTTTTTAGGAATTTTTTTATTTCATTATTTTGATAGTTTTTTTACACCGTTAATCGAACTTGTATTTAATATTCTTCTTTTGTTATTTTTATTAAATTTTATATGGAGCAAAATAAGAGAAAATAGAAAAGAAGTAATAATAGATAAAAATAATGTTAGAAAATCATTTTTTGAAACAATTTATAGAACTTTTGGTTTTACTTATCTAAACCCACATGTTTATTCTGATACAGTTTTTTTTCTTGGTAATTTTTCTAAAAACTTTTTAGTTTCCGAAAAATATTTGTTCGGGATTGGTGCAAGTATATCTTCCTTTATTTTCTTTTTTGCACTAGGTTATTTATCAAAATATTTATCTAATTATTTAAAAAATGAAAAAATTTGGAAAATAATTAATTTGATAATTATTTTATTTATGTCTTGTTTAGCTTTTTATGTTCTAACTAATATTTTAAAATAAAAAAAACCTCAGCAGTTTTCACCGCTGAGGTTTTTAAATTTAGATATTATCTTTGTTTTTTAGTTTTAAATTTTCCACCTTTGATTTCTTTTTCTAAGAAAGAACCAAAAGCTTCACCAACATCAGTAAAATTAACTCCAGTTGCACCTTCATAGTCAACTGCTTTACCTTTTGCTAGTAAATCTAAAGCTTTTTTAAGCTGTCCTGGATAAATTTTCTTACCAGGGCCATTAGCAACTGCCATTACATTTTTAGCAATTGAAGCTCTATCAGCAGAACCGCCAGCTTGCATAGCTAGAACGATTAAAGCCGCTGCGTCGTAAGATTCTCCAGTATAAGGTCCAGAAGAATCAATACCAGCTGCACTTGCAACTTTAGTAAATACTCCTGCTCCTTTTCCAGTTGAGCCTGGCAGAGAACCAAAAGATTTATTTAAGCTTTTTCCAAATGCATCAGTTAAAGAATCTCCGATCATACCATCTGATAAAATAAAAGTATCAAATGCACCAGAGTCCAAAGAACCTTGGATAATTCCTTTACCACCTTGGTCAAGGTAACCAATTACTGCAACTGCGTCACCACCTGCTGAAGCAAGTGTAGCAACTTCTGAAGCGTAGTCAGCTTTTCCGTCTTCGTGAGCAGCAGACGTTGTTACTTTAATACCATGTGCTTTTACTGCAGCAGCATAAACATCAGCTAAACCTTTTCCGTAGTCGTTGTTAGTGTAAGTTATTGCAACGCTTTTAATTCCTCTATCTTTAGTGATATCAGCTAGAATTTGACCACCTCTTGCGTCTGATGGTGCAGTTCTAAAAAAGAAACCGTTGTCAGCTAAGTCAGTTAAACCAGGAGATGTTGCTGATGGTGAAATCATCACAACTCCATTTGGCACAGCAACGTTTGTTGCTATAGCGCCGGTTACACCTGAGCAGTCAGCACCCATAATAGCGGCTACACCTTGTGAAATAAGACCTTCAGCAGCTGATTGTGCTGCAGCTGAGTCAACACAAGTTGAGTCTGCTCTTATTGGAGTGATTTTTTTTCCACCTAATAATGAACCTGAATCAGAAGCTTCTTTAAAAGCAAGTTCTGCTGAGGCCGCCATAGCTGGAGTAAGAGATTCAATAGGACCAGTAAATCCTAAAATAACTCCCATCTTGATATCTGCAAAAGTACTTGTTGTAAAAGTCGAAACAAATATAAATGCAGCAATAAATAGTTTTTTCATTATACCCTCATTAATTGTTAACAATTTATAAAAAATAAATTAAATCCTATTGGTATATTTTTTCAATAAGTAAATTATCTTATTTTTTGGAGCAAAAAGACGGAAGTTATTACTATAATTCCACCAATTAACATAATTAGTGTTGGAATTTCCCCAAATATGAAAAAACTTAAAATCATTCCAAACACGGGAAATAAGGCGTAGAAGGGCAGCACCTGCCCTACTGAATAAAACTTGTAAAGATAAAACATTGACATGTGTCCTACTAAAGAGCAAAGGATACCAGCGTGTAATACCATTAGCCATGCTTCAATATTTAAATTTTTTAAATTAAAAATTGCATTTCCTTCAAAAAAAATAGAAGCAATTAATAAAATAATAAAGGCAACAAAACCCATGGAGGCATTTGTAAATTTAACATCTAATTCTTTTAGATATCGTGAAAATACTTGTGATGAGGCATAAAAAAAAGCCATACCACATATAAACAGAAATCCTATTATTTCATCTGTAATTTTTGGGTCAAATCCTATTAATATAATTCCAAAAAGAGATGTAATTATTAAAATCCATTTTTTATAATTAATTGACTCACCAATAAATATGGAACTTAAAATAATCGCAATAGGAATCGATAGTTGTGCAGCTATAACTAGTGGCGACATTATACTTGAAGCATTTATTCCTAGATATAAAAATAAGTTTACACCTACACCCATCGACAATGAAAAAGCAAACAAAGGCAAAATATATTTTTGATTTGGTATGATAAACTTACAAAAAGGAATTAAACAAATAAATACAATTCCCATTCTTAAAGCACCAAACAAAATTGGTGGTAGGGATGCATTGACACCAAGCTTTCCTGTAGGATATGCACTTCCCAGAAAAAACATTACCAATAAAATTAAAAGTGTATGTTTTTTTGACAAAATTATCTCATTGAAAAAGGATCAAGAGTTGGTTCATCAGAAGTATAAAACCATGTTGTTTTAACTCTTGTGTAGTCTTTAATTGAATCTATTCCAGCTTCTTTACCATATCCACTGTCTTTTATTCCACCAAATGGAGCAGAAGGAGAAATTAATCTGTATGTGTTTACAAAAGTAATACCTGCTCGAATTGCTTTTGAAACCCTCAATCCTCTAGCTAGGTCTTTTGTGTATACTCCTGATGATAATCCATATTTATTGTCATTCATTTTTTTTATTACTTCTTCTTCAGAATCAAACTTCATTACTGATAAAACTGGTCCAAATAATTCATTTTCTGCAGAAGGCAAATTGTGATTGTCACATTCAATAATTGTTGGAGGAAAGTAATAACCTTTATTTGAAAAAGAATGTCTTTTTCCTCCACATTTTATTTTGCCTCCTTGTTCCACTGTAAGTTTAATATTTTTTTCAATATTTTCTAACTGTTTGTAATTGCTTAAGGGACCCATTTCTGTTTCAGCATCCATGGGTGCACCAATTTTAATTTTGTTGGCTCTTGTCGTTAATTTTTCTAGAAATTCATTGTAGATTCCTTTTTGAATATAAAGTCTAGAACCAGCAATACAGCTTTGTCCTGTTGCGCCGAAAATTCCTGCCGTAATACCATTAATAGCATTTTCTTGGTTTGCATCTTCAAAAACAGCAACTGGACTTTTGCCACCAAGTTCTAAACTTACTTCTGATAAGTTTTCTGCTGAATTTCTAATAATATGTCTTGCAGTTTCAGGACCTCCAGTAAAAGCAACTTTTTCAACAAGATCATGCGAGGTTAAAGCTTTGCCACAAGGTTCTCCAAAGCCACTAATTACATTTACAACGCCTTTTGGTATTCCAGCTTTTTCAATTAATTTTGCAAACTCAAACATAGTAGCAGGTGCTAATTCTGAACATTTAATCACAACTGTATTTCCCATTGCAAGTGCCGGAGCTAATTTTGTTGCGGTTAAAAACATTTGTGAATTCCAGGGTACAATTGCTGCAATAACTCCTATAGGTATCCTTGTTGTTATGGCTTGGATGTTTGGTTTATCAATTGGCAAAACTGTTCCTTCAACTTTGTCAGCAAGACCAGCATAATAGTCATAATATTCTGCAATATAGTTTGCTTGTTTATTTGTTTCTCTAAATAGTTTGCCCGTATCAATTGTCTCTACTTTTCCAAGCAATTCAGCATTTTCTCTTAATTGGTTTCCAATTGCCCTTAAAAATTTTCCTCTTTCTCTTGGTAGAATTTTAGGCCAATCTCCTTCGAAAGCTTTTTGTGCTGCTTTTACAGCAAGGTCAACATCTTTTGTACTAGCTTCAGGAACTTTTGCCCAAGGTTCGTTATTTTCAGGATTTAAAGTTTCAAAAGTTTTTTTACTTTCTGATTCTACCCAAGAACCATCAATAAACATTTTATATTCTTTAAGCTTCGTCATAATTTTGATCAACAAATAATTCTATAACTTTATTAAATTCTTCTGCGCATTCTATATTACATAGATGCTTACCATTTTTTATTTCTATAAACTTTGCTGCTTTGATTTTTTCACTTAAATTTTTTGCCATATCTGTTGTTGATCCTAAGTCATGTTGTCCAGTAGTTACAAGTGTATTTACGTTAATATTATTAAGGATTTTGTCATCATCATCATAATTTACAAAAAGTTTGTAAGCTTTTAGTATATTATTGAGGTCATTTTCTTTAAGCATTGAATATATTTTTTCATATGTTTCCTTGTTTTTCTTAATGAAATCATCTGAAAACCATCTTCTCAAGGCTCTGTCCTGCGAAGTTGGTCTACTTGTTTTAATTAATTCAAACCTATTTTGAACCACTCTTTTTTGTTCTTCTGATCTTTTATAAATAGATCCATGAAGAACTAACGAGCTTAGCTTGTCTCCATGTGTGGCTGCAAAATGCCTAGCAATAAGTGAGCCCAAAGAAAAGCCAACTAGATGGATTTTATTGATTTCTAGTTCTTTAATCAGGTTAAGCAATTGTTTAGTAAAATCTTCAAAATTTAATTGAGTTTTTTGCAATGGAGTCTTTCCATGACCAATTAAATCATATGTAATAATATTATGATCTTTAAAAAATTTTATTTGATCACTCCAAATTTCTTTGGTTAAACCAACTCCATGTATGAAAACAATGGGATTTGATTCATTTTCTTTTTTAAACTCATAGTTGGTTTTGTATTTTTCTGAAGTAGTAGGCATAGATTTTTCTAGGATTTTAATCCCATTTCTTTCATATCTTGGTATCTATCACCCGTCCTTGCATGGGCTCGACCACTAGAAGCGCCACCAATTGCTATAACAATTTCATCATCAAATGGTGCATCATGAATTGTAAATTCATGAGTTAAATAATAAGGCCTTAAACCGGAATCTTTTTTATGCATCATAGGGATAGATATTTTAGACCCAGCTGGACCTCTTGTATTTGTAAAACTTAAATAAGAAGTTCCACCAACCGCTTCTCTAAATTTGTTTCCAAATCTCAATGTGTGTATAAAAGCAGAAGCATGTTCGATTTCTCCTGAAAGACCCACGATACCTGCTTTTCCATAAGCCAAAATCTTATCTGGCGAACCTATTTCTTTAATTAATTCTGGAACTAAAATGTCACCTAGTTTTGGTGCAAGGTCTAAAATTACTGGTTTTAAATCTTCAACAAAACTTTTTCCAGCCCAAGGATTTTGTATTACTGCAGCAACAGAAACTAACAAAACAGGTTCTTTTGCTTTTTTTCCACCTTCAATAAATGTTTTATCTACAAATTTAACAAATTTTCTTAGTTTTAATTCCATCAACTTGCTCTTTGAATATTTGATTTATCATTATTAATTCTTGGAATAACTTCATCATTAAATAATTTAATACTTCTCATACAATCTTCATGCTTAACTCCAGGAAAATTTGACCAAACTTGTAAATTTTGAAGATTTAATTCTGATTGAAGCTCTTTTATTTTGCTTACTACATAATCAGGGGTTCCAAACAATAAATTTCTTTTATGTAAAAAATCATAGTTTAGAAGATCTAATTTATTTTTTGTTTCAGGTAATTTTTCATCTGGATCCATGTGATTTCCTAATCCCCTCCAGTGACACACCCATCTCATGTAATTAATAATATGTTCTCCTGCAAGTTTTTCAGCTTCTTCCATTGTTTCAGCTACAAACATATCTCTAACTAAACAAATTCCTTCTCCTAATGGTACGTCTCTATTTTCAGCTTTTGATTTTGCTTCTTTGTAAATTTCAAAACGTTTTTTTAAAGCTTTAACCGTAGGGATCCACATAATTGTATTCAAACCATTTAAACCAGCCCACTGTATAGATCTTTCACCATCTACTACTTGCCAGATAGGTGGATATGGTTTTTGTAATGGTTTAGGCACAATGCTGATTTTTTTTATTTCATTTGTATTAGTATCTAAAAATTCTTCACTAGGTGGACTCATATCATGTTGCCAAATAAAATTTGGAGCTGGATAAGTATAAAATTCACCTTTATGGCTAAAGAACTTTTCAGTCCATGCTTTTTTTATAATTTTTAAGGTTTCTTCAAATAATCTAAAATTTTTTGCCTGGTCTTTAAGGTCTGATTCAACGTTCATATTTATAGCTTCTCTACCATACACACCTCTTCCAATTCCAAAATCAACACGTCCTTTAGACATGTGATCTAACATTGCGACATCTTCAGCTAATCTTATAGGATTATGAAAAGTTATAACACTACAAGCTTGACCAATCCTAATTTGATTTGTTCTTGCGGCAGCATCAGAACACATTAATAATGGATTAGGACAAGACTCCATTCCTTCATGGTTAAAGTGGTGTTCAGTGAACCAAATTGAATTCCATTTATTTTGGTCGCAATATCTTGTTATTTCTCTAGCCTCTTCTAGGATTTGAGTATAAGATTTTTTATTCCAGTTTGTGGTATTACAAAAGTATCCAAACTTCATATATGCTCCTTAATAAAATAACTTAAAGGACCTATCCCACTTTCGCATCGGAAATAACGACGAGTTATGTATCTCTTTATTTTTAGATATTATTATTCTTGCCTTTGATATTCAATGAATTTTTTTAAAGATTGATTAAGGAATTTTTCATAAATTAGTCCACTATTATTTGTCTTAGAGTTATTTAAAAAAGATTCATTCATTTTAAAATCATATGAAGGTTCAAAAAAGAAAGGTATAGACATTCTTTTTGTTTTATTCCAAAGCACTCTATGGTTTGTAGCTTTAAATTTACCTTTACTTAAAAACTCAAGAGCTCTTCCAGTGTTTACTACTAAAGCTTTTTTATCAAATGGCACATTATACCATTTTTTGTTTTTTCTATTTTGAACTTGCAAACCTCCCTTTTTATCTTGATAAAGTATTGTAAATATTCCACTATCAACATGAGTTTCGCATCCTAAAGCAACCCCATCTTGTTTAGAAACTTCTACAGGACTAGTTTGATTTGGATAATAGTTAAACCTTAGAGTGCTTAAAGTTTTAAGCCTTGAAAAAACTTTTTTAGAACCATTGATGTCTTTGTTATAGAGTTTTATGATACTTTTAAATAATATTTCACCCAAATTAAATATTTCATCAAAATAATTTGATAATATTTTAATTGATTTTTTATTTATAGATTTATTTAAATTTAAATATTCAACATATTGGTTTTTGATAGATTTTGCATATTTTTTTGTAACTTTTAAATCCCCAATATCTAAACCTTCTTTTCCGTTTACATCATTAGGAAAATAACCTCTATAAATATTTTTATTTTTAGAATTCCATTTATTTGGCGCAAGTTTTCTTTTGTTTTTTTCAGATGAACTAAAGAATTTGCTACCTACATTGCAAATATTTTTAATATTTTTTTGACTAATGCCATGTCCTGTGATTTGAAAAAAACCAATATTAATACAGGCTTTTTTAATTTTATTTATCGTATTAATAGATTTTGAAGACTCAAAACCATTTTTTATTATTGAGGAGATATTAATTGTAGGAATTATATTTTTAGACATTTATCTTAGAGGTTTTTCTGTAGCTATAGACTGATCTTGAGCTTTTTCTCGAATGAAAATATAAATACCGCTTGATACAATTATTAATATTCCTATTACAGTAGTTAAACTTGGTATTTCTTTAAAGTAAAACCAGCCTATTAATGATGACCATAATAATATTGAATATTCAAAAGGAGAGACTACCGCAGGCGAAGCTATGCTATAAGCTGAGAATAAAAGAAGAAAAGCAAGTGTTGCTGTAATTCCGGTTGTGACCATAAATAAAATACTAGATTCTAAATCTACAAACCACTCTCTAAAGATAAATTGAGAAGCTGGATGATTTGATGTGTTGTATTGTCCATCACCAATAATAAAATAAAATACAGAACTAATAATTATTGCCCCAATATAAAAAGCGAATGTTTGAGTATAAACATTGTCTTTATCTGAGGTTTTCTTAATTATTATCATTGATAACGAATAACAGAATGCACATAAAATAGGCAATAAACTTAAATAGTTAAAATCATTAAAATCAGGGTTTAAAGTTATATACACTCCAATAAAACCTACAGCTATTGCAGCCCATCTTCTCGGTCCTACTTCTTCTTTTAAAAAAAAATGTGCAAATATTGTAATTAGAAAAGGAGTAACAAAAAATAAAGCAGTAGCAGTGCTAAGAGGTAAGACAGCTAAAGAAACATAAAAAGAACTAAAACCAAAAAAGAATAGTATTACACGCAATAAAGTTAGTAACGGGTATTGACTTTTAAATATTACAGGTTTTTTTGTTAATCTTAAAAATATTAAAATAAGTATAAAGCTTACTATAGTTCTTATTAAATAAACTTCATAAAGTGACACAAAGCTATAGATGTGTTTCATAATCCCGTCTTGCACTGAAAAAACCAACATGGCTAAAAGTATTAGGATTATTCCTCTAGGATTATTATTTTTTGAAGCCATTCGCTTCTATATCACAAACTATTGTTTAGGAAAATAATCTTGTAAATCACCTTCTCTGTAAACATCTGTAGTACTACAATGCAAACTTCCACCAAAGCCATAAGCTTCTCTAAAATCTATAGGCAAAACTTCCATGCCTAGTTTATCAAGTTGTTCAGCTTGATATACTTCACTTTTCTCTACACATACTGTTTTTGGATCTAAAACCAAAATATTCATTGATAACCATATTGAATAATAAGTTAGAGGAGGAGGAGAGTTATGTGCTGGTTGTGCTGCTTCAATAATTTCCCAACCGTTATCCTCAAAAAGTTTTCTTTGTTCTTTTGGAAGTTTTCTTACAGGGTTATTTAATATTAGACCAGGTCTGATTGGCGTAAAAGTTGCATCTATATGAATAGGGTAAGGATCTCCTGGAAAATTTACAGTATGAACACGATGATCAGGAAAATGTCTTTTTAACCAGTCAATACCTTTTAAATTTGTTGTAAAACCATGTTGAACAATTAAATCTTTACCAAATCTTAATATATCAGCGGCATCGAAAAGAGGCTCTTCTTCAGTTGTTACAAAGTATTTTTTTTCAGCCCATTCCAACCGTTGTTCAATGCTTACCTCATCAGATAAATAATTTTTATGATAATCTTTATCTGTCAATCTAGGTTTAGGAGCAGATTCATGTTTCATACCCGGGTCTTCTATAAAGTATTGTTGTATCAATGGTCTATAAGCTAAATATTCAAACCATCGGCAACGAAAGCTCATAGTTGCTTCTAACATTTCTTTTCCAACAGTAATAATTACATCTCTAGATGGCATACATCCAAACATGTGTTCTGCTTTCCAGTCGGGCGTAGCAATTTTTTGATCAAATTTTAAAGGAGTTGGTCTATCAACTCTTATCCCTCTTTTCTCTAATGTTTTTACAAATTTATCTAAAAGTTCATTTGATCTATCTATAGAATCTTGAGTTCTTCTGCCATGTTTTCCTTTCATAACCGAATCTGGTGGAATTTTTACATCTACGGCAGGTTCAGGTGCAGGTATACAACAATTATCTGCTCTACCGACGATTACATGTTTTAGCGGATCCCATTCATTCCAACTTTTAACAATAGTTTTTTTCATATTATTAAAATAAATAATTTAATTTATATATATTTTCAATAATTATAATTTTTTCTTAATTTAAAATAAGATCAGAGGCTTTTTCAGCAATCATAAGGGTAGGGGCATTTAAATTCGCACTTGGAATTTCTGGCATCACAGAAGCATCTACTACTCTTAAATTTTGTATTCCTTTAACTTTTAAACTCTCATCAACCACAGCCATTTCATCTACACCCATTTTACAAGTTCCACATGGGTGATAAGCTGTTTCCGCCTTAGATCTTATATATTCGTTTAATTCTTCATCAGTTCGTTTGTCAGAACCTGGTCCAACCTCATTACCAGAATGTTTTTCTAAAGAAGGTTGTGCTAAAATTTTTCTCGCAACATGAATGCATTCTCGTGTTTGTCTTAGATCGTCTTCGTGTTCTAAATAATTAAATAATATTTTTGGATAATCGTAAGGATCAGAAGAATTAAGTCTAATAGATCCTCTGCTTTTAGGATGATTAGGACTTGCGTGTAATTGATAACCATGAGAACTAGGATTAACCAAACCATGATCAATAACAAATGATGGAAAAAAATGAAATTGAATGTTTGCTATTTCACGTTCCGGAGAAGATTTAGCAAATCCTCCAGCTTCCAAATATGACTGTGAGCAAGGACCAGACTTAGATAAAAAACCACTGAATTCCAGCTAAAACTTTTGGAATTAACTTTGTATATGTGTAAAGAGTATCTGGAGTTTTGCATTCTTGCATAATGTATGTTTCCAAATGATCTTGAAGATTTTTTCCAACTCCTTTTACATCGTTTACAACTGTAATTCCTTTTTCTTTTAAATGATTTGCATCACCAATTCCTGAAAGCATTAACAATTGTGGTGAATTAATTGAACCTCCACTTAATATTATTTCTTTTTCTGCATAAACTTTTTCAAGTTTATTTTTAATTTTTACTTCAATACCAATGGCTTTTTTCCCATCAAAAATAATTCTTTCAACAAATGAATTAGAAAAAATATTTAAATTTTTTCTTTTTTTTGCAGGATTCAAATAGTATTTTGTTGCACTTGCTCTTTGACCTTTATGAATTGTTGTATCAAACATACCAAATCCTTCTTGCTCTTCCCCATTCATATCGGGATTAATAGCATGTCCTGCTTCAGAAGCTGAATTTATAAAAGCTTTAAATAGAGGATTGTCATTTTTTGATTGATTAACTGGAAGCGGACCCAGCGAACCTCTATATTGGTTTTCTCCTCCTGACCATGTTTCAATTTTTTTTAAAATAAGGTAGAACTTTTTCGTAAGACCAAGATTTTAATCCAAAGTTTTCCCATCTTTCATAATCATTTCTATTACCTCTTACAAAAACCATTCCGTTATGAGCAGAGCAACCTCCAATCATTTTACCTCTTGGACAAAATAATCTTCTATTGTTTAAATATGGCTCAGGTTCAGAATAATATTTCCAATTATATTTTGGATCATGCATCGTATAAAGTAAAGCAAGTGGCATTTTAACTTTCCAAATATCACTTGAACCACCAGCTTCAAAGACAGCAACTTTATTTTTTTGATCTTCAGACAGTCTATTTGAAAGGACACATCCAGCTGAACCTGCTCCAATTATTATATAATCAAATTTCATAATAGATTTGAATTTAGTAAATTTTTGTAATCATTAATATCTTTCATTTTGATACCTGTTTTTTTTGCTGCTTCATCAAATTTTCTAAGTTTAATAGCATCATCAAAATATTTTTCATGTTCAAATTTTTCTGCTTCTTCTTCGCTCATTACACCACCTTGTAAATGTAAACTGACTTTAGAAGCTTGAGAGAGTATATTGAAATATTTTTTATTTCTTGCCAAATATCTTTTTGCCTTAACGTGAATTTTTATTGGTTCAACAACACTTTTTTTAAAATACTTTTTAAGATATAGATAAGCAACATCTTCGTGTTTTCCATCTTCTTTTTTGTTTACCAGTTGATCAGGGTCATCTAAAATAAAATGACCATAATCATGAAGCAAAGAAGCACATACCAAACCTGAGGAACATTTATTTTTTTCAGCAAGCATTGCAGACTGGATCATGTGTTCGGTCATTGTTACTTTCTCCCCAATATAAAGAGACTTATTGGTTTTATAGTTTTTAATTATTTTTTCTATTATTGAGCTCAATTAAATTGGAATATCTCCTTCTATAGCTATTCTATCCATAATTCTTTTATATCCAAGACCTCTTCCAGGATAAAAATCTGCAATTGCAAAATGAATAACACTTCTATTGTCCCAAATGCATACAGTATTTTCAGTCCAGGTAAATCTGCAAGTTAATTCAAGTCTTGCCTGATGTTCAAAAATTTTATTTAAAATTTCATCACTTTCTTCTTTATCTAAACCGATAATTTTTTTTGTATAAGTCCAATTAACAAACAATATCTTTTTTCCAGTTTCGGGATGTGTTCTAACTATTGGATGTTCATTTGAATATGCATCGTAATTTCTTTTTTTATTTACTTCCATATGTTTGTAGTCGTCTACGAAAAACTCAGCACCTAGAGAGCTATGTACAGCTTTTTTATCTTTTATTTTTTCTTTAATTTTCTCATCTAAGGTGTCCCAAGCTAGCTCCATGTTGGAAAAACATGTGTCGCCACCAACAGGAGGTATTTTTAATGATTTTAATATTACTGCCTTAGTTGGTTTTTCATTATAACTGACATCACTGTGCCAGTTTTCTCCCCATTGGTTTTTTTCTTCTTCACCTTTAATTATTCTAACTATTTCTGGATGCTTATCTAGACCTTTAACATAAGCATGAGTTTCTATCGGTCCAAATTTTTCACCTAAAGCAATTTGTTCTTCATTCGTGATCGGCTGGTTTCTGAAAAAAATAACTTTATGTTCTAGTAGTAAATCATTAATTTTTTTAAAATTTTCATCTGAAGTATCTTTAAGGTCAATACCAGTAACTTCAGCACCTAAGGCCCCTGATAGTAATTTTATTTCCATAATCAGACATTACATCTGCGTTGTATTTTTGTCATTAATTTTAATTTGTTTAAAGATTATTTTTTTAGCTTGCTTGAAAAATTCAAATTATCAGATTTAAAATTAGATTTATTTTGGTTAATAAATTCATCCATAATTTTAGTTTTTTCTTCTTCAAATTCTGCAACTTTTCTAAGATTTAAATCTATATAAAGAGACAACATTTCTATAGTTGCAGACAAAGTTTTTTTTGATTTTTCATACATTTCCATTTTAAAATGTAATCTTTTTTTATCATGATCAAAATGAGTTAAAAAAATATCTACCTCATCACCTTGTTTTACTTCATTATTATAAGTTGTGTGAGTTTCAACAACCATAGTACTTTTTTTTGTTGTTTTGGCCGAGTGTTCTCCCATTTTAAATTTTTCAAGAATAACTTCCCATGCTTTGTCAAAAATTAGAACATAGAAAGCCATGTTCATATGGTCATTATAATCAGTCCAATCTTTAATAATCGTTGTTGTTGTTACATATGTTGACATTAGTATTTATGTTCTTAATAAATTTATTTATTAATATATTTTGTAATATTCGGAATAAGAGCTGTAGCAAGCAATATTTTAAAAATCTCACTTAAAACAAAAGGATATAGTCCTGC
The DNA here is from genome assembly GCA_902634695.1 of uncultured Pelagibacteraceae bacterium. Lineage (GTDB taxonomy): Bacteria > Pseudomonadota > Alphaproteobacteria > Pelagibacterales > Pelagibacteraceae > Pelagibacter. The sequence continues at coordinate 43,017 of CACPLE010000006.1, forward strand.
AACTAAAGCTTTTTCAAATCCAATTATTGATCCTAAATATCCCACACCTAATAAAAAAATAATAAATGTTCCTATAAGTAAAGATTTTAAACTTTTCAAAAAAGATTTGTTATACCCAAGGTCTGAAAATATTCCTATAACCCATGCAGCAGTCACCATTCCATACAAGTAACCTGCGGTCGGCCCTGTTAGGTAAACCAAACCACCACCTTTTGCAAAAACTGGCAATCCAAAAGCTCCTTCCAAGAGATATACGGCTAATGTAGTGAATGCAAGACCCGATCCATACGACATTCCAATAATAAAAACAATAAACGTTTGCATTGTCATTGGCACTGGCCAGAATGGAACTTGAACTTTTGAAGATGCAGCCAATAAAACAGTACCAAAAAAAACTAATAAAATATTTTTTAAATAAATATTTATCTTATAAGGCGATAGTATTGAATTAATAAGCGTTGTATTATTTTTCATTGTTTAATAGCATTTAACCATACTTTGTTTAAAAGTTAAATAAATTTAAACATAGTTTACCATAAGTCATTTTTAGTATACTTTCTTTAAAAAAAATGAGTAAAGTATTTATATCATGCGCGGTAACTGGTTCAGGAGATACAGCCAGTAAACATCCTGATTTACCAAAAACACCAGAACAAATTGCAAAAGCATCTATTGAAGCAGCAAAAGCAGGAGCCGCAATTGCACATATTCATGTCAGAGAAGAAGACGGAAAACCTAGTAGAAGATTAGAATTATACAAAGAAGTAGTAGACCGTATTCGTTCAAGCGATACAGATGTAATATTAAATCTTACAACTGGGATGGGCGGTGATCTAGATATTGGACAAGGAAAAAATCCTCTTGAATTTGGACCTATGACAGACATGGCAAATGTAATGGAGAGAATTGCAAATGCAGAACAATTTTTACCAGAAATATGCACACTTGATTGTGGAACTTTAAATTTTGGTGATAGTTCTGTTATTACAGTAAATACACCTAACGATTTAAGAAAAGCTGCTAAAAGATTACAAGAAATAAATGTTAAACCTGAAATAGAAGCTTTTGATTTAGGAAATATGTGGTTTGGAGCGCAGTTATATAAAGAAGGTTTGTTAAGTGATCCGCCAATGTTTCAAATGTGTTTAGGTATACCCTGGGGAGCACCTGCAACACCTTTAGCAATGCAAGCAATGAAAGATATTATGCCTAAAGAAGGTGTTTGGTCTGGTTTTGCAATTTCAAAAAATGAAATGCCGTTCGTTGCTCAAACTGTAATTATGGGCGGAAACCCAAGAGTGGGACTTGAAGACAATTTATATTTATCAAAAGGAAAATTAGCTACAAATGCTCAATTAGTTGAGAAAGCAATTAGAATTGTAAATGATCTTGGAGTTTCAATAATGACTCCTGCGGAAACTAGAGAAAAACTAAAATTAAAAAACTATAAATAATTATTAAATTTATTTAATCCATTCTTGTAGCATTTCCATCAACAGGAATAGCTTGGCCAGATATTCTTTCACCATCACTTGAAATTAAAAAAGAACACATTTTTCCTATGTCATCTTCATAAATCCAACAATCCATAGAAGCCATAGATACAAAATCCTTTTCGACTAATTTTTTTGAAACTTTTAAAAATTTTGCTTTATCTCTTATAACTCTTACCATTCTATCTCCTTTAATAGTTCCAGGACAAATTGCATTCACTCTAATTTTGAATTTTCCAAGCTCCATTGCTAAAGTTTTGGTTACACCTATAACGTTAACTTTTAGAGTTTGTTCCCAATCATCAGATGTTAATTTTTCAATTGTTCCTGTTGGACCT
>CACPLE010000007.1 GCA_902634695.1 uncultured Pelagibacteraceae bacterium
GCAAATCCATATTTAATAAAAGCAGTAAACAAACAAACCAAAAAACTTTGGCATGTGTCAAACGCGTTTATAATACCAGAAGGAGAACGATTAGCAAAAAGATTAACCAAAAAAACATTTGCTGATTATGTAATGTTTCAAAACAGCGGAACAGAAGCAACTGAGGCTGCAATAAAAATTGCAAGAAGATATTTTTTTTCAATTGGAAAACCTAAAAAAAATAGAATTCTTTGTATAAAGAATTCATTTCATGGAAGAACTTTAGCAGCAATTGTTGCAAGCGGTTCAAAAAAAATGACAGAAGGATTTGGACCAAAAGCACAAGGTTTTGATCACTTTAAATTTAATAATCTTAAATCTTTAAGAAAATCTATAACGAATAGAACAGCCGCAATTATGGTTGAAACAATTATGGGTGAAGGTGGAATAAAAGTTCATTCAAAAAATTTTTTAAAAGAACTTAGAAAAGTCTGTAATAAGAAAAAAATTTTATTAATTTTTGATGAGATACAGTGTGGAATAGGAAGAAGCGGAAAATTTTTTGCATACGAATATTCAAATGTAAAGCCAGATATAGTTCCAATAGCCAAAGGAATTGGAGGAGGATTTCCTATAGCAGCGGTATTAATGAATAAAAAAGCAGCTTCTGGAATGATTCCAGGAACTCACGGCTCCACTTTTGGCGGTAATCCCTTAGCAATGAGTGTGGGCAATGCTGTTTTAGACCAAATATTTAAAAAAGGATTTTTAAGCAATGTTCAAAAAATTTCTAGATATTTTCATTATGAATTAAAAAAAATTAAAAAAGAATATCCAAAAATTATTAAAGAAATAAGAGGCGTTGGATTATTGATAGGGTTACAACTTTATAAAGACCAATCAAAATTTATTCAAAAACTAATGGATAATAATCTATTAACCATAAAAGCTGGAGAAAATGTAATAAGAATACTTCCACCACTTACAGTTAAGAAAAAAGAAATTGATTTAGCAATAAAAATTATCAAAAAAGTTTGTAAAGAATATAAAACTTTATGAAACATTTTATAAATCTTAATGATATTACTGCTATAGACCTTAGAAAAATTCTTTTAGATGCAAAAAAAAGAAAAAGAAAAAGAAAAAACCTTAATGTTTTGGAAGTAGATAGAAATAATCCTTTAAAAGGAAAACTACTCATACAGATGTTTGAAAAGTCAAGTTTGAGAACAAGACTTAGTTTTTTTCTTGCAATAAAACAATTAGGAGGGGAAACCATAACTCTTAGAGCTAATGAATTACATTTAGGGAAAGGCGGGGAAAGTTTAGCAGATACTGCAAAAATCTTATCAACTTATGGAGATGGTTTTATGCTTAGAACCGACAGTGATAATAAAATAGAAGAATTTAGCAAACATTTAACCATTCCACTTATTAATGGTCTAAGCCCGTCATCACATCCAACACAAGTTTTATCTGATATATTTACAGTCGAAGAAATTAAAAAAAAACCTATTTCAAAATTGAATATTTGTTGGATAGGTGATTCCAACAATGTTCTTAATAGTTTAATTGCTGCATCTGTTAAGTTTTCATTTAATTTAAATGTAGGCTGTCCAAAAAATTATGAGCCAAAAAAATTTGTAATGGATTGGGTTAAAAAAAACAAAAAAAAAATTAATATATTTAATACCCCTATAAAAGCAGCAATGAACTCTGATGTTATATTTTCTGATAAAGTTGTGTCTTTAAATGACAAGGTCAACAAAAAAAAAAAAATTAGAGATTTTAAAAAATTTAGAATTGATAAAAAATTAATGACTTTTGCTAAGAAAGATGCAATTTTCCTTCACTGTTTACCTAGAGGCCCTGAAGTTTCAGAAAAAGTTTTTTTTGGCAAACAATCAAAAGTTTGGCAACAAGCGCTTAATAGAGTCTATGTACAAAAGAGTATTTTATTATATTGTTTAGGAAAATTAAGGTAGTGGTTTAGGACTATCGCTATTTTCATTAAGATAAAGTATTAATGATGCTCTATCTTCTTCTTTTTTTAATCCAGCAAATCCCATTTTGTTTCCTTTTATCCATTTAGACGGTTTTATTAAAAAACCATTCATTTCTTCCCAAGTCCATTCTTTACCATAAGATGTTAATGCTTTTGAATATTTATAATCAGATATTGAGCCCACAGGTCTAAACATTACATTCCAAAGTTTTGGACCAATCTTATTTCCTCCACTTTGATTAATAGTGTGGCACGCGGCACATTTTTTAAAGACTTTTTTACCATGATCTACAGAACCTAAACCTAAAAATGCAGAAATATCTATTTGACTATCAGCGCTAGCTTGAGTTGCGGTAGCGTCTCCAACTTTAACTTCGACCTTGTATCCCTCTATATTGGGTTTTTCTACACTAAAAATCATGTCCGAAACTTTACTTATTCCAAATACAATCAATACAGTGACCAAAACTGCAGCAATTATCTTATTTATTTCAAATGAGTCCATTTATAAATTCCAAACAAAACATATAACATTATAATTTAAAAAAGCTTTAGGATTAATTTGATAATTTGCGTCTGTTAGACGCATAGGGTAAAAAACTCAATAATGAGCAAAGTTTTAGTTTTAATTCCATCAAGAATGTCAGCGCAAAGATTGCCTGGAAAGCCTCTTTTAGAGATTAATAAAATACCCATTATATCACATGTAGTTAATCGAGGAAAAGAAGCTAAAATTGGAGAAGTAATTGTTTGCACTGAAGATGAAGAAATTGTAACAGCAGTAGAAAAAAATGGAGGCAAAGCTATTTTAACGGGAAAATTTCATAAAAATGGAACGGAAAGAATATTTGAAGGTTTGCAAAAATTAAAAAGAAACGATGTTACACATGTTCTTTCTTTACAAGGAGATGAACCAGCAATTAACCCAAACGACATAAAAAATTTATTCAATTTAATGATTAAACATGGCTCAGATATTGGAACTCTTGCCTCAGAAATTAAAGACGATTCTATTTTTAACAATGAGAATGTTGTAAAAGTGCAAACTGAAGAGAAACTAAATAATAATAATTTTATAAAAGCTTTAAATTTTTCAAGGTACAATATATATAAAAAACAAAATTATATTTATTATCATATAGGGATTTATTGTTACAATATATCAATATTAAAAAAATTTGTTAAGTTTGAACAGACAAAAAATGAAATTAAAAATAGACTAGAACAACTTCGCGCCATTGAAAATAATATAGAAATAAAAGTAGCTTTAGCCAGATCTTCTTCAATTGGAGTTGATACTCAAGAAGATTATCTAGCTTTGAAAAAAATTATGGAATATAAATCTTAAATTATGAAAATTGCATACCAAGGAATTGAAGGTAGTTATAGCGAAAGTTGCGCTAAAGAACTTTACCCAGAGTGTGAAACTATTCCATGCAAAACATTTGACGACGTATTTAAAAAAGCTAGTGATGATGAAACAATTAATGCAATTATTCCAGAATCAAATAAAACAACAGGAAATATTGGAGTAGAATACTTAATTTTTAAATATAGATTAAATATTTATATGGAAAAATTTTTTCCAATCAAACACCATCTTTTAGCACCACCTGATTCTAAAATTACAGATATAAAAAATGTTTATTCTCATGCACAAGGTTTAAGTCAATGTTCAAATTTTATTAAAAAAAATAATTTTATAGAAAATGTACGTGCAGATACAGCTGGTAGCGCAAAATATATATCTGAAATAAAAATAAAAAGTGAAGCTGCAATTGCATCAAAAGAAAGTGCTGCAATCTATAACTTAAAAGTATTGGCTTCCGATATTCAAGATGAAAAGAATAATGTAACCAGATTTTTACTGATGGGGAAAATGATTAAGCAGCCTGAACTAAAAAAAGAAAAATATATAACCTCTTTTTTGTTTAAGCTAAAAAGCAAACCAGCAGCTTTATACTCGGCATTATCAGGATTTGCTATTCAGGGAGTTAATTTGACTAAACTACAAAGTTATCCTGAAAAAAATTCATTCTCTTCTTATTTTTTTCTTTGTGATCTAGATGGACACATTGATGATCCTAAAGTTCAAAAATCCTTAGAAGAACTTGGTTTGCATTGCGAAGATTTTCACGTATTAGGTGTTTTTATTTCAGATAAATTTAGGGATAAGTGAGTTTATAATTACTTTTCTTGTGGAATAGAAAATTTTGCTGTTATAATAAGTTTGGAGGCCATTCAGGTGAAACTACCATGAATTCCCCCAGGCTTGAAAAAGAGCAAGGGTAATGAGTAATATTCAGGTTGATTGGTCTCCTTTTAAAACATGAATAATAATAATAAAGTCTTTGCTCTCAAGTATAGACCACAAACATTTAAAGATTTAATTGGTCAAGAAACTACCGTTGAGACCATAAAGAATTCTATAAGGTCACAAAAAACTCCTAATGCATATCTATTTTCAGGTATAAGAGGAGTTGGAAAAACCACAATAGCAAGAATAGTTGCAAAATCACTTAATTGTGCAAACGGTATAGAAAATGTTTGCGAAGAGAATATGTGTGAACATTGTGAATCAATAACAAATTCAAATCATATTGATGTGCTAGAAATGGATGCTGCCAGCAAAACAGGAGTTGATGATGTCAGAGATTTAATTGAATTTTCAAGATATGGCCCAACATCAGCAAAATATAAAATATTTATAGTCGATGAAGTGCATCAAATGTCTAAAGCAGCATTTAATGCTTTATTAAAAACTTTGGAAGAACCACCTGACTATTTAAAGTTTATATTTGCCACAACCGAAATTAAGAAAATTCCAATTACTGTTGTTTCAAGATGTCAAAGGTTTGATTTATCTAGAATTAAATCGAATGAATTGTTTGAATTTATAAAAAAAATTAATGATAAAGAAAAAGGAAATGTTGAAGATGAAGCATTAAAATTAATAGTTAAAATTTCAGAGGGCTCCGTAAGAGACGCTCTATCTCTACTAGATAGAGCTGTAATAAGTGTTAGCAAAGATGAAAAGGTTAGCTTATCAATGGCTCAAAAGTTATTTGGATATTTTGATAAATCGAATTTGATTGAATTATTTAAAAATGTATTCCTAGGAGATGAAAAAAAAGTAATTGATATTTATAGATTTATTTATGATCAAGGAATAGAACCAAAAATTTTTTTAAATGATTTTTTGGAATTGTTATATTACTTTAAAAATATCTCACATTTGAAAGTTGATGGAACTAACTTCAACCTAAATGATTCCGAATTTAATTCTATTAAAGAATTATCTAATTCAATTAATAATGAAACTTTAATGTTATTTTGGCAATTTACAATTAAGACTTTGGGAGAGATAGATATTGTATCAAATCAACACTTAGCAATGGAAATGTTTTTAATTAGATTAATACATTTAAAAGAAATAAAGAGCTTAAAAAATTTAGAAGATAAAACGTATAATTTAAATGAAAACAATATAGAAAATAGAACTGTAGATACTAATATTGTAGAAAGGGACCAAGTTGATTTTGGAAATAAAACTATAGGTCAAATAAAAAATATTGTACAAGAAAAAAAATATTCTGATAAAGAAACACTAAAATCTTCAAAAGAAATAAGTTTAAATTTAAAAAATCTTGAGGAGCTGATAAGACTTTGCAGCTCAAAGAAAGAAATTAAACTAAAGTATGAACTAGAAACAAATGTGAATTTAGTGAGCTTTGCAAAAAATAGAATCGAAATTTCTTTCAATGAAAATTTAGATAAAGAATTTATTAAAAATTTGACTTCAAAATTATACGAATGGACGAAAAATAGATGGATTATTTCTTTATCAAAAAAAAATGGAGATCTATCAATAAAGGAAAAAGAATTAATGAAAAAAAAAGAACTTTTAGATAACGCAAAAAGTACAAAAATTTACAAAAGTGTTTTGGAGAAATTTCCTGATGCCGAACTAATTAATATTGAAATCAAAAAAGAAAATAATAATGACTGATTTTAGTAAAATTTTAAACAAAGCTAAGGAATTGGAAGAAAAAATGAAAGAAAGTCAGCAAAAAATTAAAAATATTGAAGTTGAAGGTGTTTCTGGAGGAAACTCTGTAAAAGTAAAACTTAATGGAGATGGAGAAATGATTAAAATAGAAATTTCTCCAGAAATAATTAATGAAGACAAATCAATTATTGAAGACTTGATAGTTGCCGCACACAATAATGCTAAAACTCAATTAAAAACAAAAACTTCCGAAGAAATATCTAAAACAACAAGTGATTTTGGCATTCCTGGATTTAAATGGCCAATTTAGTTTAATGCAAAATATAGATGAAATTGAAAAATTAATAAAACTTATTTCTAAGCTACCGGGTTTAGGCCCCAAATCTGCAAAAAGAATAATATTAAAACTAATCAATTCTAGAGATGAACTTATGAAACCAATGGCAAACAACTTGGTAGAGATTTATAAGAATGTTTCCAGATGTAAATCTTGTGGAGCATTAAAATCTAATACTGTTGGTTGTAATAATTGTGAAATTAGTCAAAAAAAATATAATAAAATTTGTGTTGTAGAAAGTATTGCAGATCAGTGGAGTATTGAAAGTTCAAACATATTTCAAGGATACTTTCATATTTTAGGAGGAACTTTATCATCCTCAACAAGTCAAAGAAAAGAAGATCTGTTAATTTCTTCTTTAGTTGATCGTGTAAAAAGAGATTCAATAGAAGAAGTAATAATTGCAACAAGTGCAACTGTTGAAGGACAAACTACAGCACATTATATAAAAGATAGCCTTAAAAAATCAGAAGTTAAAGTTTCTAAACTAGCGCAAGGTCTACCAGTGGGTGGTGAAATTGAAAATTTAGATGACGGTACTTTATTTTCTGCTTTTAAGAATAGAAGATCAATAGAAAAAAATTCAGATTAAGATTATTTAATTATTAATCAATCTAATTTTCTTATACTTTGCTCAATTTTATTTAAATCTTCTTTAATTTTTTTTAATTCACTTTTCTGATATAAATTTTTCTTTAAAATTTTTAAAATTTCGTTTATTTTTTTTTTTAAAAGAATATTTGTTTTTCTCACTTGTTCATCCACCAATCACTTATTTTTAATTTAAAATCCAAAATCTTTTCAAACGAATGTGCAATATTTAACAACAATTGGTCGTTATTATGTTTTACAATTATTTCAACTGATTGAATTTGATTTTGTCCATTTTTAGATATTGGAATAACTAAACAAGGGAGACCAAGTAAATTTGCTAATACTTTAATTTTTTTATAATTGTTATCGTTTTTATTTTCTAAATTAACAGGATATATTATAGCATCATAACTGGCAAAATACTTGTTAATTTCATAATGCTTTATTTTTAAAAAGTTATTTATTTTAGAATTAATTTCAAATTGCTTGTAATTATCATTCACATACTTTCCTAGAACAAATCTTCTAACAACATCATTTGTTAGATTTTCTTGTAATATGCTTCTATAAAATTTATTATTTTTTAAATTTTTTTTATTTTTTAAAAAAGTAGAAAAATTTTTAAAAAAATCTTTATTAAGTAACAGATTATATATTTCTAAATTTTTAGAAATATTTTTTAAATTTATTTCATAAATTTTAAAGCCAATTGCTTTAGAAATATTTTTCATCACATCATGTGATTTATTAAAATAAACATCCCCAGCAAAATTGTTGCAAACAAAAGCGACTTTTAAATTTTTTACTAGCTTTAATTTCTGGTAATAATTTATATTTTTACTATTTTTACATTGAATATTTTCTAATAATAAAGCGCAATCGGCAACGTTCTTTGAAATAATTCCGGGAGCACATAAAGCATCTGAAATATTTAGAGAATTTAGATTTGATAATAAGTTTTTTGATGATTTATATCCAATCAAACCAAGTTGTGCTGAAGGCTCACGTGTAGATCCACCTACATCTGTCGATACAATAGCTGGACTTAAATTTGCTAAAACTGCAGCAGCACACCCATGTGAACTTCCAATTAGATCTGGCTTTTTTGTAATAGGATTTATTGGATCATCTTTTAATTTATTTGATCCGGTTAAAAATTGATTTATTTTAATATTCCCTAAAAATATTCCGCCATTTTTTTCAAAATTTGAAACTATTTTTGATGTTTTTTTATAAAATTTTTTTTTAATTGAAGAGTTTTGAATGTGAGATTGGATATTTTTGCTAAAAAAACAATCTTTAAATGCAATTGGAATGCCTTTAAATTTTTTTTTTATATTTTTCCTTTGATCAAATTTTTTTGATAATTCAATTACGTTTTCAAAATCATAATTAACAAAACAATTAAGTTTACGAGACTTTAAGATTCTGTCCACATAAAATTTACAAACTTGTTCTGAATTTAATTTTTTTTTATTAATTTTTTTAAATATTTGTTCTAAATACATCATTTATTTTTTGTTTATATTTGTTTATAAAATAAACAATATATTGTAAAGTTTAGTACTTAAATAAGCATTTATTGCGATCTTTGCAAACTAAGTTTTTTTCAATAGTCTATTAAGATGAAGAATTGGTTCAGTATATCCCGATGGCTGAACTCTTCCATGAAAAACAAGTTCACATGCAGCTTTAAATGCTATAGACTTGTCAAAGTTTCCAGACATTGTTTGATATGGCGAATGTCCTTTTAAAGCTGGATCTTTAATATTTTGATTATCAACAACTTTTGCCATTTTTTTCATTATTTCCAAAACTTGTTTTTTGCTGCATATACCGTGATGGAGCCAATTAGCAATATGTTGCGAAGATATCCTTAATGTTGCTCTATCTTCCATTAAACCTATGCCATTTATATCAGGAACTTTAGAACAACCGACAGATTGATCGATCCAACGTACCACGTAACCCAAAATACCTTGGGCATTATTTTTTAATTCTTTCGTAACTTCATCTGTTGACCAATTTGGTTTTTTAACAATAGGCATAGTTAATAGATTGGTAAGATTTGAGGCTTTTCTTTTTTTTAATTCCTTTTGTTTAGAAAAAACATCTACTTCATGGTAATGAAGAGCGTGCAATGCTGCTGCTGTTGGGCTTGGTACCCAGGCACAATTAGCTCCAGACAAGGGGTGAGCAATTTTTTTTTTTATCATATCATTCATTAAATCTGGAGCAGCATACATACCTTTACCAATTTGACATTTGCCTGAAAAACCGCATAAAAGACCAATATCTACATTGTTATTTTCATAAGCTTTAATCCATACCGATGACTTCATATCTCCCTTTTTAATCATTGGTCCAGCTTCCATAGATGTATGTATTTCGTCACCAGTTCTATCTAAAAATCCTGTATTTATGAAAAAGACCCTATTTTTTAAAGATCTTATGCACTCTTTTAAATTTGAGGAAGTTCTTCTTTCTTCATCCATAATCCCACACTTGATTGTAAATTTTTTTAAGTTAAGTAAATTCTCAACTTTTTCAAAAATTAAGTTTGTAAAAGCACATTCATCTGGTCCATGCATTTTAGGCTTAACAATATAAATAGAATTTAATCTTGAATTTCCTTTTTTCTTAAAGTCATGAATACATGCTAAAGAAGTTATAAAAGCATCAATAATACCTTCGGGACATTCAGACCCGTCTTTTAGAAGAATTGCAGGATTGGTCATTAAATGACCAACATTTCTATTTAACAACAAAGAACGCCCATGCAATTTAATTTTTTTCCCATTTGCAGATATATAGCTTCTATCAGAGTTTAATTTTCTAATAATTTTTTTTCCTTTTTTTTGAAATTCCGTTCTTAAATTGCCTTTCATCAATCCTAACCAATTTCGGTATCCAAGAACTTTATCTTCGGCATCAACTGCGGCAACGCTATCTTCATGATCACATATAGTTGAAATTGCAGATTCTAAAATAATATCATGAATTTTTATATTATCTTGGTTTCCATCAGGATTATTTATTTCCATTTTTCCACTTTGATCAAACAAAATATCGATGTGGAGGTTATTGTTTTTAAATAATAGAGAAGTTAGATGGTTTAATTTTTTATTATAACCTATAAATTGTTTAGGATTTTTTAATTCAATATTTAATTTATGATTATTTATTTCAGGAATTTTGTCTATTTTTTTCCAACTATTATTTTTTAAAGGTATATATTTATCTAATAAATTACGAGCGTATTCGATTACTTTTTTACCTCTAATTGGGTTATAAGTTTTTCCAATTAATGCTCCATGTGTTTCTGGAATCACATCAGTACCATACAAACTATCATACAAACTTACCCATCTTGCATTAGCTGCATTTAATAAAAATCTTGAGTTAGAAACCGGACAAACTAATTGTGGTCCACAAATGCTTGATATTTCTGTATCTACATTTTTGGTTTTTATTTTAAAGTTGCTAGTTGATTTTTTTAAATATCCAATTTTTTCTAAAAAATTAATATATTCATTTTTGTTAATTTTTTTACTCACTTTTTCTTTGTGCCAATCATCTATTTTTTTTTGTAGTTTATCTCTTGTTTCTAATAATTTTTTATTTTTAGGGGCAAGTTCATGAAAATATTTATCCAATCTACTCCAGAAAAATTCTTTTTTAATATTTGTTCCAGGCAATAACTCCTTGTTTACAAAATTCAATAATTTTATTGAAATGGATAAATTTTTGATTTTTATATATTTTTCTTTCATATTAACTCCATGACCCCATCTGTCTTTTTACCTGAGAGATTTACCCCTTCGGTGAGACTCAGTCTTCTTTCCAGAGTTAACATATTTAAGGTCCTTTTGCCTGAGAGTTTCCGGGGTGGTTGCTCCTTCGGCGCTACAAAAGTAGTCTCTCCCTTAAAAACAAGCAATATTGTATAACTTTAACCAGTAATAATCTAATAAATATTTGAACATTTTGTAGCCTTTTTTTGCTATTAATTAATAATTGTTTTTTTATAAAAATGAAAAACTATTTAAATTTTGAAAACGAAATTAAAAATCTAGAAACTGAACTAGATAAGCTTAAAGACCCTTACAATAATGAAGGATTATCCGAAGTTGATACGGGTAAGATTTCCAAGATCCAATCTGAAATTGATAATAAATTAAAACAAGTGTATTCAAACTTAAACCCATGGCAAAAAACTCAAGTAGCACGCCACGAAAATCGACCAAAATCTAAATTTTTTATTGAAAATTTATTTGACGAATTCATTCTATTAGCAGGTGATCGTTTTTATGGGGAAGATAAATCTGTAATCGCGGGATTTGCAAAATTTAACCAAGCCTCAGTTTTAGTTATTGGCCAGGAAAAAGGAGAGGATTTAGATACTAGAATAGAAAGAAATTTTGGCATGATGAGACCAGAAGGATATAGAAAAACTATTCGGTTAATGAAGTTGGCTGACAAATTTAATATTCCAGTTATTTCTTTTATAGATACCCCCGGAGCTTACCCTGGTGTTGGTGCCGAAGAAAGAGGACAGGCAGAAGCTATTGCGAAGTCCATCGAATGTTGTATGGAGCTAAAAGTACCAACAATATCAGTAGTCATTGGCGAAGGTGGATCAGGGGGAGCAATTGCGTTAGCATCTTCAAACAAAGTATTAATGTTAGAAAATGCAATTTATTCTGTAATTTCACCAGAAGGATGCGCAACTATACTTTGGAGAGATCCAACTAAAACTTTAGAAGCAGCTGAGGCGATGAAATTGTCATCAAAAGATCTATTAGAACTTGGAGTCATCGATGAGATAATTCCTGAACCAATTGGTGGCGCGCACAGAGATCCTGATTTGAGTCTTCTAAATGTTAAAAAATCTATACAAAAAAATTTACACGAAATGAATTTAATGAATAAAGATGAAATTTTTACTCATAGAAAAAATAAATTTTTATCCATAGGCAGAAACCAAGGGTTTACTAGCACAGCAAAAAATGAACAGAATTTAACAATGGAGGAAAGTTTAAAGGAAAAAGTTATGCAAAAAATATATTATTTTAAGTTTCAAATAATTTTTATTTTTTTATTGATTTTTTTGTTAATTTACTCTTTTTTATAAAGATCCGTGACAGTGTTTATATTTTTTTCCTGAGCCACAGTAACAGGGCTCATTTCTTTTCATTTTTTTTTTTATGTCTGGTAGAGTTTTTTTCTTTTCAGAACTTTCAAAAACTTCTCTAACAATTTTCAAATTAATTAATACTGTGATTAAGTCTGTTTTTAACTTTTTTAATAAATTTTCAAACAAATCAAAGGCTTCTTTTTTATATTCTATTAAAGGGTCTCTTTGTCCATAAGACCTAAGGCCTATAACTTGTCTTAAATGTTCTAAATATTGAATATGAGATTTCCAATTTATATCAACAGTTTGTAGAAAAATTCTTTTTTCAATTTCTCGAGCTTGTTCTTCTCCTAAAAGTTTTATTCTTTCATTTCTTCTTTCTTTAAATTTATTGATAATAATTTCAGAAAATTTTTCATTATCTAATTCAAGTAATTTTAAAATTTCCGTTTGATCAAAACTTTTTCCAAATATAGATGTGAATTTTCTATTAAATTCATTATTTTTTTGATTATTTAAAAATTCTTTTTTGTCATTAATTAAATCTTCAATTATTTCATTTAAAAAGGTATTTGAATAGCTGAATATTTCTTCATTATCCATTACGTTATTTCTTTCTGAAAAAATTACCTGTCTTTGATCTGATAAAACATTATCAAATTTTAACAAAGTTTTTCTTATATCAAAATTTCTAGCCTCAACTTTTTGTTGTGCTCTTTCTAAGGCTTTATTTATCCAGGGATGGTCAATACTTTCTCCATCTTTTAAACCAAGTTTTTCTAACATATTGCTCATAGAATCTGATCCAAAAATTCTCATTAAATCATCTTCCAAACTAACATAAAAAATTGAATTTCCTTCATCACCTTGTCTTCCAGATCTTCCTCTAGCTTGATTATCAACTCTTCTAGATTCCATTCTTTCAGTTCCTATTACAAATAATCCTCCTAGTGATTTAATTTTTTCTTTTTCTACTTTAAGTATTTCTTCTTTAACACTTCCCTTTTTACCGCCAAGCTGTATATCAACTCCTCTTCCGGATATACTGGTTGTAATTATAACGGATCCAACTTTTCCTGCATTTGCAATTATTTCTGCTTCTTTTTCATGGTTTTTTGCATTTAAAATTGTATGAGCAACTCCTTTAGATCTAAGAAGTTTTGAGTAATCCTCAGATTTATTTACGCTAGAAGTAAAAATAAGTACTGGTTGACCTGTTTTATTGCATTCTGATATTTTTGCTACGATAGCTTCATTTTTTTCTTTTTCACTTCTATAGATTTGGTCGTTCCAATCTTTTCTAATCATTTTTTTGTTTGTTGGAATAACAACAATTGTAAGATTATATATTTCAAAAAACTCTTGAGCTTCAGTGGCCGCTGTTCCTGTGCACCCAGAAATTTTATTATATAATTTAAAGTAATTTTGATAAGTGGTTGATGCTAAAGTTTGATTTTCTTGATTAACTTTTATTTTTTCTTTTGCTTCCAACGCTTGATGCAATCCATCTCCATATCTTCTTCCTTCCAAAACTCTACCAGTTAGTTCATCTATAATTTTTAATATTCCATCTTTTACCATGTAGTCCTTTCCTTTTTCAAAAAGATGATTTGCTCTTAAAGCTTGCGTTACATGGTGGACTAATTGTAAATTTTCTGGATCGTAAAAGTTATTGTTTTTAAGCACTCCTGCGGATGAAAAAATTCTTTCTACACTATCAATACCTTTATTAGTCAAAAGAACATTTTTATCTTTTTCATCAACTTCATAATCGTCTTTTGAAAGACCATTAATAAATTTATCTATGGCTAAATATTGATCAGTTTTATCTTCCACTCCTCCAGAAATAATTAGTGGAGTTCTAGCTTCATCAATTAAACATGAATCGACCTCATCAACTATGCAGAAATTAAGTTTTCTTTGTACAATTTGATCTTTAGAAAACTTCATATTGTCTCGCAAATAATCAAAACCTAATTCGCTGTTAGTTGCGTATGTTATGTCACAATTATAATTTTGTTTTCTCTCATTGTCATCTTGGTTGTTATTTATATAACCTGATTTTAAACCTAAGAAGTTGTATATTTTTCCCATATTTTCACAGTCTCTTTTTGCTAGATAGTCATTTACAGTAACAACATGAACTCCTTCTTCTTTTAAAGAATTAAGATAAGCGGTTAAGGCAATTGTTAAAGTTTTTCCTTCGCCAGTTTTCATTTCAGCAATTTTGCCCTCATGAAGAACAATACTTCCAATAATTTGAACATCATATGGTCTTTCATTCAAAGTTCTTTTGGCAGCTTCTCTAGCACAAGCAAAAGCTTCTGGAAGCAATTTATCTAGAGTTTCTCCATTTTTTATTCTCTTTTTAAATTCTTCAGTTTTTTTTGTAAAATCTACATTTTCAAGGGTAGAAATTTTTTTTTCTAGTTCGTTGATTTTGGAAACAATTTTATTTAATCGATCAAGCTCCTTTTGATTTGGAGATTTTATTAATTTAGATATAAAATTTAAGGGATTAAGCATTTTTTAAATTTTTTTATATTATTTGTATCTAAGCTTTAATATAGGTATAAAATAAATTATTTAAATAGTATGCCAATTAATATAAAAAATTTTCTTTTTTCTAAAAGAAAAAAGTCAAAAATAGGGGACTTTCAAGACCTAGAGCACATAGACGGTGTTGGTATATCTGTAGTGTCAGCAAATCTTTATAAAGAACAAAGGGACGACCTAGTACTTTTTTATTTTAGAAATGGTGCAAACTATGCTTCAGTTTATACTAAATCAAGAATAGTTTCTGAAAACATTAAATGGAATTTATCTTTAAAAGGTAGTTTAGCAAAAGCGCTATTAATAAATACAGGTAACGCGAATGCTTTTACTGGCAAGTTAGGATTTAAAGGAATAGTGCAAATATCAGAAGAGCTTTCAAAAATGCTTACTGTTAAAATGTCTGAGGATGAAGAAGAAAAAAATTATGTAAAACCAAATGATATATTGTTTGGTTCAACAGGCACTATAGGAGAAATATTTCCAGTAGAAAAAATTAAAAATTCTTTACCAGAACTGGTAAAACAAATTAAATATACACAGAATAAATATTTATGGATTAAAGCCGCTCTTGGGATGATGACAACTGATCTGTCGCCAAAATTAGCAATGGAAGAATGCAAAATAGGAAATTCTCAAGTTAAAATATATGGAGTAGCCAAAGGAAGCGGCATGATATTTCCTAATATGGCTACCACTTTAGGTTATATATTTACAGACGCGAATCTTTCTTCAAATATATTGAATAAATTATTAAAAAAAAATATTGAAACTACATTTAATGCTATAAGTTGTGATGGCGATACAAGCACAAATGATATGGTTACTTTTTTTTCAACATCAAAAGCTAGACATCCTAAAATCAAAAGTATAAATGATCCAAGACTAATTGAATTTGACAAAAGCCTACATGAAGTTTTGTTAAATTTAGCAAAAAGAATTGCTGCAGACGGAGAAGGGGCTTCAAAATTTATTTCAGTTAATGTTTTAAATGCTAAAACTTTTTATGATGCAAAAAAAGTTGCTTTTTCGATTGCAAACTCACCATTAGTCAAAACAGCTTTTGCTGGTGAAGATCCAAATTGGGGTAGAATTATAATGGCTATAGGAAAAGCAGATGTTGATATTAATTTAAAAAAGCTAGCAGTTTCTTTTGGAAACATTAAAGTTATAGAAAAGGGACAATTATTTCCTGGCTATGAAGAAATTGAATTATCAGAATATATGAAGGGAGAGAAAATTGATTTATCAGTATATCTGAATAATGGAAGTAAAAGTTTTACAGCTTATACTATGGATTTAACAAAAAAATATATCGAAATTAATGCAGATTATAGAAGCTAAGTTTATCTTTAAACAATTCATCAAACCATATGATAAAATATAAACTAATATGTAATAATTGTGATATTTCGTTTGATAGTTGGTTTTCTTCTTCAAAAGAATATGAAAAACTAAAGAAACTAAAACATTTAATCTGTCATAATTGCAATTCTTATAAAATTGAAAAAACTTTAATGGCGCCAAACGTACTAAGTTCAAATGAAAAAATTATTACAATTCCCAAAGATAAAAAAATTAATAAAATTAAAAATAAAATAAAAGAGTATCAAAAATTTATTGAAAAGAACTTTAATTACGTTGGAGATGATTTTGTAAAAGAGGCTAGGTCCATTCACTACACTAATGATAAAAAAACAAAAGGAATATATGGAAATGCTACTTCCGAAGAAATTTCAGAACTTAATGAAGAAGGGATTGAGACAGAAATTATTCCTTGGTTTAATGAAAAAGAAAATTAAATATATTTTACATCTTTAATTTCAAATTTTTTTACTCCCACTGGTGTGCTGATTTCTACAAGGTCATTTTTATTTTTTCCAATTAATCCTTTTCCTATTGGAGATTTATAATAAATAAGTTTTTTTTTTAGATCAGCTTCATCTTTACCAACAATTTTGTATTGTAATTTTTCTTCTGTATCTAGATTTTCCAAGCTAACTGTTGATCCAAAAATAATTTTCCCATCATTTGCTAATTTAGTCACATCAATCACATTTGCTCTTGCAATAACGTCATTTATTTCTTCAATTCTACCTTCGTTAAGAGACTGTTGTTCTTTTGCTGCATGGTATTCAGCATTCTCTTTTAAATCTCCGTGTGATCTTGCTTCGGCTATAGCAGAAACTATTTCTGGTCTTTTTTTTTCTTTTAAATAAACTAATTCTTCTTTTAATTTAGCAAGACCACTGATTGTTATTGGTTCTTTTTCCATTTTATTTCCATTTTGCATTTGGAGGCATGGACATTAATATTGCATTAGTATTTCCACCACTATTTAATCCAAACTTAGTTCCACGATCATACAATAAATTGAACTCAACATATCTGCCTCTTTTTAATAATTGAATTTCTTTATTCTTTTTTGTCCATTTTAAAAACATTTTTTTTCTAACTATTTTGTCTAGTAAATTAATAAAAGTTATACCTACATCTTTAACAAATAAAAAATCCTTTTCCCAATTATTCATTTTATAATCAAAAAAAATGCCACCTATACCCCTTTTTTCTTTTCTGTGAGACAAGTAAAAATAATTTTCACACCATTTTTTATATTTTGAATAATATTTTTTATTGTGTTTGTCACATATTTTTTTTAATTCCCTAAAAAAATATTTTTTTTCTTTGTTGTCTTTCAAGCATGGAGTTAAATCAATACCTCCTCCAAACCAATTTTTTTTTGTACAAATAAATCTAGTATTAAAATGCATTGCAGGAATTTTGGGATTTTTTGGGTGCAGCACCACAGATATACCAGAAGACCAGAATTTATTATTTTTTTTTGTACCTGGAATTTTTTTTGCAAAGTCTTTTGGGAATTTTCCAATGACATTTGAAAAAGCAACTCCACCTTTTTCTATTACACTGCCTTTAATTATTCTATACTCACCATATTTCCATTTGTTTTTTTTAAATTTATTATTTGAACCATATTCACCTTCTAATTGTTCAATTTTTCTACATATTAATTTTTGTAGTTCATAAAACCATTGTTTAGCTATTTTTTGTTTTTTTTTAATTTTCATTAATCTAAATTAATTTGTTTTGCCTAAGACTTTCTGCAAGAGTTATAGCAACAGAAGATGATAAATTTAAAGATCTTTTTTTATAACTTATAGGTATCCTTAATCTTTGATTAACCAGTTTATGTATTTTTTCAGGTACTCCAGCGCTTTCTCTTCCAAACAAGATTGTATCTGTCGATTTAAATTTAAAATTAGTATAAGAAATAGAAGCTTTGGTAGTCATAAGCACAATTCTACCTTTTTGTTTTTTTTTTGTTTGAAAAAAATCATTATAACTTTTATAAAATTTTATCATTTTTTCATCTAGATAATCCATAACGACTCTTTTAAAACGTTTATCATTTATCATAAAACCACATGGCTCAATGATTTCAATCATGACATTAAAACATGAGCATGTTCTAATAATTGCTGCAGTATTTTGAGGTATGTCTGGCTCATAAAGTGCAATTTTTGGTCTTAAAATCATATTTTTTGAAGTCTTTGTTGTCGCAGATAAATAACTTTTTTCTTATATGAAATCATATATTAGTGATTAGAATAAACATAATATTATAAAATGTCAGATCAAAAAAAAACTAAAAGAAGAGATTTTTTGTTTACAGCCTCATATGCATTAGGTGCAGTTGGAGTTGGAGCTGCAGTTTGGCCATTTGTAGACCAAATGAACCCAGATAGATCGGTAAAAGCTTTAGCAACCACAGAGGTTGATGTAAGTGCAGTAGAGCCTGGAAAATCAATAACAGTTCTTTGGAGAGGAAAGCCAGTTTTTATAAAAAGGCGCACACAAAGTGAAATATCTGAAGCGAGATCAGTTAAAATGGATGATTTAAAACACCCAGAAAGAGATGAAGATAGGGCAAAAAATCCAGAGTGGTTAGTGATGCTTGGAGTGTGTACTCATCTAGGGTGCGTACCTATAGGAGATAAAGGCGAATATAACGGATGGTTCTGCCCTTGCCATGGTTCTCACTATGATAGTTCGGGAAGAATTAGAAAAGGGCCAGCTCCTACAAATCTTGAAGTGCCAAAATATGAATTTATTAATAACAATACAATTAAAATAGGTTAAGATTTTAATGAGCGATCATAACTATGTTCCATCATCAAAGTTAGGCAAGTGGTTTAATGATAGATTACCATTATTAACTTTAAGTGCTCATTTAAGAGAATATCCAACTCCCAAAAACTTAAATTACTGGTGGACTTTCGGCGGTATACTAACTTTTTGTTTAATTGCTCAAATAATTACAGGAATTGTATTAGGAATGCATTATGTTGCACATGCTGATTTAGCATTCGATAGTGTTGAACATATAATGAGAGATGTAAATTACGGTTGGTTAATAAGATATGTTCATGCAAATGGAGCTTCAATGTTTTTTTTAGCAGTTTATATTCATATATTTAGGTCACTTTATTATGGGTCTTACAAGTCCCCAAGAGAAGTCATATGGATAATTGGGATGATAATTTATTTGTTAATGATGATGACAGCATTTATGGGATATGTTTTACCCTGGGGACAAATGAGTTTTTGGGGAGCAACTGTAATTACAAATTTATTTAGCGCTGTCCCTTTTATTGGGGAAAGCATTACAAATTGGTTATGGGGAGGATATGCGGTGGACAACCCAACTTTAACTAGATTTTTTAGTTTGCATTACCTTTTGCCATTTTTAATTTTAGGATTAGTAATTTTACATATTTGGGCTTTGCATGTTCCTGGAAACAATAACCCTGTAGGAATAGAATTGAAAAAACCATCAAAAGATACAGTGCCTTTCCATCCATATATTGTAATTAAAGATTTGTTTGCTTTGTTATTGTTCTTAATTGTATTTGCTTTTTTTGTTTTTTATTCTCCAAATATACTAGGACATTCTGATAACTATATAGAAGCGAACCCAATGGTTACCCCAGCACACATCGTTCCAGAGTGGTATTTATTACCTTTTTACGCAATTCTTAGGTCGGTACCTGATAAGCTTTTAGGAGTTGTTGCTATGTTTGCTTCAATTTTTATTTTAGTAATTTTGCCATGGCTAGACACATCAAAAGTTAAATCTGCAGTTTTTAGACCGTTATATAAACAGTTTTATTGGATATTGTTAATTGATGTTATTTTACTAGGTTATATGGGTGCAATGCCTGCAGAAGGAACTTATTTGTTAATAGCAAGAGTTGCTACAGCATATTATTTTATTCATTTTTTGATTATTTTACCAATTCTTGGGAAAAAAGAAAAAACACTGCCAATTCCATTAAGTATTACAGAGCCTGTCTTAGGAAGTTCAGCAAAAACTGGCAGTACAAAAAAAGAAGAAACTTATAATTAACCTTATGAATAATTTAATTAAATCGTTTATTTTTATGTTTTTATTTATAGCTTTTTTTACAGGAAAAGCTTTTACGGAAGAGAAAAAAAAATTACTAAAAACAGATTGGAGCTTCAAAGGATATTTTGGAAAGTTTGACAGAGCTTCTTTGCAGAGAGGCTATCACGTTTATACAGAAGTTTGTGCTTCATGCCACTCAATGAAATATTTAAGTTATAGAAATTTAGCTGAAGAAGGAGGGCCAGAATTTTCCGAGGAGCAAGCAAAAGCAATTGCAGCAAATTTTGAAGTAACTGATGGACCCAATGAAGATGGCGATATGTTTACTAGAACTGCCAGACTTTCCGATAGATTTGTTAATCCTTATGAAAATGATAAACAGGCTATGGCTTCTAATGGAGGTGCATACCCACCTGATATGTCTGTTTTGGTTAAGGCAAGAAGTGGAGGTGCGGACTATATATATTCACTTTTACTTGGATACGAAAATCCACCTAGCGATGTAATATTAGACGAGGGTGTTTATTATAATAAGTACATGTATGGCAATATGATCAGAATGCCCGATCCTTTATCAGATGATTTAATACAGTATAATGACGGTATTAAAGCAACAAAAGAACAAATGGCAAAGGATGTTACAGCTTTTCTTGCATGGGCTGCCGAACCTCATCTTGAGGCACGACACAAAATTGGTTTTAAAGTAATCATATATTTAATTATTATAACTTTATTAACTTATTTGAGTATGAAAAGACTTTGGTCACGTATTGAATCTAAAATTTAAAACATCTCCATCTTTAACAATATATTCTTTACCTTCTAATCTCATTTTTCCATTTGCTTTAGCATTTGCCCAGCCTTCATTATTAATAAAATCATTAAAACTTACTGTTTCAGATCTAATAAATCCTTTTTCAAAATCTGAATGAATTACTCCTGCAGCTTTAGGTGCGGTACTATTTTTTTGAATTGTCCAAGCCCTAGATTCTTCAGGCCCAGAAGTAAAAAAAGTATTTAAATCTAAAATTTTGTATCCATTTTTAATTATAGAATCTAAGCCAGTTTCTTTTATTTCGCTCATTTTCATATAATTAATTTTTTCTTCTTTTTCCAATTGATTTATTTGATTTTCTATATCAGCAGATACAATAATTGTATTATTTTTCTTATACTTATCAATAAACGCTTGAGTATATTTATTACCTTTTTTGATACTTTTTTCATCAACATTACACACATAAATTTTTGGTTTAGCTGAAAGAAGGCCTGTTTGATTTAACAATTTTTTTTCAAATGTATTAATTAGACTGTCCAGGTTTTGGTTTTTATTTATAAGTTCTAAGGCAGTTTCAAGAATTTTTTTTTGATTTTCTTCTAGGTTTTTTTTATTTTTTTTATCTAATCTTTTTTGAATAGATTCTAGATCAGCAAGCAACATTTCAGTTTCTATAATTTCAAGATCTCTAATAGGATCAACATCAGGATTAACATTTTGAATACTTTCAGAATCAAAGCATCTAATCATATGAATAATTGCATCTACTTCTCTAATATGAGAGAGAAATTTATTTCCAAGACCTTCTCCTTTTGAGGCTCCTTTTACCAATCCCGCTATATCAACAAATGATATTGTAGTATTAATTTTTTTTTTTGAAAAAGATATTTTTGCTAGTTTATCTAATCTTTCGTCTGGCACTGGAACTATACCTTCATTTGGATCAATTGTACAAAAAGGAAAGTTTTCAGCTTGAGCTTTGCTTGAATTTGTTAAAGCATTAAACAATGTAGATTTTCCTACATTTGGCAAACCAACTATGCCACAACGGAAACTCATATTATTGATTGTTTACAGTACTTGAGAATAAATCTAATTTTTTGTCTAACAAAATTGGAAGTGAGTTTGTTATATGCATTGTTATATTTCCTAATTCTAACTTTTCATCTTCATCAAAATCTTTTAAAACATGATCAGCTGCATCACCTTTTCCATTCGGTTTGCCAATTCCAATTCTAACTCTTGAATAGTCTTTGCCAATAAATTTATCTATAGATTCTATTCCGTTGTGTCCAGCACTTGAACCTCCAAATTTAGCTTTAATTTTTCCAAAGTCCACATCCAAGTCATCATGAAAAACTATTACATTTTCTGAATCAATTTTAAAGTATTCAATAAGTTCTCTTATACAAATTCCAGAGTTATTCATAAAAGTTAAAGGCTTTATAGCATAAACTTTTTTCTCTCCAATATTCCCTGTAGTTAATAAACCTTTAAATTTTGGTTTTTGTTTTGATAAACCAAATTTTTGATTAATAGCATCAATTATTTTGAAACCAATATTATGTCTATTGTTTTCGCTATCAGGACTTGGATTGCCTAAACCTACAAATAAAATCATTTTATTAATTTAATTTTGGAATTTTTTTCACTAAGATTATTTCTTCTCAGTCGCAGGCTTTTTATCTTCCTTTTTTTCACCTTCTTTTCCTGCTTCTTTCTTTTCACCTTCCGTTTTTTCACCTTCAGCTGCTTTTACTTCACCTTCAGCGCCTTCAGTAGCTCCTTCAGCACCTTCTTCAGAAGCTTCTTCTGCTGGTTTTTCAGGTTCTTTTATTATTGTTGGTGCAGCAACAGTCGCTACTACAAAATCTCTTCCTTGAATTGTAGGAACAACTTTTTCAGGTAATTTTATAGAAGAAATTTTAATACTAGAACCTATATCAAGATTATCGAGGTCTACAATTAGTTCATCTGGTAT
This sequence comes from uncultured Pelagibacteraceae bacterium, assembly GCA_902634695.1. Classification (GTDB taxonomy): domain Bacteria; phylum Pseudomonadota; class Alphaproteobacteria; order Pelagibacterales; family Pelagibacteraceae; genus Pelagibacter. Next base: position 22,799 of record CACPLE010000007.1, read on the forward strand.
ATTTTCTGTTGGACATTTTAGTTCAACTTTTCTTCTAACAATATTTAAAACACCACCCCTTTTTAAACCTGGAGATTTGTCATTATTGATAAATTTTACAGGTATTTCTAAAATAACATTTCCACCTTTAACAATTCTCAAAAAATCTATATGAATAGGTTCGTCCGTTGTAGGATGCCAAACAACCTCTTTAGGTAATACATTTTCAGATTTTCCTTCAATATTAATTGAAATTATATTTGATAAAAAATTTTCTTTATCTAAAAGATTTTTAATGATTTTTTTACTTAGTGATATTTTTTTGTTTTGTTCTGATCCACCATAAATAATAGCCGGTATATTTCCATGCTCTCGCAAAGAATTAACTTCCCCTTTGGTGTTAGTATTTCTAATAGTTGCTTCGATAGTGTTCATAAAAACAAAGCTTTTTAGCATATGTTTTTAATAACTCAAGAAAATTATTTAAATAGGTCGGAAACTGATGTTGAGTTAGAAATTCTTTTGATAGCTTCAGCCAATAAATTGGATATCGTTAATACCTCAATATTCTTGGCTTTTTTTATCTTATCAGAGTTATCAATTGTATCTGTAATAACTAATTTTTTTATTTTAGAATTTTTTATTTTAGCAACTGCCTCTCCACTTAGAACTCCATGAGTGATATATACGTGGACTTCTTTAGCTCCTCTATCAAGTAAAGCTTGCGCTGCATTCACTATTGTTCCACCAGAGTCAATTATATCATCAATAATGATACAAGTTTTGTTTTTAACATTTCCTATAACATTCATAACTTGAGATTTTCCTGGCGAAGGTCTTCTCTTGTCAATTATTGCTATACCAATATCTAATTTTCTCGCAAGTGCTCTAGTTCTTTCTACACCTCCAACGTCAGGAGCCACACAAATTAAATTTTTAAATTTTAAATTCTTTTTAACATGTCTTGAAAAAATTGGAGTTGCAAAAAGGTTATCAACTGGAATATCAAAAAAACCTTGTATTTGACCTGCATGCAAATCGACCGTAACAATTCTATCTGCACCAGCTTTAGTTATTAAATTTGAAACCAATTTAGCAGATATTGATGTTCTCGGTGCAATTTTTCTATCTTGCCTCGCATATCCAAAATATGGAATTACAGCTGTGATATTTTTTGCAGAAGATCTTTTTAATGCATCTATGCATAATAAAAGTTCCATTAAATTATCATTAGCCGGTGCAGAACTAGATTGGATTAAGAATATGCTATTGCCTCTGATATTTTCATTTATTTCAATATATATTTCGCCATCAGCAAATTTTCTAATACTAGAATGAACTAATTTAGTTTTTAGTTGTTTTGATATTTTTTGACTGAGGCTTTTGTTACTATTTCCTGTAAGAAGCTTCATTTTGTGAGAACCTTATTTAATCATAATTACTGAAATATTTCTACCATAATCATGATTATTTTTTTTTGATCTTCTTGAACTAAAAAAGTTATTTTTTTCATTATATGTATCTTTTTTAATAATTTCAATATTTTTTATACCTAATTTTTCTAATTGACCTTTAATATAGTTATTTAGACTAAAGAAGATTCTTTTTTTAATATATTTAAAGTATTTTATATTTTTCGAATCTTGTTTTAAGAACTTTTTTTTAAATTCAATTCCAACTTCATAATTTTTTTGATGAATAGAGGGACCAATTACGAAATGTAAATTTTCTAAATAAGAACCTTTTTTTAATAGATATTTAACAATTATTATAAGAATTTTTTTGTATGCGCCTTTCCATCCTACATGTACTGCGCCTATTATTTTTTTTTTACTGTCATAGAATAATACTGGTGCACAATCAGCAGTCAAAATACTAATGGCAACATTTTTTACATTTGTTATTAATGCATCAGCTGTTATTCTTTTTTTATTAAATTTGTAATTTTTACTGATAAAACTAAATTTATTACTATGTGTTTGATTTAATTTAATAATTTTTTTTTTTTTACATCGTATTTTTTTACAAACTATTTCTAAATTTTTTAAAACATTTTTTTTTTTATCATTAGATCCTATTCCGCAATTTAAACTTTTGTATATTCCGGAAGATACCCCTCCTGATCTATCGAAGAAAAGATGTTTTATATTAGTAAATTTTTTTAAACTTTTTGAAACAATCAATTCTCAAATCCTATTTTAAATTTATTATTTTTTTTTGTAATGAGCATTACTTTAAACAAATCACCCATAGATTTATTATCAATTAGACGATTTAATCTATAGTAAATATTAGCCTTTTCTGAAAATTTTAAATTGTTAGCTAATATGTTGGCTCTTTGTACTATGCCCATATTTGTTAAAAATTTTTTTTGTGTAGTTAAACCAGCAACTTTTAGTTTTAGCTTTTTTGAGATTTTTTTTAATAAATCAAAACTTATATTATATGTGATGTCTGCTTTATTAAAATTTTTTAAAATATTATTAAATTTATGTTTGTATACAGATTGCAAACTATTTTTCATTTCTTTTTCCAAATAACCATAATCAATAATTAATAAACCACCTCCGAAAGTATTAATTTTTTTTGAGATTGTATTTAAATATTTATAAGTTAAAGGAGAAAATTCTATAATTTTTTGATTTTTTTTTAAATTAATTCCAATTTTTTTTTCTAATTTATTAATGTTAGTAGGTTTATCAACTAGTTCAAAATCATATTTGCTTAAAATTTTTATTTTTTTTTCAAACCATATATTTTTTTTTTTATTAAATTGTTTTATTGGTAAAGCATCGAAAAATTCATTGGCTAAAAAAATATTTGGTCCATTTTTTAAATGATTTAAAGAATTTACCCAAGAAACTTTAAAAGAATTTATTTTTTTTTTTTGGATTTTTTTCAGGAATTCACTTTTTTCAAATATAAAACATTTGCTTGATTTAAAAAATTCATTAAACTTTTGAAAAACGCTGATGATTTGGTGCATCATTTCTCCATTTCCTCCACCCATTTCGATAATATTAATTTTTTTTGGACGACCAAGATTTTCCCAGAAGGAAATACACCAGATGGCAATTATTTCTGAGAAAAGAATAGAAATATTTGGCGAAGTTATAAAATCTCCATTTTTCCCAAAAGGATCTTTATTCATGTAATATCCATTATTTTTATCGTAAAGAGATTTATCAATAAATTTATCCAGCGAAATATATTTAACTTTATCTACTTTCATTTTTTTTATACAAAAGAAAAATACCCAAACTTAAGAAAATTAAACACAATATTTGACCCATAGTTAAATTTAAAATAATAAAACTCAAATGTTCATCTGGAACTCTATAAAATTCAATAACAAATCTAAAAATTGAATAAAATATTAAAAATAATGAGGATATTAAACCAGGTTTTGAAAGATAGTTTTTTTTTGTGAATAAAAAAATTATAAAAAATAATATTAAACCCTCAAAAGCAGCTTCATATAATTGTGAAGGATGCCTAGGTATGCTGTCTATTTTTTCAAATATCACAGACCATGGCATATCAGATGGCTTACCATAAAGTTCAGAATTAATGAAATTGGCAATTCTTCCAAGAAAAATTCCAATAGGTGCAGAAGCTGAAATTAAATCTAGGAAAATATATTTATCAATGTTGTATTTATTTGAAAAAATAATTGTAGCTATTATAACTCCAATCAAACCACCGTGAAACGACATACCCCCATGCCAGATCATTGGTATCTCAATTAGATTATTTAAATAATATTTTAAATTATAAAACAATACATAACCTAGTCTACCGCCTAATATAATTCCAATTATTAAGTATGAAATTAAATCATCAAACAATCTAGAATGATTTTTATCCTCAATAATTATTTTTTTACAATATATCCAAGCAAGTAAAATCCCAAATATATACGCTAAAGAGTACCATCTTATTTCTAGTGATAAGATCTGTATTGCTACTGGGTCAAAATTATTAATAAACATATTAAATAAATAATTATAATAGAGTATATTATTTTAAAATTTGAATATATGTCAAAATCGAAATTTATAATTGATAAACTGGGCAAGTTATTTGAGCAAGGATTAGTATCTTATAAAGATTTAAGTTCAGAAATACTCAATATTTTAAGATCAAAAAGAGATGAAATTATTTTTAAAATGAAATTAACTAGCAAAGAAGAAACAGAAGTAATAATTAAACGTATTGAAAAAATTGAGAAAAAAATTGATAAATTAGAAAAAAATAATTCAAAAAAAAAATCAAAAAGGTAAAAAAACTTCTGCCCGTAAACCATTTTGTGGCGAAGTATTTAATTTTATATTTCCACCATGAGATCTTGCTATGTCCGAGGCAATTGACAATCCAAGCCCAACACTAGATTTTGAGTCACCTCTGCTTTTGTTTATTTTATAAAAGGGTTTTAAAACGTTCTCTCTTTCTTTTATTGGTATGCCTGGTCCATCGTCATCGACTATTATAGCAATGTTGCTTTCAACTTTTTTTAAAGAGATGATAATATTTGCACTATACTTGATTGAGTTATCAATGAGGTTGTGAATACACCTTTGTATTAAATTTTTTCTTCCATCAAAATATATTCTTGGCGGAATATTAGTTACAATTTCTTTTTTTTCATATTTATTTACAGTTGATTTTAGAAGTTCTGAAATATCAAAAGTTTCTGTTTTTTCATTATATCTTGAGCTTGCAAATTGCAAATATTCATTAAGCATTTTTTCCATTTCTGTAATATCTCCAGAAAGTTTTTCTGAAATTTCTTTATCTTTAATAAAAGATAGTTGTAACTTCATTCTTGTTAAAGGTGTTCTTAGATCATGACTTATTCCCGATAACATCTCAGATCTTTGATTTAGATGTCTAACAATTCGTTTTCTCATTTTATCAAACTCATATCCAGCCTGCCTTATCTCTGCTGCCCCAGATGGTTTGTATTCTTCAATTTCTTCTCCCTTACCAAATTTTTCTGCCGCTCGAGCAAGATTTGAAATTGGTCTTGTTTGGTTTTTTAGAAATATTAAAGAGATAAAAATCATTATTAAAGCTGGTACAGTAATCCATAACGCGAATATTCTTGCCGAAGAACTTGTAACTCTATCCCTTGGAACTAAAAACTTAAAATACCCTGATTGATATTTTATTCTTAAATCAATTAATTCTTTATAACTTGTCGTGTTAAACCAAAATTCTTCAGAATTAAATCTTGATTTTAACTCTCTTCTAAGTGTTCTATCAATAGGACTAAACCATCTTTCATCATAATCATAATTAAAATTATTATCTTCAATATATTCGATGTTTAAATCTTGGTAGAGTGAAAAAAGATTTGTAATTTCTTCTTTGTCATAATTGTCATTATTGTAAACTTCCACAAATGTACTAATTTCATTGACAAGCGCTCTTGTCATACCTTTGTTAGTTTTGATCCAAAGACTATCAAAAAAAACAATAGTTATTATGAGTTGTAAAACTATCACAGGGACTGCAACAATCAATAATGCACGGTAAAATAAACTTTTTGGAAGAATATTTTTAAAAAATTTATTCAATCCATAAAACATAACCGGTCCCCCTTATCGTTTGCAAAAATTTTGGATTTTTTGGATCATTTTCTATTTTTTTTCTTAGTCTGGTTATTATCACATCAATTGATCTTTCTTTTTCTAAATTTATTAATTTTCCTATTTCTTCTCTTGTAAAAGTTTGACCAGGAGAATTAATCATTTTATCAAGTATTATTTTTTCAGTATTATTTATTTTAAACTCTTTACTATTTTTGGTTATTAATAATTTGTTTAGATCAATATTAATATTGCTGAAATTAACAACTCTTTTCTGTACCTTAATTTTAGTTTTTTCTAATATATTATTAATTCTGAGAATTAATTCTTTTGGTTCAAAAGGCTTTGGCAAGTAGTCATCAGCGCCTACTTCCAAACCTTCAATTCTTTCTGTTGCCTCACCTTTAGCTGTAAGTAATATAATTGGGGTGTCAATTTTTTTTTTATTTTCATTTGTAAACTCCAACCCACTTTTTCCAGGCATCATTATGTCGAGCACAATAAGATCATATTTAATTATATTTATTTTTTTTTCTGCATCTTCCGAACTGTTTGCCGTTGTAACTAAATAATTATTATCGTTAAGATATTGTTTTACCAATTCTCTAATTCTGTCATCATCGTCTACAACTAATATATGAGCTTTAAATTTCTTCATTAATTATTCTTTTTATTACATTATTAAAGTGCAAAACTTCTTTGGAGTCAGATTTGAGTAGAGCTTTATAAATTCTTTTTTTTTGAATTGAGAATATCTCATTAAATAATTTTTGCCCTATATCTGTAAGATAAATATGTTTTAATCTTGTGTCTTTTTTTCCCTTTTCAAAAAAAATGCACTTAATTTTGTTGAGATCTTTAATAACTCTATTTAAGCTTTGTTTAGTAATCTTTAATTTTTTTAGCAATTCAGAAATTGTAATTCCATCATACATTGATAGAAGGTGAATTACTTTATGGTGAGCTATACCAAGAGAATGTTTATTTAGTGTTTTTTTTGTATCTGAGAAAGATTCTCGATAAGCTATAAAGAGTTTTTCAATAAATTCTTTTATCTGATCATCTTTTAAATATAAAAGTTCATTCATATTGGTAAGTTATATTGACATATTATATATACAAAGATATTTTTTTGTAAAAAAAATCTAATGATACCCTACGATAAAAGAGAAGGTAAAATCTGGTACAATAATAATCTTGTGAATTGGCAAGATGTTAAGCTACATGTTTTAAGTCATGGCCTACATTATGGTAGCTGTGTATTCGAAGGGTTAAGAGTATACGATGGAGAAATATTTAAATTAGAAGAACATACGGACAGACTATATCATTCTGCAAAAAGAATGGACATTAAAATTCCTTATTCAAAAGATGAAATCAATAAAGCTATTAAACAAACTGTTTCAATTCAAAAAGTTCAAAATGGATATGTTAGACCTTTTGCTTGGAGAGGAAGTGAAATGATGGCTGTGTCAGCTCAAAAAACAAAAATACATGTTGTAATAGCAACTTGGGAATGGGGAACATATTTTGATCCAAAATTTAAAGCTGAAGGAATTAAATTAAATATTTCTAAATGGAGAAGACCCGCTCCTAACACAATACCTTGGGATACCAAAGCAGCTGGGCTGTATATGATTTGCACACTTTCAAAACATGAAGCTGAAAGAGAGGGCTACACAGATTCATTAATGCTTGATCATGAAGGCAATGTTGCAGAAGCAACTGGAGCAAATATATTTTTTAAAGATAAAAATGGAGAGTTACATACACCAATTCCAGATTGTTTTTTAGATGGAATAACTAGAAGAACAGTTATTGAGATAGCAAAGTCTAAAAATATTAAGGTAAATGAAAGAAAAATTTTACCAAAAGAACTTTCGAGTTTTGTAGGATGTTTTTTAACCGGAACAGCAGCGGAAGTAACTCCTGTTTCTAAAATTGCTGAAAATAATTATAAGGTTTGTGATTTGATATTAGATTTATCAACTAGTTATGAAAAATTAGTTAGAAAAAAGAAAGCAGCTTAATTTTTTTCATCCTCAGATATTGCGTGGTCAATACCTTTTCTTAAATAATCGTAACCAGTATATAATGTTAGAAAAGCCGAAAACCACAATAATATTATGCCAATAGTTTGAGCATTGTAATCTTGAAAATTAATTATCCTGTTTCCTGTTTCGCCAGTTAACAAAATCGATATTGAAAACATTTGTAAAAAAGTTTTTAATTTTGCAAGATTTGATACTGGAAGTTTTATTTCACCTTTAGCTAAAAATTCTCTTAATCCAGAAACCAATATTTCCCTAGTTAGTATTATTATTGCTGCTACAACTTCATAATTTTTTATAGTTCCATCCATCACCAATAAAATTAATGCTGCAGCAACAATAATTTTATCTGCTATAGGATCAAGCAATTCTCCAAGTTTAGATTCTTCTTTGTACATTCTGGCTAATAATCCATCTAAAAAATCAGTAAAGGAAGCTACAATAAATAATGCGAATGGAATAATATCTCCATAAAATCCTGGCAGGTAAAATGAAATAACAAATATAGGAACAATGATGATCCTGCCAATGGTTAAGTAATTTGGTATTTTTATTTTCATTCGTGAAAAAAATTATATATTTTTTTTGCTACTTTTTCCTCAACTCCTTCAACTGATTTTATTTCTTGAAAACTAGCAGATTCAACTGATCTTGCAGATCCAAAATGGTTTAATAAAGCTCTTTTTCTCATAGACCCAATACCTTCAATTTGATCTAGTAGTGATTTGCTGATACCTTTTTTTCTTTTACTTCTATGAGCACTAATTGCAAACCTATGTGCTTCATCTCTTAATCTTTGTAAAAAGAAAAGAGCAGGATCATTTTTGTCAAATTTAAAAATTTTTCCATTATGGAAAAAAGTTTCATTTCCTTTATTCCTAAATTTTCCTTTTGCAATAGCAATTACTGGCAGGTCATGTAGCCCGTATTCGTACAAAATTTCTTTAGTTGAAGAATATTGCCCTTTTCCACCATCAATTAATAAAAGATCGGGTAAGGATAAATAGTTACCTTTTTCAAGCAAAGCTCTTTTAAACCTTCGACTCAAAACTTCTTTAAGCATTGCATAATCGTCTTTTTCAGTTCCTTTTGTTTTTATATCAAATTTTCTATATCTTTTTTTTATAAATCCTTCTTCTCCAAATGTAATCATTGCTCCGACGCTATTCGTACCTTGTATATGGCTGTTATCATAAACTTCAACGAGACCTATATTATTTTTTATATTGAATTTTTTATTTATTTTTTCTAATAAATTTTTGTTATTATTTGTTTCATACAGCTTTCTATTTAAAGCTTCTTTTGCGTTTTTCTCAGCTAGGGACATTACATTGGTCATAGATCTTTTAGTTGCAATTTTAATTGAAATATTTTTATTTTCTTTTGAGCTCAATGTTTTTTCAATTAATTTTTTATCTTTAATTTCCTTATTTAATATAACTATTTTTGGAACATTTTTATTTTCATAAAACTGCATTAGGAATGAAGCAATTATTTCAGAAATATTTTGGTCGGGATCATGCTTTGGGAAATATGATTGATTACCCCAGTTTTGTTTTGATCTGTAGAAAAATACTTGAATGCAAGTTTTTCCCGACTCTTTGTATGCCGCAATTACGTCAGCATCAACTAAATTAGCTTCATTAATTTTTTGAGAAGATTGAATTATATTAAGTGATTTTATTCTATCTCTAAGTATAGATGCTTTTTCAAAATCTAGTTTTTCACTTGCTTCCCCCATTTGTTTAGAAAGATTTTTTTGAATTTCTCTCGATTTTCCAGATACAAATTTTATTGCATCTTGAACTGAACTTTTATATTCGGCTTCGCCTACATATCCTACGCATGGAGCGGAACATCTTTTTATTTGGTGTAAAATGCATGGACGTTTTCTGTTTTTAAATGTTCCATCATCACAAACTCTAATTTGAAATATTTTTTGAAGCATTTTAATTGTCCAATTTGCAGAACCTGCTGAAGCAAATGGACCAAAATAAAAACCATTTTTATCTTTTTTTCCTCTATGCTTAGCTATTTGAGGCCACTTGTCTTTATTTCCAATAAATATAAAAGGAAATGATTTATCATCTTTGAGCAAAATATTAAATTTTGGTCTAAACTTTTTAATTAAATTTGCCTCCAGAAGTAAAGCTTCACTTTCATTGGAGGTTGTAGTGACTTCTATTTTATGAGTTTGAGCCAACATTCTTTCAGTTCTAATTATATGGTTTTGTTCTGAAACATAACTTTTAAGTCTATTAGGTAAGTTTTTTGCTTTACCAATGTAAAGAACATCACCTTTATGGTTCATCATTCTATAAATTCCAGGACTTTTTGGAATTAAAGGGAGTTCTTTTTTTATTAGTTCTTTTCCAAGCTCAGAGCTTTTCATAACTTCTTTTTTTAGAAATTTGTATTCCAACAGATGAACAATCTTTCATAATTTCTAATTTTTCAATTTGAAGAATTATTTTATCAATTCTTCTATCTTTAAATAATTCATTAAAAACATCTTCAGCCAATGTTTCAAGAAAGTTGTAATGTTTATTTTTTACTAATTTTTTAATTAGTTTTACCAATTTATCGTAATTAACAATTGACTTTAAATCTTTATCATTTGTTGGTTTTTTGTCTCTATAATCTACTTCTAAACTAAACTTTACCTTTTGAGTTTTTTTTTTCTCAAAATCATAATATCCAAGTCTTAAATTTAAAATAAGTTCTTTGATAAGAACTTTTTTTTCATAATTAAATAAAATTTTATTTTTATCTATTTTAACAATTTTAAGGTTATTTTTCTTCATTCTTTTATATTAATTATATCTGGAGTTTGCCAATTTAAGCTTTGACCACTATCAACAGCTATAACTTGCCCAGTAATTGATCTGTTTTTAATTAAAAAGTCAACCGCATTGCAAATTTCTTGGACATTTACTTGTTTTTTTAATGGTGTAGATAAATATTGTTTTTTGAAATGTTTTTCAGTTTGTCTTTTGTTTTTTAAAGTAGGACCAGGAGCTATACCATTTACTCTTATGTTTGGAGCAAGACTCATAGCACTTGTTTTTGTAAGTGTATAAAGGCCAGTTTTGCTTATTGTGTATGAAAAAAAGTAAGGAGTTAATTTAAAAACTCTTTGGTCAATAATGTTAATTATATTGTTATTTTTTCCTCTAATATTTTTTGCAAATTCTTTTGATAGTAGCGCGGGTGTTCTTAAATTAGTTCTTAAATGACGTTCCCAGCTATCAGTTGTAAAATTGTCTAGCTTGTCATTTTCAAAAAGAGAAGCGTTATTAATTAAACAATTAAAATATTTTAATTTAGATTTTGCAAATTTTACTATTTTATTCACATCTGTTTCTTTGCTTAGGTTGCCTTTGACCAAATATACTTTTGTCAAATTTTTTGATAGTTCTTGTTTTAATTTTTCAGCATTTAATTTTGATTTATTATAATGAATTACAATTTCTACTCCCGGACCAGATAATTTTTTTGCGATTGCAGATCCAATTCTTGTTGCGCCACCAGTTATAATTATTTTATTTGCTTCCATTTTTTCTTTCCTTTTTTTGCCCTCGTTCCAGGCATTCCCATAGTTGATCTTCCTTTAGGATAAATTTTGTTATTCAAACTGTACTGTTTTACCTTAGGGTTAAGTGTAATCTCTAATTCAGTACTTTCAAGTTTTCTAATTTCGTCCCTAATTTTTGCAGCTTCTTCAAACTCCAAATTAGATGCAGATTCCTTCATTTTTTTATTTAGAGCTTTTAAATGTTTTTTTAGGTTTCCTCCAATATTTTCAGCAGTTCCTACTTTTACATAATCTTTTTCATAAACACTTTCTAATACGTCACTTATTTCTTTTTTTATTGTTGTTGCGTTAATATTATTTTTTTTGTTGTATTTGATTTGAATAGTTCTTCTTCTATTAGTTTCCTCAATTGCTTTATTAATGCTGTTAGTTTTTTTATCTGCATACAAAATAACTTTACCATCTAAGTTTCTTGCTGCTCTACCAATTGTTTGAATTAATGATCTTTCTGATCTTAAAAAACCTTCTTTATCAGCATCTAAAATTCCAACTAGCGCACACTCAGGTATATCTAACCCTTCTCTTAAAAGATTAATGCCTACTAGAACATCAAACACACCCATTCTTAAATCTCGCATAATTTCAATTCTTTCAAGAGTATCTATATCTGAGTGCATATATCTAACTTTAATTCCATTTTCATGAAGATATTCTGTTAAGTCTTCAGCCATTCTTTTTGTTAATGTTGTAACTAGGACTCTATAATTTTTTTCAATAGTTTTTTTACACTCGTGCATTAAATCATCTACCTGATTTTTAGCAGGTTTAACTTCTACGGGTGGATCAATTAAACCTGTTGGTCTAATTACCTGATCAATATATTTTCCTTTTACTTGTTCTAACTCCCACGGACCCGGGGTTGCAGATACAAAAACTGTTTGAGTTCTCATCATATTCCATTCTTCAAATTTAAGTGGCCTATTATCCATGCAAGAAGGTAATCTAAAACCATATTCGGCAAGAGTGCTTTTTCTTGATCTGTCTCCTTTAAACATTCCGTTTAGCTGAGGAACAGTTACATGACATTCGTCTACAAATACTAAAGTATTATCAGGAAAATATTCAAATAGAGTGGGAGGTGGTTCTCCCGGTTTTCTTCCAGATAAAAATCTAGAATAGTTTTCAATTCCAGCACAAGATCCAGTTGCTTCAATCATTTCTAAATCAAATTTAGTTCTTTCTTCTAAACGTTGTGCCTCAAGTAATTTATTTTTTTCTTTATGTTTTTTAAGAGTTATCTCCAATTCTTTTTTAATATTTATTATTGCTTGTTCTATAGTGGGTTTTGGTGTGATGTAGTGACTGTTTGCGTATATTTTAACTAATTTTAGATCCTTAACATGATCTCCAGTCAAAGGGTCAAATTCTTCAATTTTTTCTAATTTATCACCGAATAAACTTAATCTCCAAGCACGATCTTCCAAATGTGAAGGAAAAATTTCTAAATATTCTCCTCTAGCTCTAAAAGTTCCTCTATAAAAATTTTGATCATTTCTCTTATATTGTAAATTAACTAATGACTTGATAATTTGTTCTCGGTTATATTTTGAATTTTTTTCAAGAGTTATTGTCATTTTGCTATAGGCCTCAACTGAGCCTAAGCCATAGATGCATGATACACTTGCAACAATCAAAACGTCATCACGTTCTAGTAAGGATCTTGTTGCTGAGTGCCTCATACGATCTATTTGCTCATTAATAGAAGCTTCTTTTTCAATATAAGTATCTGACCTGGGCACATAGGCTTCCGGTGTATAATAGTCATAATAAGAAACAAAATACTCTACTGCATTCTCAGGAAAAAAAGTTTTCATTTCTCCATAAAGTTGAGCAGCTAAAGTTTTATTGGGAGCCAAGATCAAGGAAGGTCTATTTGTTTGTTCAATTACTTTTGCCATTGTAAAAGTTTTTCCAGAGCCTGTGACCCCAAGAAGAACTTGGTTAAATTCACCTTTATTTGCATTAATAACCAATTTTTTTATTGCTTCTGGTTGATCTCCTGCAGGTTTAAAATCTGTTACAAGTTTAAATTTTTTACCACCTTCAGGTTTCCTGCTTATTTGTGGATTTTTACTTTGAATATCTGTAATTAAATCTTGATAAGTATTTTGCATAAAGTAAACAAGGTATTAGAATATTAATATTTTTCAATGAGCATAATATCAGATAGTTTAAAAAGAATTAAACCATCACCAACTATAGCTGTTACTCAAAAAGCTAGAGAATTAAGAGCAGCTGGGAAAGATGTAATTGGACTAGGAGCAGGAGAACCAGATTTTGATACGCCAAATAACATTAAGAATGCAGCCATAAAAGCCATTAGGGGTGGTGATACCAAATATACGGCTGTTGATGGAACTCCATCTTTAAAAAAAGCAATTATTAAAAAATTTAGAAAAGAAAATAATTTAAAATACTCAAGTGACGAAATAACTGTAGGAACTGGTGGAAAACAGGTTCTTTACAATGCATTCATGGCAACCTTAAATAGAGGAGACGAAGTAATTATTCCAGCACCTTTTTGGGTTTCCTATCCTGATATGGTTTTGTTGGCTGGGGGCAAACCAAAAATTGTGAAATGCAATGAAGCAGATAATTTTAAATTAACACCAGAAAAATTAAGAAAAGCTATTTCTAAAAGAACAAAGTGGTTAATATTAAATTCACCTTCAAATCCTACAGGAGCAAGTTATACAAAGGCTGAGATAAAAAAATTATCTCAAGTGTTAATTAAACGAAAAAAAATTCAAATTTTAAGTGATGATATCTATGAGCATATCACTTATGACAAAGCTAAATTTTTTACCATTGCTCAAATATCCAGTTTAAAAAATAGAACTTTGACAATGAATGGTGTGAGCAAATCTTATGCGATGACAGGATGGAGAATAGGTTATGCAGGGGGACCAAAAGAAATTATTAAAGCTATTCGTAAAGTTCAGTCTCAATCAACATCAAATCCTTCTTCCGTAAGTCAAGCAGCTGCAGTTGAAGCTTTAAACGGGACTCAAAAATTTATAAAAATAAGATCTAAGGAATTTAAAAAAAGAAGAGATTTTGTTGTTAAGAGCTTAAACAAAATTAAAGGAATTAAATGCTTAACACCTAATGGAGCATTTTATGTATTTCCAAGTTGCAAAGGTCTTTTGAATAAAAAAACTAAATTAAAAAAAGATACTGATTTTGTTCAAAAGTTACTTGAAAAAGCAAATGTAGCTGCAGTGCAAGGCTCAGCTTTTGGATTGGAAGGTTACTTTAGAATTTCTTATGCAACCTCAATGAAAAATTTAAAAAAAGCCATGGAAAGAATCAAATCTTTTTGTGAAAGTTTGAGCTAACTAATGAAAACAGCCTTATTATTTGGCTCAACAGGATTAATTGGCGGGCATCTACTCAATAACTTAATTCAAAATAATGATTATAATAAAATTAAGATATTCGTTCGTTCAGAACCAGAAATCAAAGATCCAAAAATGGAAATAATTAAAACAGACTTTAATAATTTAAAAAAACACACAGAAGATATTAAAGGTGATGATTGTTATTTTTGTATTGGAACAACAAAACAAAAATCACCTAATAAAAAAGAGTATAAAAGAATAGAAAGAGATATGCCTGTAGAAATCGCTGAGATTGCAAAATCAAATTCAGTTAATTCTTTTATCTACGTCTCATCTGGGTTTGCAGATCCAAAAAATTCAGGGGATTATTTGAGATACAAAGGTGAAGTTGAAGAGGGACTAAAGAAATTAAATTTTGCAAAACTTGGGATAATGAGGCCTTCATTTTTATTGGGCAATAGAAAAGAAAAAAGATTTGGTGAGAAAATAGGTATATTTTTGTTTAGGTTACTTTCACCTTTATTTTTAGGTCCATTAAAAAAAATGAAACCTATTCAATCTGAAAAAGTTGCACAAGCAATGATTAAAGTTTCTAATATTGACTCTACAAAGATAGTATTTGAGTCAAACGAAATAGTTGAAGTTGCCAATAACTAGTTAGATAAAAATTTTTCAGCTTCAAGAGCAGCCATACAACCCATTCCTGCAGCAGTTACAGCTTGTCTAAATATTTTGTCTTTAACATCTCCCGCAGCAAAAACACCTGGTACATTTGTTTCTGTTGAGTCTGGTTTTGTTGTTAAATAGCCCTGTTTATCCATATCTAATTGATCTTTAAATAGTTGAGTTGCTGGATCATGTCCAATTGCAATAAATAATCCATCAATTTTTAATTCATCAATTTTATTCGTTTTTACATTTTTAATTTTTAATCCCTTAACATTTTTAGGATCATTGTCTCCAATAACTTCTTCAACAACACTATCCCAAATAATTTCAATTTTTTTGTTAGCCATTAATTTGCTTTGGAGCATTTTCTCAGCTCTTAAAGAATCTCTTCTGTGAATTAATTGAACTTTAGATGCAAATTTTGTAAGAAACATTGCTTCTTCAACTGCAGCATTTCCACCACCAACAACTGCAACTGTTTTATCTTTAAAGAAAAACCCATCACATGTTGCACAAGCTGATACACCAAATCCTCTAAATTTTTGTTCAGACTCAATATTTAACCATCTTGCTTGAGCTCCAGTTGAAATTATAATTGAATCTGCGGTATATTTTTGACCACCATCTCCAATAGCTTCAAAAGGTTTAGATTTTAAATTTACTGAAGAAATGTGATCTTCAATCATTTCTGTGCCTACAGCTTTAGCTTGGTCTCGCATTTGTTCCATTAACCATGGCCCTTGAATGACTTCAGCAAAACCAGGATAGTTTTCAACATCAGTTGTTGTAGTTAATTGTCCACCTGGTTCCATACCAGAAACCATAATAGGTTTTAACATTGCTCTTGCAGCATAAACCGCAGCTGTATATCCGGCTGGACCTGATCCAATTATTAACACTTTTGTGTGTTTAGTTGGATTTTGATTCATATCAAAGCTATATAGTAATTAATGAGCAAATTAAAAGGGTTATTATTGACAGAAGGAATGCATGGCATGATAAGCCAAGTCGAAGGTTTAGCCAAAGCTCTAGATATTGAATTTACTCACCAGAAAGTTGAACTAAATAGTTTTTGGAAAATGATTCCTCCTAATTTAACTCCAGTCTCAAACTTAGTTTTTAAAAAATTTGATGTTCCAGATTTTGACATAATCATTTCCTGTGGAAGAAAAAGTGTAATTCCCTCAATTTATTTGAAAAAAAATTCAAATAAAAAAATTTTTAATATTCATATCCAAGATCCTAAAGTTTCACTAAGTAATTTTGATTTCATAATCACTCCGGAGCACGACAGTTTAAATGGAAAAAATGTTATTACATCAAAAGGAGCTATTCACTATTTAAATTTAGATGAGATTAAAAACAATCACAGTTACCTTGAAGAAAAACTTAAAAAAAATAAGGATTATTTGTTATTGGTTTTAGGAGGTCCTAACAAATACTATGACTATGATGATCAAAATTTAATAAATATTTTTGATAAAATTAAAAAAATTTTGAGCACTAATAATTTACAAGCTATAGTAATTCCATCAATGAGAACCCCCAAAAAAAACGATAAATCTAGTAGATGAATTATTGGGCAAAGAAAATCTTGTAATTACTAATATTGATAAAAAAGCTTATCTTTCTGGGTTATCATTAGCAAAATATATTGTAGTAACTTGCGACTCCACTTCTATGATATCGGAGGCAGCTATTACAGGAAAACCAATATATATTGCAGATTTACCAGCAAAAAGGAATGATCATAGATTTAAAATCTTTAGAGAATTATTTGGTAAATTAAATATAACAAAAAATTTAAATGAAAAACTTGAGGTTTGGAACTATAAAAGCTTAAATGAAACAGCTAGGATAGCAGAAGAAATCAAAAAAAAAATAATATAATGTCATTTTTAAATTCAATTGAAAAAAAATCTAAAAAGTTTAAAAGTCCTTTTGCTCATTGGGAGTTAAATGAACCTTTAACTGAAGGACAGGTTAATGAGATTGTGAATGCCGATATTGCAAATCCAACTGAGTATAATCTTAATTATGATGGAACTAGAGCAATTGATGGAGGCGAAGGAAAATTTAGAGAAGGTATTTCTGATGGAGGAAAAGCTTTAAAATTTAGATGTTTCATAACAAAAGAAAACGCAAATAAATTTCCAAATTTAATAAATTTTATTCAAGAACTTCAAAATAAAAAAACTTATGAAAAAATTTCAAGTTTAATTGGAAAGGATTTGTCTAATTCTTATGTTCGAGTTGAAGTTATATGTGATCGAAAAGGTTTTTGGTTAAAACCACATTGCGATATTAAAGAAAAACTTATTTCATGCTTACTTTTTGTTAATAAATTTAATGAAAATGAAGATTTGGGTACGGATTTTTACGATAATAAATTAAAAAAAGTCAAAACTCTTCCATACAGAGATAATTATGGTTATTTCTTTTCAAGCGGACCTAATACTTGGCATGGAATGGAAAAAAAAGAAATTATTAAAGAAAGACGTTGCCTTCAAGTAAATTATGTTACATTCAAAACTGATTGGAAAGTTGAAGATTAAATTTCTTGTAAAGACTTGACTTCTATTTTTTTTGTTTTCAAAGATTTAATAGCTTCTAAAAAAGCATACGCTGTTGACATATTTGTGCAATAAGGAACTTTATTTATCAAAGTTGATCTTCTTAAAGACGTAGAGTCTTGTATACGGTACGCACGTTTTCCACCTCCAGTATTAATTACTAATGCAATTTTTTTTGAATTCAATACATCAATTATGTGTGGAGAACCTCCGCTAACCTTATTTATTTTTTTACACTTAATACCATTTTTCATAATTCTATTTGCAGTTCCTTCAGTCCCACACAATGTAAAACCTAATTTTACTAATTGTTTTGCCAAGTCCACTCCTTCATTTTTGTGTCTATCTTTTAGAGAAATAAATGCCAGTCCTTTGGTTGGTAGAGAATTTTGTGAAGCGATTTGACTTTTGGCATACGCTAAACCAAAATCTTTATCTAATCCCATTACTTCTCCAGTTGATTTCATTTCTGGGCCTAACAAAACGTCAACGTTTGGAAATTTATTGAATGGGAAAACAGCTTCTTTAACAGCAAAAATGTTTTTATTTTTATCTTTTAAATTAAATTTTTTTAATTTTTCTCCTGCCATTATTCTTGAAGCAATTTTGGCTAAAGGAATTCCTTTGGCTTTAGAAACAAAAGGTACAGTTCTACTAGCTCTTGGATTAACTTCAATAATGTAAATTTCATCGTTTTTAATTGCAAACTGAACGTTCATAAAACCTTTAACTTTTAATGCTAATGCTAATTTTTTAGTTTGATTATTAATTTCATCAATTAATTCTTTTTTTATAGCTACTGGAGGTATACAACATGCTGAATCTCCAGAATGAATTCCGGCTTCCTCGATATGTTGCATAACTCCAGCAACAAAAACATCCTTGCCATCAGATATTGCATCAACATCTACTTCCATTGCATTATTAATAAACCTATCAATTAAAATTGGATTATTTTCTGCAGCCTTAAATGCTTCTTGAACAAAATCTTTTAGTTGGTTTTTTTCATGAACTATTTCCATGGCTCTACCTCCCAATACATAAGAAGGCCGCACAACAAGTGGTAAGCCAATTTCAGATGCTATTTT